>NZ_JBIPNG010000127.1:0-14449 GCF_044373815.1 Prosthecobacter sp. | reverse complement strand
ATGACATCAACCAGCATTGCGATGTGCTGGCGAAGCTGATCGGCGCGGAAAGCTACTACACCATGGAGGCCCACGGCATCTTCGCCCTGGGCGTGGGCCATGTGCGCCGCAAGACGCTGGAGCCCGGCGAGCGCGCCGAAGTGCCTGCCGTGATGATGACCACCAACATCGCCGAACTGGATGAGGAAGAGTGGAACGTGCTGCTGCACCTCAAGGGAGACCTGAGCGTGGACGAAGTCGGCCCAAATCCCTGGGAAGGCCGCGCCAAGGCAGCGGGTGTCTCGTTTGAGAAATTCTGTGAAGTCGCCAAGCAGCTCGACAAAAAAGGCGTCATCGGCCGCTTCTCCACCTTCCTGGAGCATGTGAAGCCCAGCTCCACGGGTGTGCGCGTCACGCGCTTCAATGCACTCTTCCACTGGAAGGTGCCGAAGGGCATGGAAGAACGGGCCGGTGGCGAAGTGGGCCGCCACACCATCATGACCCACGCTTACTGGCGTGAAGGCGGTGAGCGCTTTGCCAACGTGAACATCATGGGTGTCATCCACGGCACCGACAAAGAAATGGTGCTGGCCCACAAGGCTGCCATCGACACTCACCTGGCCGAAGAAGGCATCCCGCTGGAATACACGAACGTGTTCTGGGGCGGCCGCAGCGAAATCAAGCCCAGCGAGATCTCACCGATCGTGTTCAAGGAATGGCACGCGAAGTGGAAGGATGTGGCGGGGCCGGTGGTGTAAATTAAGCTGATTCGATTTTTTCAAGGAAGGAGCCATTCGCATTAGTGCGTGGTGACGGGTGATTTCGTGGGCTGAACATGAAGAGCTTTTCATCTGCTTTTCCTCATGTGTGCGGATTGATTCATGGCAGGTGATCCATGAAACGAATCCTCTTATTTTCCGTCTTTCTCCTGTGCGCTGAATGGTCGGCTCTGGCGGAGAATCCCACTGCAGCCGCAGACTTCACGATCAACACCACGGTCGTCACGCAGAGCCCAGACCGCTATGGCACGAACATCGCGATCAATGGCTTTCCAGATTACAACAACAAGGTCATGGACCCCGGCTTCGAGCCGTTCGTGCTGCGCAAGATGGGCACGGCCACGGGTGGTGGTGCGGACTATCTGATCAATGCCGCGAATGCGACGACCACCGTCTATGATTTGCTGGGAGACGGCTTCTTCGACGGCGCTGGCATCCGGGTGTACCGAGTGGTTGGCGGACAGGTGACGCTGCTGCGCACAGGGACGATCACGCAATACATCGGCGGCTTTAACCGGCTGATCAGCAACCGCCTCACGAGCACGACATTCAATGATGGTGGGCTTGTCGCCGGCAAGACGTACTACTACACAGTGCGGGCCTACGATTCGTCGGGCAACACATCGGTGAACTCGAATGTACAAAGCCTTGTGGCGCTGGCGAGCGGTGGTGTGGCGGATACGGTGACGGGCACGGTCACCCAGACAATCACGGACTCCGTGGCCCCTGCGGCACCGACCGGACTTGTGGCCACGGCGAATGCCAACGGCACCGTGACACTGACATGGAATGCGAACAGCGAGTCCGACCTCTACGGCTACTGGGTCTATCGCGCCGAGTCAGATCCGACGCTGCACAACCGCATCTATCTCAGTGGCAGCGGTGCTGCGCTGACGAATGGAGATGTTTACATCATCGACTCGAATCCTGACAACGTGCCGATGAACAAGATCAGCCCGCGGGTGCAGAGCTTCTTCAACGGCAACGACACCTGGCGCGAGACTGGCACAGGTTTGACGAAGCTGCGCGACAACACCACCACCTGCCCGGAGAACGGGGGCAGGACGAGCATGAAGCTCAGCACCACGGGCACTGGCGAAGCAAGCGTGCGGCAGTTCCGTCTTGCCACGCCGGATGGCTTTTACGGAGCACTCGCGCCCAACACGACGTATCGCGCCGAGGTGTGGCTGAAGCAGCAGGGCGTGCCCGGCGGTGCGGTCACGTTCCGACTTACGGGGCCCTACAGCGGCATCTCGAACACTTGGACAGGCGTTACGGGCACCTGGCAAAAGTTCACATGCCAGTTCACCACCTCGGCCACCTATCCGTTTCAAAGCCAGGGAACGTCGGAGATCGTGCTCGCCTTCACCGGTCCGGGGGATGTGTGGATGGACAACTTCTATCTCTATGATCCGACGAAGCCGAAGTTTGAAATGCGAGCTGAAGCGAAGCAGCAGCTCGTGGACTTCTCGCCGGGCTGGATTCGTTCCCACACCGGCCATACGGACGCGACCTGGGGATCTACGATGGAGGACTGGACGAACGAAGATGCGCTGGCGCAGAATCAGTTTGCGAACGGCGGTGGTCGCACGCGCCCGGAGCAGCCTTATCATCTGCCCTTCATGCTGCAACTGGCGAAGGACAGCGGTGCGAATCCCTGGCTCATTGTGGGCAGCTACATGAGCGAGCAGGAGTGGGCAAACTTCATGGAATATCTCGCCGGTCCGGCAGGCACGCCGTATGGCGACAAACGCATCGCGCAGCGTGGCGGCATCACCACGCCGTGGACCGCTGAGTTTCCGCGTCTGCGAATTGAGTATGGCAACGAGATGTGGAACCCCACCTTTGAGTGGGGGCTCAGCGGCGTGGCGAACGGTCAGTTTGCCGAGTACTTTTTCAACCAGGCGCGGCAGAGTCCTTACTTTGCTGCGATTGCGAGCAAGCTGGACTTTGTGATCGATGGCCAGCTCGTGTCCGCAGCCACGAACGGCTACGCGGCCTCTGGCATGCAGGTCACGCCTGCGGCAGGGGCGCCGGGACGACTCGCGACGTATGCAAACCTCGCGATGTACATCGGCGGCTGGGATGCGAACATCATCATCGGCGGCGGGCAGGTGAACTCAGCAGGCTTTGCGGACTACCTCATGTATTCGGGCACTTACGGGAAGTATTGGTTTGATCAGCAGGCGCAGACGCGAGACACGATCACCGCGCAGGGTCGTGCCTACAAACTCGGCAACTACGAGTGCGGCCCGGGCTACGGCCTGCCCAGCGGGGGCAATCAATTCAATGCTGTCTCAGAGGCGTATGGCAAGTCCCTCGCTGCTGGCGTGGCCACGCTCGACTGCTTTCTCTACGGCACCTATAAGCGTGTCGATCCACAGTGTTACTTCACGCTGCAGATGGGCACGAACTGGGCCTCTCATGCCTATCTGAACAACGGCAACTACCCGTATGCGAGCTGGCTCGCGCTGCAGATGAGAAACCGCTATGTCAGTGGAGACATGCTCGCGACTTCGATCAACACGGTGCCCACACATGATCAACCCGCGTGGATTAATTCAACCAACGGCGGTGTGGCTGCACCCGCCGCACCCAGCACGCCGCTCACGGCATGCTACGCCTTTCGTGATGGCGGCAAATACTCTGTCTTTGTGCTCTCACGCAAATACAGCGGAGACACTCCCGTGACGCTGCGTCTGCCGTTCAATGCGGTCTCCAGCGCCACGCTCTACAAGCTCACCGGCGCACCCGACGCACGCAATGACCAAGGAGTGTGCAACATTCAGGAGCAGCAGCAGGCCGTGACCGACTTCGCGCAAACCTATGCATTCACGCTGCCCGCGAGTTCCGCGTATCTCTATGTCTTCAATGGTGCGAGCACTGTGACTGAGACGAACCCGACCTGCACGATCACACAGGCGCTGGCCCAGGTCGATCCCACCTCGAAACAAAGCATCTCGTTCAACGTCCACTTCAGCCAGCCGATCACCGGCTTCACCGCGGGTGATGTCATCGTTGGAGGAACCGCTGGCGCGACCACCGTGACGGTGACCGAGATCGCGCCGAATCTTGGGACGGATTTTCAAGTCGATGTCGTTGGTATGACGAACAGCGGTGCCGTCACCATCAATGTGCCTGCAAACGCCGCGTTCAATGCCAGTGCTCAGGGCAACGTGGCGGCCTCAGTCATCGACAACAGCGTGCAGTTCAACATGGCGCCGTTCGTTGCGTATGATGATTTCAACCTCGCGCCATCGAGCGCGCCGACGGCTCCCTTCTTGAATGCCGTTAACACCGGCGCAGGCTTCGCCGCAGCGTGGCAGCTGACGAACTTCAGCGCCGCCACGTATGGGGACGGCTACAAGCTCGCGACTACCACACCGCTCTCCTATCTCAATCTCCGCCGCAGCGGCAGCTACGCCGCAGGCGGGAAAAGCTTTGATGTGGCTGCGCGCCTGCTGGATGTGGACAACACCTTTGCGTTTTACAAGATCGGCGGCAGTTCCCCGTCAGCCATCGGGCGCAGCGGCACCACGCTGTGGATGAGCGCGATGTTTCGCAAAGACACCACGGACAACAACCGCCTGCTGCTGTTCACGCTGCCCAGCACCAGCAACATCAGCGTGGGTGGCAGCAATCTCGGCTTTGGTTTCTGCGGAGACATCCCTGCGGTGTCGATGGTTGGCAGCACCCGCTACTGGTCGCTGCAAGTGCGCAACGCCACCAACAACGGCTTTGATTGCGTGCGCAGCAATGTGCCCGTCGTCTCCGGTCAAACCGCGCTGCTCGTGCTGCGGTGCGCGTTTGGTGCCACGGATACCTTTGATCTTTTCGTCAATCCAGCCTCCCTCGGCGGCAGCGCTCCTGCCAGCGCCGATGCGACCTGGACGACAACCGGCGCAACGAACATCAGCCTCGCCATGCTCGGCTACGGCGGTGGCACCACCGGCGCGAATCAGTCGGCTATCGACGAGATCCGCTTTGGTCAAAGTTTCGCCGATGTCACTCCGCCATTCACGCCGAGTGAGACGTGGCGCATGACCCACTTTGGCACGGCGGCAGCCACGGGAAATGCCGCCGATCTTGCCGACCCTGACAACGATGGTGCGCAGAATCTCATGGAGTATGCGCTTGGATCCCTGCCGACGAACTCCAGCGTGCACAACGCCCCGGTGAGTGCTACCACCTCGATCAACGGCCAGGACTACCTCTCGCTCAACGTACCATGGAACACGAGCGCCACCGATGTGACCTTCGCTGTCGAAGTTTCCGGTGATCTCATCACCTGGAACTCCGGCCCCGCTTACACGACCGTCGTCAGCTCCGGAGTCTATCTCGTGGTTCGTGACAACATTCCGATGAGCACTGCCGTGAAGCGCTTCATGCGGCTGAGGGTCACTCGTTGATGTGTGGAAGCGGCCATTCGTTCAGTGTGTCTTCATACTCTGGCTTCTGCAACTGGACGACGCTGATCGTGTTCAAGGAATGGCACGCGAAGAGGAAGGATGTGGCGGGGCCGGTGGTGTGAAAGCTGTGCCTGATGTTTTTTGCATGGAAATGCCCGGCGCGGCTCGTGTGAGGATTTCCTCCACCACTGCGCTCTTGGCATTTGCATACGCGTTCATGTCCGGCCAGTCCTGCTGCGCGAGCCTGCGTTTGACTGACTCATAGAGCTGCCGGTCTGCGGCGTGGGTGCGCAGCCAGTCGCGAAGCAGTGCATGCCGGGTGTGCTCCACGCAGCCGATGGTGAAAACATGAATGTGAACGTCCAACTCCGGGGTGCGGAGCATGCGGTGCTCATGCCAGTCCGGCTCACGCACGCGGAGGACGTAGCCTGCTGCCACCAGCGCATCCAGGTAGGCGGCTTCGTCGGCGGAGTCTGCGACGAGCACGTCGATGTCGATGATGGGCTTGGCGGCCAGTCCGGGAACGGAGGTTGAGCCCACATGCTCGATGATGAGCGCCTTGGAACCCAGGGCCTGGGAGATGCGCGCGGCATGGTGGTCAAACTTCGCCGCCCAGCACGGGTCGTGATCCACGATCACGATCTCGCGCTTTTCGGTGCCGCCGATCAGGACTTCGCTCATGGCCGTCGTTTAGAATAGATGATGGGAAAAGTTCACGGGCAATTCCAGCCTTTGGGCTTTCGTTATTTCTCAGAAGTTCATTGATGCAGATCCTTCACCCAGATGAGGGCATACGTGAAGCCCAGGCCAAAGCTTTTCTCAACCAGGAAGACATCGTAGTCGAGGCTTCCGACCTGACCCGATGCGAAATGGCGCAGAGCGCCCGAGGCTCCGGCAAACTGGCCGAGGGTGCTGCGCGGCAGCTTGTGGCCTGCTTGGGGATGGGCCAGCACATCGAGTGCGGCGTCCATATTGTCCGCGCATTGGAGGAGACAGCGGCTGAGGGCGACGGTGATTGCAAAGGCGGTGCCATCACCAGCGCCGGCGGCATCACGCTCGCGCTGATAGTCCGGCAGTGCGGTGCGCAGTTCCGCCCAGGTCTGGGCCAGCACATTGAAGGCAGGCTGGTAGACCGGGTCGAGTCCGGCATCACGCAAGGCGGCGGTCAGTGAGGGTGTCTTGAGCACGGCACCGGCCACCACGCGCTCCGGGTCGGCCAGGCCATTGAGCGCTGCAACGAAGCCGCTGAAATCCTCGTGCCCGTAAGAGGTGGTCGCCACCTCGTACAGGTTCGATCCGCGCGGAATCGTGACGCTCACGCTGGCCGGGGCGGAGACGTCCTCCATCTTCACGGCAGGCAGCGGCGGGACGACGGCCTTGGGCGGCTTGCGGTTGCAACCGGGTGCCAGCAGGAGAAGAGGGAGGATGGGGAGCAGCAGGTGACGCATACGGTTCTGTGGCAGGCCTTGCCTCAGCATGCATCGCCGAGAGGTAACGTGGGATTGCTCACTTCTTCCGCTGTTTGGGAATGGCGATGGTGACGGAGTAGTGTCCGGCGCCGTTGGGGGAATCGGCCAGATAGAGAATGAAACCGCAGGTGGTGGGCTCCAGGGCCACGACGTCGCGGCCCTGGCGCTTGACGATGGTGGCATGGGGGAGATCCAGACTGGCAAACTCGGCCCACTGGGCCGGTGTCTTGCGCGGGTTGTTCCAAGGCTTGCCCTTGAACGTCATGTCATCGGGCTCGGACCAGTGGAGGTGCGTCCATTTCACCTGCTCTGGGGTGAAGGTGAACTTTTCGCTGCCGTCGATCTGTCCGGAGATCGTGAGGTATTCATAGGGATCCACCGGGGGCTTGGGGGCGGAGCAGCAGCTGCTGAGGATGACGAGAAGGAACAGGGCAGAAGCAACAGCGGACAGGGACTTCATGGGATGGGAGGACTACTACGGCATGAGTGCTTTCCGAAGCTATCTGAAACAAGGTTGGGGTGTCCAACCTTTTTGGAACGCGATGGGAAATCACGAGCGCAGGAGCGTGCTCGCACCGTCGTTCCAGACTCACTCAGTGGAAAGTGATGCTGTGGCGCGTTTTGTTTCATCCATCGCAGGCAGGGCTGGCAAGTTCGTTTTCATGAGGACGTTAAGGAAAAGTTCGCCGTCCTCAGCCGTGAGCCTGAGTTCCGATGTGAGCTCGCGCATCACTTGAACCGCTTCATCAAGCAACCCCAAGTCCATGTATCCCTCCATCACGTCGCACTTCCTTTGGAGTTCTCCGAGAGTGATTGGGGTGGAGAGGCTGGCGATTGGCTGGTTGGGACTGATCATGAATAAGCCTTCGGATCACGTCCAAACAACGGTCGTATCATTTAGCTTCAGTGCGGGCTGAATTTTCATTAAGTTCTCATAAAGATCGGCGCCTCGCTGCTGCAGGGCCTTCACGAGCCAGCGTGTCCGGACCGCGTGGCTGATCATGCAGCGAGAAGGGCGGAGGCGGGGCAGGGGGGCCAATGCCCCGGCCCGCGCCCCCGCTTTCACCCAGAAACCGTGGAGTACTTCCACCATTTCAACCATTTCAACGCCTGGGTATTCGCGCGCATGTGCACGCTCACTCCCACTTGAACTCGTAGGTCACGAGGTTGCCTTTTTTGGAGAGCTGCTTGCAGCGGCCTTGCTCGATGAGGTGGGGGAAGATCTAGCCATCGCAGCCCAGGGGCACCCCATTTATCCCGTGGCTGTCCATCAGGTGGATCAAGCCTGGCTCCGGCGCGTGCCACCTGCGCACGTGATGAGCCAGGGTCACAGGGTCAAACCAGGGTCAAAACGGATTTTGACCCTTAGGGTCACAGGTTCACAGGGTCACGACCTATATATAGGTCGTGACCCTGTGAACCTGAACCTGACCAATGGTGAACCTGAAATGAACCTGAATCCTACCACTAAGGTGGGAATTAACACCCGCCGCCGGGCTTAGGATTCCAGGCATGAGTGGCGCCCAATGGAGAGCCTGTTTCGTTCCTTGGCGCGCCATGGGCAAAGCCTTCGGGTGCTTCCACGCGCGTAGCCACCCCCAGCACAGTCTGCGGGATGCCTGTGCCACGGGGTTTAGGTTCACTGGGTTCTGGGGATGGGGCGGGTGTCCCATCAAGGCGGAATGTTTGTCAATCATTTGCCTGCCCCTGTTTCCTCACCCTGCCCACGTTTCCTGCCTTGGTTACCCTTTCACAAATTCACGAAAGCCGCGTCCACCCCCCAGCTCCTGCACGCTGCGCCGGGAGCGCAGCTCCCACACGCAGCTCGCGAAGACCTCATAGCCTCGCTGCTGCAGGGCCTTCACGAGCCATCGTGTCAGCACCGATTGGTTGATCATGCAGCACTGCCAGGGCTGCTGCTTCCACAGCGCCACAAGGGCCGGGAGCAGGCCAAAGCGAGCCAGACGCACGTCCGGCATCAACTGCCGCATCCTTCGCAAAACGCCGCTCCGGTGCGAAGCAAAGACCACCTTGTCCCAATGGATATGCGGCGCCAGATACTCGGCCACGCAGATGAGATCTGCCTCGGTATAATTGCCCTTGAGGTGGGCGATGAGGCTCATGTGGGAGCCGAGTTCCGCCAGGCAATCGCGCAGCTCGGACTTCGAGTTCCACCCATGATGCGCGCAATGGAATCCGCCGTCCGCAGCACGCACCACGTCCAGCTCCACAAAGTCTGCTTGATGCCGCACGGCCAAGCACACCCCGGCAGGTTTGTTTTGCATTCCCTTTCCCATGCCTCCTCGGTGCGCGATGGTTTTCATGAGGCAGTGTGAATCACGGTGCGGACAGTTGCAGCCATTTCTGAATCGGATTTCTATGCATGGCCTTTAACTCCGTAGTCGCAGATGGATTGCGTGAGAGCTGAAAGGCGGGTGCCTTTGGAAAGGGGGAGAGCAGCAGGGATGGCAGGCGGCTCTGGGGCGAAGGATTCTAGGGACGCGCACAACGCGTCCCTACCATCCCGGCGCGGCGTCTCGGGATGGTAGGGAACCGCTGCGTCGGGGCCGTGATCATGGGGCTATGACGTCTCAGGCGTTGAAAAAGGTGCGCCGTCCTTGGGGCGTTGAAAGGCAGTTGGAGCGGCGGGTAGCTAAATGAATGGCTTTTTTATCCAAAAGATGGCGACTAGCGCAGTAGTTCCATCACTCTTTTCAACTCGGGATCGCACGGAGGCGGTGTCAGGCGAATTTTGGGTGGATCCTCTGCAGGTGAGTCCGGCTTGGCCTCTGTCCACTGTGCAGTATTGATGAAGCCATCAAACTCGTTCGAATAAGTTATGTCTGGCAGTTCGCTGACCAATAAAAAACGCATTTTGGTCTTTAGAGATCCCGCAAAAACGGGAACTGCGAATGTCCAACAGTGTTTGTCAGGCAAGAAAACGCGATGATAGCTGTTGCCACAGTCGCTGTGAGACATGTGTTCAATAGGTTTCCAAACCCCTTCGGGCGTTTGTGCCTGACGGATGATGTGAACTCTGGAATCTTGAGCCCTGAATGTCACTTCTTTGCCACTACGATTGAAGACCATAAGCTGAAACCCGCGAAATACGGGCCCGTTTTGGTAGGGGCTATATGTAACCTGCTGATCCGCCAGGACAACGAGAGACAGAGTGTTTGGGGGGGCTAATTTATCGATCTTGATGCCCTGAGGCATGTTGTCACTCTTATAAAAGCCCCCCAAGTCTGACGGATCTGTTCTGCTTCCCGCAAAATAAAGGCTTTCACCAATCCCGAAAACCGACAGCGGTTTCAGTTCCTCCGCATAGCAGCCAACTGAAATGAACAGTGATGCTAATGCAACGAACTCGAGTTTGAAGTGTGTTAGGCTCATTGCTGCTTGATCTTATCTGTAAGTATTTTGCCCGGCTTGTCCATCGAGGATCAAGAACATAACCGTTCACAATGAAAAACGCCTTCCCCTTTTCAGGAGAAGGCGTCGAGTGAATCGAAAGATTCGTGTGGCCTAACTTACGCCACGATCGGATGCAGGTTGGTCTTGCACCACTCGCCGTTCTGCATGGTCACGCCATCGGGGTCATCGACGGCGACGTGGGCTTCGTCTTCGCAGATGATCCAGCCGGAGTAATTGCGGGAGACGAGCCACTCGGTGATCTTGTGGAAGTCGAGCTTGCCGGTGCCCATCTGGGCCCAAGGCTCGGCGCCGTTGCCGGAGTAGTCCTTGTAATGGATGTGGTTCACCAGGTGCTGCCACTTGTTGAGGGTGGCGATGACGTCCATGCCGCCGCGGATGATGTGGCCCACATCGGGAGTCCAGCCGGTGACTTTGGGGTCGAGGCTGCTGAGGACGACGTCGTAGTCTTCCTGGGTGCGGACGAGGGAGGCGGGTGGGGAGTTTGGGTGGTAGGAGCACTTGAGGCCGAGATCAGCAGCGCGCTTGGAGACGGCGTTGACGTTCTTGGCGATGTTGAGGCGGCGGCTCTGAAGGTTGTCTTTGCGACCGCTTGGCAGCGTCACCGTGCCGAGCATGGAGCCGGGGAAGTGCTTGAGGAAGTTGAGGGTGAAGTCAGCGGCTTCCTTTTCATTCGGCGCTTCGGTTTCACCATCCCAGGCGCAGACGAGGGCGAGGCCGGCGAGCTGCACGTTGTACTTCTGCAGCACGTCCTTGAGCTTGATGGGGTCGATGAAGTCACCGAGCCAGTACTTGGAGCAGCCGAGGGCGCTCTGGGAGATCTCCAGCACCATCGGCTCGATGCCGGTGAAGCCTGCTTCTGAGGCGACCTTGATCATGTGGTCGAGCTTGTTGTCGTAGCCTTTGCCGGTGCCCTGCATGAACCAGGTGTAGACTTCGGAACCGAATTGGATTTTGCCCATGGTGTGAGTGTGGTTGTGGGTTTGCTGTGGAGAAATCACGACGGTCAGTGCGACCGGTGGAGCGCCATTGGAGCGAACGAGCGTGAACTGTAAAGCGGCAAAATGCTGTGGGAGCCTACAGATCAGATCAACACCGCAGAGATGGGAACGCCGCAGAGTTCTTCTGAAACAACCTCTGCGGCGTTGCAGCCTCTGCGGTGTAAATCTCAATGTTTTCCAAGGAGCTACGGCTTCTCCGGTGGCGGGGGCAGGCCTGCGGGAATGGTGGGCTTGTCGCGGTCGCGGATGTCGTGGGCGATCTCTGCGATGACGTTGGTGCTTTCGCGGCGTTTGGTTTTGGTGAGCTTGAGCGGGATGCGCAGGCTGCCGCGTGAGAGGCCGCTGCGGCGGCTGACGACGACTTCGGCGTCAAGGACGATGTCGTGCTGCTTTTCGGCATCGAGGCTGACGTAGGGGCCCAGGAGCAGGCTGGCGCGGGTGGTGCCGGAGGTTTGGGTGGGCTTGAATTCGGCCCGGCCGGCAAAGCCACGGGGCTCCATGGGGGCCGTGAAGCCGTCCGCACCGCTGAGGCGCATGCTCTTGATTTCAAACCACTGCTGATCCCCGGGCTGGCCAAAGGCGTGCAGGCGCATCTGGTAGGGGCCGACTTCGGCGACCATGGCCCCGCCGACGACCATGGCGCTGAGGGCCACGCCGGATTCCGTGGCCTTGGGGATGAACTCCACCCTGAAGGCGCTGCCGCCTGCCGTGGGTGCCGGGGCGCTGGACTGGTAGTCGTAATGCGTGGTGAAGACGTGGACGCAGGAGGGGAGCCAGAGGAGGGCCAGCAAGGAGAGCAGGGGGCGCATGCGAGCCAAAATGCAGGGGTGTGAGGCGGGAAGCGAGCCTGAAATGGGGCGGCGGAAACTTCGGAGTTGGAAAACAATCAGCGGCATTGACAATATCTGTGATATTTAATATAATTACAATAACATGCCGGTTTCTCGCATTCTCGCCCTCCTTGCTGCTCTCGCCCTGCCTTTAGGCTCGGTGCAGGCGCTGACTTGGGACGAGACGATCAATGGGGAGCTGTCTGGCGATGGTAATGCGCCGACGCTCATTGGCACCCTGGATGCAGGCGTTAATTTGTTTTCAGGCACCATGGGTTCTCTGGGCGGCACAGGGCCGCTGGATGCGGACGTCTGGAATTTTACCATCGCCGCAGGATACTACCTGACAGGGATCAATCTGGTCGATTATTCGGCCCAGAGCGGCAGCCTGACCAACGAATCCTTCATGGCGATCGCCAATGGCGGTACGATCGACTTCAATGATCCATTGGGGCACTTGAGCAACTCCCTGTGGGGCTACGGGCAGGATGGCTTTGGGAACACCTACGTCGACCTGTTCAATCTGCTGGATGTCGGGCCGATGTTTGCCGGCATCGGCTTTGATGGGCCGCTGCCTTCGGGAAACTACACGTTCTGGATCCAGGAGGGGTCTGACCAAGTCAGCTACGGAATTGAATTTGTGACCGCACCCGTACCGGTGCCGGAGCCGGGCAGCCTGCTCCTGCTGGGAGTGGCGGGGCTGTGGTCGCTGCGCCGTCGTCGGCGGTGAATGGTTTGCAAAGCGGCGTGGCCGCAGCTAAGGCGGGCGGCACATGATTCGGAATCTCTTGTTCGACTGGTCCGGGACGCTGGTGGATGACCTGCCCGGCGTGGTGGGTGCTGTGAACGGCATGCTGCGTGCCGCCGGTGCTGCGGAAATGACGCGGGAGGAGTTCAAGGGGAGCTTTCGACTGCCTTACACCGAGTTTTTCGCGGAGGTGCTGCCCGGTCTGGCGGTGGAGCGCCTGCAGGAGCTCTACCTGGAGCATTTTACCCATGCGCATGCGGACATCGAGATCCTGCCCCATGCGCGGGAGTTTATCCAGTTCGCCGCTGCCACGGGACGGCGACTGGTGGTGCTGAGCAGTGCGCCGCTGCCGCATGTGATGGCCCAGGCGGAGGCACTGGGCGTGCGGGATGCCTTTGAAGTCATGCGCTGCGGCGTCATCGACAAACGCACGGAAATCCACACGCTGCTAGCAGAGCTGGACATGGCGGCCGCAGAGACCGCCTTCATCGGCGACATGCGGCATGACATTGATGCAGGTCACGCCGCCGGGGTGGTGACCATCGCCACGTGCACGGGGTATGAGAGCGCCGAGACGCTCATGACCTCCGCGCCGGACATGCTGGTGCCGGATCTCTCACGCCTGCCCGCCCTGCTGGGGCCTTTGACTGGGGGAGATGGCGCCTATCCGGTGTCCACGGTGGGCGCGCTCATTTTGAACTCGAAAGAGGAGATGCTGCTCATCCGCACGCACAAGTGGAGCCACCGCTGGGGCATCCCCGGGGGCAAGATCAAACGCGGCGAGTCGTGCGAGGCGGCGCTGGTGCGCGAGATCTTGGAGGAAACGGCGCTCACGTTACAAGACATCGAATTCGTCATGGTGCAGGACTGCATCGAGCCCGTGGAGTTTCAGCGTTCCGCGCACTTCCTGCTGCTGAACTACATCGCACGCTGTGCCGAGGCTGAGCCGCAGGTGGTGTTGAACGAGGAGGCGCAGGCCTTTCAGTGGCTGCCGCTGGCCGAGGCCCTGCAGATGGACTTAAACATTCCCACCCGCATCCTGCTGGATGAGTGCCTGCGGAAGGGGCTGCTGGGTGGAGTGGCGAAAGAAGCGCCCAAGACTCCAACACCTGCGGGGACTTCCGCATTGTCAGATCCCAAGCCCCGGCTAAAAACTCCCCATCTCATGCTTCCCCCTGACGAAATCCGCATTGCCGCCCTGCGACTGACCACGCACATCGGTGTTCCCGAGGCGGAGCGGGCTGAGGCCCAGGTGCTGGTGGCGGATGTCACCCTGCGCATCCGCAGGCGGTTCGAGGCGATGAACGATGACCTCACCGCCACGATCGACTACGCCGCCGTCGCCGCGCGGCTGCAGGCCCTGGCGGCGGAGCGGCCGCGCAGGCTGATCGAAACCCTCGCCGCTGAGATGGCGGCCTGCGTGCTGGAGGAGTTTCAAGCCATTGGTGTCACCCTGGAATTGCGCAAACGCATCCTGCCGGACACGGATCATGTGGCCGTGCGTCTGGTGCGTGGAGAGTGAACGAAATGGCGGGGGCGGCGTCCAAGACCCCCGATCTCGCCGGTCAGGGCCAGCCTGCCCGGCGCACGTGCTGTGCATTCCACTCTGCCAAACCATGAAATCTCTGCGCCTCCTCGTTGCTGCTTTGCTTGCCTCCACGCTGCTCAGCTCCTGTAGTTTTGAGCATGCCGACTCCCGCCTGCCCACGGTTTCCCAGCAGGATGCCAATGATGTGAGCTGGGGCCTGGCGCCGCGCAAAGTGCGGGGGAACCCGAAGATGCGCTACCAATACAACGCCCGG
>NZ_JBIPNG010000126.1:0-14477 GCF_044373815.1 Prosthecobacter sp. | reverse complement strand
CGCACCAGCATCTGCTCCAGATCTCGGAGCACGACATTGAGGTCTATGACAACGGGCTGGACGGTTTGTTTGCGGCCGAAGACGAGGAGCTGCAGCGTCAGGCCGGCGGCGCGTTCTGAGGCGCGGCGGATTTCCGCGACATAATTGCGCAGGGGATCTGCGGTGGACAGCTTGATCAAGAGCATGTCGCTGTAGCCCATGATGACGCCGAGGATGTTGTTGAAGTCATGGGCGACTCCGGCGGCGAGCTGGCCGATGACCTCCATTTTTTGCGCCTCGATGAACTGGGCCTCCAGCCGCCGGCGTTCGGCGCGCTCCGCGACTTCCTGCATGGCGCGGCGCACCGCTGGGACGAGGCGAAGCAGCCGGGTCTTCAGGACATAATCAGTGGCGCCGCTTTTGAGGGACTCGATGGCAAATTCCTCGCCCACGGTGCCGGACACAAGGATGACGGGAAGATCCGGCCATTGGGCACGGACGAAGGCGATGGCGGACAATCCATCGAAGGCTGGCAGCGAGTAGTCCGAAAGAACGAGGTCAAAGCAGCCGCGATCCAGCTGCGTTCCGAAGTCGGCACGATTATGCACGCAGGTGGTCTTACAGACGATGCCACCAGCTTCCAGAGTGAAGTGGATGAGCGCGGCATCGTCGGGATTGTCTTCAAGATGCAGGATTCTAAGTGGTGTGTTCATTTTTGACCTCTTTCTTTCCGAGGTAAATGACCTCGCTGGTTTGCGCTGGTGCTTCTTCTTTGGCTGGAGGAAGCGGTGGGTGGTTGATCGCCGCCCAAAAAATGCCGAGCTGGCTGACGGCTTTCATGAAGTCCGAGAAATCCACCGGCTTCACCACGTAGGCGTTCACGCCATGCTTGTAACACTCGTTGAGGTCCGGTGTTTCACGTGAGGAGGTGAGCATCACGACGGGAATGTTTTTCAGTTGCTCATCCGCCTTGATGACCTTGAGCACCTCCAGTCCATCGACCTTGGGCATTTTCAGATCCAGCAGCATGAGGATGGGATTGCCGCCTGACCGGTCGGTGAATTTTCCCCGGTGGTACAAGTAATCCAGCGCCTGTGCGCCGTCGTGAACGACGAAAACTTGATTGGCCAGATTCTGCTCCTCCAGAGCCGCGAGTGTCAGCTCCACATCCCGCTGATCGTCTTCGACGAGGAGGATGTTTTTAATGTGGGTGACTTCCATGTTTGGCGTGTTCATTCAGGTCTCCGTGTGTTGTTTGGGAATTGAAAAGCTAAAGGTGGCGCCACCATCCACGATGCCGTCCGCCCAGACGCGGCCGCCGTGCCGGTGGATGATGCGCTGGACGTTGGCGAGGCCGATGCCCGTGCCTTCAAATTCATCGCGGCTGTGGAGTCGCTGAAACACGCCGAAGAGCTTGCCGGCGTAGAGGGGATCAAAACCCGCGCCGTTGTCGCGAATGAAGACGATCGTGTCTCCAGTGGGGCTGGAAGAGCTGCCGATTTCGATTTTGGCACCGGCACGGGTGCTGGTGAACTTCACGGCGTTGGACATTAAATTGACCAGCACCTGCCGCATCAAGGCATGGTCTGCATGCACCGAAGGCAGCGGGTGGATGTCCCAGATGATGTTTCGCTCCCTGGTGGCAGATTGAAAATCACCCATCACATCCCTTACCAGTGCATCGAGACTCACCTCTGCTTTTTGCAGTTCTGATTTGCCGATGCGTGAGAAGGTCAGCAGGTCATCGATCAAATCTCCCATGCGCCGGGCTGAGAGGGAAATGGTGGAGAGATAGCGCAGGCTTTTCTCAGAGAGGGCGGCTCCGGCTTCCCGCTGCAGGAGTTCCACAAAACCGGAGACGTGACGCAGTGGAGCACGCAGATCATGAGAGACGGAGTAGCTGAAGGCTTCAAGCTCCTCATTGGCGGTTTTGAGCTGGGCGGTGCGCTCAAGGACGCGCTGCTCCAGGGCTGTGTTGAGAATGTGGATTTCTTTTTCCGCGCGCTTCCACTCCTCTTCGGCCAGTTTGCGCTCGGTGATGACAAAGCGGATGGCGAGGTAGGTTTCAGGCCTTTCATCCGGGCCCAGCAGCGGAACGATGACGGTATCCACCCAGTAGACTGTGCCATCCTTCGCGTGATTTTTGATCTCGCCGCGCCAGATTTTTCCGCGGCTGATGGTGCCCCACATGTCCTTCCAGAACTCTTTGGGGTGGGTGCCGGAACTCACGACATCGCGGTGATCTCGGCCAATGAGCTCCTCGCGGCTGTATTTGGAGATGCTGCAAAACGGATCGTTCACGTAGGTGATGCGGCCCTGTGGATCTGTCTCTTCGACGATCGCAAACGAGTTCAGGGCCTGAGTCCAGGCTTTCAGTTTCACATTGGCCTGCTGCAGTGCTGCCTCGGCGTGTTTGCGTGCGGTGTTGTCGATGCCGATGAGTGCATAGCCGATGATGTTTTCGCCATCGTCGCGCAAGGCGCTGATGGAAAGCACCGCAGGGAAACGGCTGCCGTCTTTGCAGACCTTGGTCACTTCGTAAGTGTCCTCGATCCCTCGAGCAGCCCTGAAGACCAGCGCTTCAAACCCCGGCGCGACCGGCACGCCGTATTCGCGGCTCAAGGCAGCGGCGCGGGCGATGAGTTCCTGAGGATCCTGCAGGCTGACGGGGGTGGTCTTGTTCACCACTTCGGCGGCAGACCAGCCGAGCATCCTCTCAGCCACGCCATTGAAGATTTGAATGAGGCCTTTCTCGTCTGTGGCGATGATCCAGAAGCGGGCGCTGTGGAAAATGGCGTCCTGCAGGGGCTCCACTTTGGCGAGGGCGCTTCTGGCCTGGAGGCTGTCCCGGCTGAAAAGGTCTGCCCGACGGCGTGCGCGGTGCAGCGCTTCATTCAGCACGGAGATGAGGACGCCGGCCAGCACGACAAAAAATTGCTGCCAGCGCTCGAAGGGTGAATCAACCGCGAAGGAGTGGAGCGGCGGCAGCAGGTAGTAACACGAAGCAAGATAGGAGGCCACTGTGGCGACCAATCCGGCGCGCAATCCGCCCACATAGGCGCTCAGCATGATGGGCATGGTGAAGATCACCAAGGCCGGATTTCCGCCCAACGCTTCATCAAAGGCAAGCCGCAAAGCGAGGGCGATGGCCGTAACGACGAGAGCAAATACATAAGCCTGCCAAGGCTTTAACTCCCGCCAGCTGACATGCCGCGAATTTAACGCGCGAGCGTCAAGGTTTACGATGTGACGTGAATCCTCGGCGGCGGGTGGAAGATTCGTAAGTATTCATGGTGGTGGCCTGTGCGGAGAGAGACTGTGGTCATTGTGCGATGATAGATAGAACAATCGTAGAAATATGCGCCGGGTGCCAGTGATGCACGCCCGGCTCATGTGCCGCCTGCTCTTAAGGAGGGCGGCGGTTCATTGAGCTTTCCCCAGAAGGCGCCGATCTGGCGGACGGAGGTCATGAAGCCCTGGTAATCGACGGCTTTGACGACATAACCGTTCACGCCGTGGCGGTAGCATTCGGCGAGGTCGGAGGTTTCGCGAGAGGAGGACAGAACGACGACGGGGATGGCCTTCAGCAGCTCGTCGGACTTGATGGTCTTGAGGACTTCGAGGCCGTCGACCTTGGGCATCTTGAGATCCAGCAGCACCAGGACGGGATAGCCACGGGAGCGGTGCTCAAACTCACCCCGGTAGTACAAGTAGTCGAGGGCCTCGGCACCATCATGCACCACGAAAACGCGGTCGGCGAGATGGTGCTGCTCCAGTGCGGCGAGCATGAGCTGCACATCCTGGGGATCGTCCTCCACCAGCAGAATGCTCTTGAGGGGTTCGGGGGAGGTCATTCTTTTGAGCGAGTTTTTGTGGGGAGGGAAAAGTAAAAGGTCGCGCCGCTGTCCACCACGCCGTCCGCCCAGACGCGGCCGCCATGGCGGAGAATGATGCGCTGGACATTGGCGAGGCCGATGCCGGTGCCTTCAAACTTGTCCTGGCTGTGCAGGCGCTGAAACACGCCGAAGAGTTTGGCGGCGTAGCGCGGATCAAATCCTGCGCCGTTGTCGCGGACGAAGATGACGGTTTCATCTTCGCCGACATTGGAGCCGCCGATTTCGATGCGGGTTTCCGCGCATTCACTGGTGAACTTCACGGCATTGGAAATGAGATTGACCATGACCTGGCGGAGCAGGGCGCAGTTTCCCCAGACGACGGGGAGGGGATGGATGATCCAGTTGATGTTTCGCCTGATGGTTTCTTTGTGAAAATCCCCCAAGGTCTCGCGCACGAGGTCATCGAGACTGCATTCCACCTTTTCCATGCCCGCCTGTCCGATGCGCGAGAAGGCGAGGAGGTCATCAATCAAAGCGCCCATGCGCTTGGCTGCCTGCGTGACCGTGCTGAGGTGGCGGAGACTGCTCTCGGAGAGGGTGGGGCCGGCGTCCTGCTGCAGCAGCTCGACAAAACCCATGATGTGCCGGAGCGGCGCGCGGAGGTCATGGGAGACGGAGTAGCTGAAGGCTTCGAGCTCGCGGTTGGCGGCCTGGAGCTGTGCGGTGCGTTCCGTGACGCGCTGCTCCAGCTCGGCATTGAGGCGGCGGATTTCATCCTCCGCTTGTTTGCGCTGGGTGATGTCGCGGACATTGCACTGGATGACCTTGTGGTCGCCGGCCTGATAGACATTGCTGACGAACTCCACGGCGATGTGGCGGCCATCGCGCGTTTCCAGGGGCAGGTTTTCATAGCGGGCGTAGCCGTATTCCTGCAGCCGCGTGAGCATGGCCTGATTGGACTCGATGTCTTTGAAGGGGCTGAGTTCGCCGACGGTTTTTCCGCCCATCTCCGCGTGGGTAAAGCCGAGCAGTTCGGTCAGGAAGGGGTTCACATCGGTGATGCGTCCTGTGTTCTCTTCCAGGATGAGAATGCCATCACGAGCGGCTTCAAACAGCCGCCTGTAACTGAGCTCTGAGGCGCGCAATGCGGGATCAGGCTCTGGGGGCCGTGTGGCTGCTTCATTAGGAGAATTCATGGAGGAGGCAAGGTGCCTGCTCCGGGGGCAGGAACCATGGGGTGTACTACCCGTTCACATCTGCGTGATCGCGCATAGTCTCACGCCTTGCCAGGCGTGATCAACTCGATGAGCATGGGGGCGATCTCGGTCAGCGGCAGGATGAAGTCGACATCGCCGGTGGCGATGGAAGTCTGAGGCATGCTGAAATCCTGCGAGGTGGGGCGGTCTTGGGCGATGACTCTGCCGCCACGGTCTTTGATGATCTGCACGCCGAATGAGCCGTCGCCATCGCCACCGGTGAGGACCACGGCAACGGCGTGGGATTGATAAACTTCAGCGACGGAGGCGAAGAGGGGCTCTGCGGAGGGGCGGGCGAAATGGACTTTTTCCGCCTCGTCTGAAGACAGTGCGATGCGGCCGCCTTGGACGACGGACATGTGATGATTGGGCGGGGCGACGAAGACGCTGGAGTGGCAGAGGATATCGCCGGTTTGGGCCTGACGTACTTCCAACTGTGAGCGGCTGCTCAGGATCTCGGCGAGCAGGCTTTTGTGCACGGGAGAAAGGTGCATGACGATGGCGATGGCCGCTGGGAAGTCTGCGGGGAGTCCGCCGAGAATGACCGAGAGTGCATTCAGGCCACCGGCGGAGGCGGCCATGGCAATGACGCTCTGGGCGGGTGTGCAGGGAGGGGTAGTCATGAGTCTCGGGGGAGGGGATTCATCTGCCGCTGCTCAGTGACTCAGCGGTGAGTTCTGCCTCGGCCTGGAGCCAGTCCTGCACATCGCGACCTTTGGCTTCGCCGTGGTTTTCAAATAGGATAAATGCGCGGCGTGCGACCGCTTCGGCGGTTGGGACAACGTCGTCCTGCGACGACTGTGCGTGACTGGCGGCCGGGTGGAGATGCGCGGTGTGTGCGGGGCTGAGTGTCATGGCATGCACATCATCCTACGCGGCCCCCGGTTTAACCATGGGGTCTACACCCCAAGGGGATCAGATGATCGTCACCTGGACGCTGTTTTCGATGATGCCCATGGAGATGGCGTAGCGGGTGAGGCCGGCGGTGTCATGGATGTTGAGCTTGTCCATGAGGCTCTGGCGGTGTTTTTCGACGGTCTTGACGCTGATGTGAAGCTCATCCGCCGTTTCCTTGTTGGCCTTGCCTTCGGCGATGAGCTGAAGGACTTCCATCTCACGTGCGCTGAGGGTGGGGACGGCCTTTCCTGGGAGCTCTCCCTGATCGCGGTCCTTTTGCTTTTGATGATTGCGGCGTTTGGCGATGATGGGGCTGAAGTAGGTCTTGCCATGATGGACGGCGCGAATGGCCTCAGGCAGCACATGCGCGGCGGTTTGCTTGATGAGATAACCGGAGGCGCCGATGGCCATGACCATGGCGACGTAGGCATCATCGCTGTGCGCGGAGAGAATGAGAACCTTGGTGCCGGGGAAGGCCTGGAGGATCTGGCGGGTGGCCTCCATGCCATTGAGCAGGGGCATGGCGATGTCCATGACGACGACGTCGGGGCGCACTTTGTTGACGAGTTCCACGGCCTGGCGGCCGTTCTCGGCTTCGCCGATGACTTTGATGTCAGGTTCCAGATTGAGCATGGCACGCAGGCCTTCACGGACGATCTGGTGGTCTTCGGCGAGCAGGACGTTGATGGAGTTCATATGAGTTCAGTTTACAGCGGGATTGCCTGGCGAGAGGAGAATTCTCACCTCGATTTCTGTGCCGGTGCGGCGCACGGATTTGACGGTGAGGGTGCCGCCCACGTAGGCGGCGCGCTCGTGCATGCCTAGCAGGCCGAGGCGGCTGGTGCCTTTGCGTCTGGCAGGCTGGCGTTCCGTGTTGAAGCCGACGCCGTCGTCTTTGATCAGCAGTTGCACCGTATTTCCAAGACGTGCCAGATGGACGCTGACCTGCTGAGCACGGGCGTGTTTGTGCACATTTTTCAGCGCCTCTTGCAGAATCCGATACAAGGCCAGTTCGGTGTCCGGGGGCAGGCGTGTGGACAATGCCACGCCGGTGAGCGTGACGCGGACGCCGGTGCGTGCGGTGAACTCGGTGCCTGTGGCACGCAGCACGGCATCCAGCCCGAGGAGCTCCAAGACTCCGGGGCGAAGATTGCGCGTGATGCATTCCAATTCTTCGGCGGTGTGGCCGAGCAGATCGCGGAGTTTGAGTGCTTCCTGCTGCGCCGGGCTGTCATGCGTGGAAAGTTGGTCCGCCAGAGTCTGGCTGCGGACGAGGATGGCGCAGAGGAGCTGGGTGATGTTGTCGTGAAGTTCCAGCGCGACCTGGCCGCGCTCCGCCTCCTGCACCTGCACCACGCGCTGAGTTAAAGCGCGCAGCATTTCCTCGGTGCGGCGTGACTCGGTGAGGTCTGTGACGACCATGCCGATGATTTTGTTTTTACCACCATCTTTGGCCAGCGGGCGGATGGAGATTTGCACGGGTAGTTTGGAGCCGTCACACGCATGCAGCAGGAGCTGGATCTTGATGCCGGTTTGCGCGGCTTTTTTCAAGTGTGTGCGGAGTGTGTCCCCGTCGGCAGCAGATAAAAAGCGGCAGAAGGAGCCGCCCGTTACCCGCTCCAGCGGACAGTTGACCATGCGGGCGAAGCACTGGTTGGCGTAGAGAATCGTCTTCTCCGTCGTCAGCGTCAGCGCGCCCTCATTCATGGCTTCAATCAGTATACGGTAGGCGTGCTCGGCTCCTGCTAGCGTAAACACCTGCTTCCCCTTTTTTCCGGCTCCCATGAGTGCATCCACTTCGCCATCGCGGATGGCACGCAGTGTTTCCTCCGCCTCGTCCAGACGCTGGCGTATTGCGGCGAGTTCTTTGGTGAGGTTTTTCGTGCGGGCAGATTTCATAGGGAGACTTTAACCTTGGTGCTTAAGTTCAATTCGACGAACAGACCGGTGATGTTGGTCAGATTGCCGATGAAACGGCGCGCAGGCTGCGGCAGCTCGACGATGAGCGTGGGCGTGGCGACGATCTGGTGGGTGCGGGCTAGCGCGGGCTGCTGATAAATATCAATCACTTCGAGGGTGCAGTTGTCCTCCAGCACCGTTGCGCACAGTTCACGGACGCGCATGACGGCCTGGTGCGAGCGTGCGCTGGCTCCTGCCACGAACAGCCGCAGGACGTACTGGCCCGCAGACTGCAGAGCCGGGGACTTTTTTTTGGCGGCAAGCTTGGTGCGGCTGATTTTTTTGGCTTTCACTGTTTTGGATGCGGGCTTCATCCGTTTTTCCTCCCGGGTTTGGGTTTGCTCTGCGGAATGGTCACCACCTTGGCGTCTGCCTGACGCAGGATGCCCAGGGCGTTGCGCTCAGTGGTGAGCATGAGGGTGCGTGTGCCGACCTGCTCGGCAATGCGCCGCAGTTCCAGGGCTTCGCCTTCGTAATCGGAACGGAGATCGCTGATCTGGCGGTTGAGGGCTTTGCGCTTGCGCTCCACTTCGCGCTTGAGCTGCGCGGCTTCCTGCTGGCCGGCGAGGACGGCGGCTTTTTCGAGCGCGTTCTGGGCGGCACGGGCGGAGCCGGTGAGCACGCCGCTGGCGCCGATGTAGGCGTCCACGACATCGATGCCACGGTCTGATATGAGGAACTCGCGGATCTGGTTGGAGTGCTTCATGCCGCGCGCCTTGAGCACGTAGAGGACGCGATTGCGCTCGCCGTTGCCTTCATAGTCCTGCAGCAGGACCCAGGCGTCCATGAGCGAGGACATGGCGGCCTCGCTTTGAGCGAGCGCATGTCCGCCCTGGGTGAGGCTGGTGAAGAGGGATGTGATCTGCCCTGCCTTCAGATAATCGATCAGGCGCGTGACCATGGCCTTGCCCTCGGAGTCGGAGCCGGAGTCCAGGAGGCTGGTGATGGGATCAATGATGACGACGTGAGGTTTGAAAGCGGCGATCTCCTTGAACATGGTGGCGAGATGCATTTCCAGCCCGTAGAGCGAGGGCCGCGCGGAATGAAACTGCAGCAGGCCTTTCTGCACGAGGGGTTCAAGACGCAGGCCGATGGAGTGCATGTTGCGCATGATCTGGTCAGGCGATTCTTCGAATGAGAAGTAGAGCACGCGCTCGCCGCGCCGGGCGGCGGCCTGGGCAAAGTTGCAGGAGATGATGGTCTTGCCGGTGCCAGGAGTGCCGGTGATGAGGATGCTGCTGCCGCGAAAAAATCCCTTTCCGCCGAGCATCGCATCGAGGCGCGGAATGCCGGTGGCGATGCGTTCGATCGAGGCCTTGTGGTTCAACGAGAGAGAGGTGATGGGCAGCACGCCGATGCCGTCGTCGCCGATGAGAAAGGGGAACTCATTGGTGCCGTGCATGGCGCCGCGATATTTCACGACGCGCAGATGGCGTGTGGCGATCTGATCATTGACGCGGTGATCCAGCACGATGACGCAGTCTGACACATACTCCTCAAGGCCGTGGCGTGTGAGCTGCTCGCGTCCGCGCTCGGCGGTGATGACGGCGGTGACGCCCTTGTCCTTGAGCCAGCGGAAGAGGCGGCGGAGCTCGCTGCGCAGGGTGGCCTCGTTGGGCAGGCTGGCGAAGAGGACCTCCAGGGTGTCGAGCACGACGCGTTTGGCACCGATGGAATCAATGGCGTGGCCGAGGCGGACAAAGATGCCCTCCAGATCATACTCGCCGCTCTCCTGACATTCGCTGCGCTCGATGTGGACGTAATCGACCACGATTTTGCCACGGCGGACGAGGCCCTCCAGATCAAAGCCGAGGGAGGCGACATTGGCCTTGAGTTCTTTTTCCGTTTCCTCAAAGGCCATGAGCACGCCGGGCTCGCCGAACTGTGCGGCACCGCGTACGAGGAATTCGGCGGCCAGCAGGGTCTTGCCGCAGCCTGCGCCGCCGCAGACGAGTGTGGGCCTGCCGCGTGGCAGGCCGCCGCCGGTGATTTCATCGAGGCCCTGAATGCCGGTGGGGCATTTGGGCAGCAGGGAACCTGCTTTGGCAGGTCTGAGGCCGTTGCGTTTGAGGCTGACTTTTTTCATGGGGCTTGCACGACGGCGTGGCGGATGGGCTTGAAGTAATCGTGGCCCCGATAGACTTCGCGGATGGCTGTGCCGAGCACATGGGAGTCGCTTTGCTTGACGAGATATCCCGAGGCACCGAGCTCTCTGGCCTGCTGGATGTAGGCCTCTTCATCGTAGGAACTGAGCACGAGGATTTTGGTGGAAGAGGGGGTGCATTCGCGAATGCGTGAGATGGCATCGAGCCCATTGAGCAGGGGCATGGCGAGATCCATGACGACGACATCCGGTGCGAGCTTGTTGGCGAAGGCGACGGCTTGATGACCATTGGCGGCTTCACCGACCACCTGAATGTCAGTCTCAAGGGCGAGCAGTGCGCGAAGGCCTTCACGGACAATGGTGTGATCATCTGCGAGAAGAACGGTGATGGGGGTCATGAGAGGGCAGCGTGGGTGGGTTTGCTGGGGCAAAAGAATGCGGTCCCATGATGGGCACCGCGAATCGCCGCAGGCAGGAAGAGGATGTCGGTTTGTTTGACGAGGTAACCGGATGCGCCGAAGGCCATGGCCTGCGCGATATAAACGTCGTCACAGTGGGAGGAAAAGACCAGAACCTTGGTTTTGACGGTGGACTGCATGATCAGCCGGGTGGCTTCGATGCCATTGATGAGGGGCATGGAGACATCCATGATGACGACGTCAGGGCAAAGCTGGCTGGTGAGAGAAACGGCCTGGCGGCCGTTCTCGGCCTCGCCGATGACCTTGAGGTCGGTCTCAGAGAGGAGCAGATCACGCAAGCCTTCGCGGATGATGCGGTGGTCTTCAGCCAGCAGGATGGTGATGGGGAGCATGGAGGGGGAAGGGATTTTTCATGAGGTCATTCGAATCTGCGGGGATCTCCACCAGGACGGTGGTGTGCTGCCCGGGAACGGAGGCGACGCAGAAGGTGCCGCCGATGATCTCGACGCGCTCACGCATGCCGAGGAGGCCCAGACGGTTGGAGCCTTTGTCCAGGGATGCACCGTCTTCGGCAAAGCCCTGGCCGTTGTCTGTGATGACCATGCTATGGATGCCGTCGTGCTTCTGAATGCTGATGTCCACGCGTGTGGCTCTGGCATGGCGGACCACATTGGTGAGGGCCTCCTGCGCAACGCGGTAGAGGACGGTGCGGCCGGAACTGCCCAGCTCTTCCACACCCGCATCTGTTTTCAGATTGACCTCAAGGCCGGTCTGCTGGGTGAAGTCTTTCAAATAGGACTCGAGTGCGGGGATCAGGCCCAGGTCATCCAGCATGGCCGGACGGAGATCACGGGCAAAGCGGTGTACGGTGTCCACCGATTTTTCGACGAGCTGCTGTGTCTGCGCGATTTTCTCACGGAGCTCCTGAGTGCTGGAGCAGTTTTCCTTTTGCAGGAGTGACAGGCGCAAATTGATGCCGGTGAGGGTCTGGGCGATGACGTCATGAAGCTCACGGCTGATGCGCTTGCGCTCGTCTTCCTGAGCCTGCAATGCCTGACGGGAAAGCTGCCGCAGCTGCTGCTGCATCTGCCGTGAATTTTCAAGGAGCTCATCGGACGTGGCCTGGCTGGTGCGGAGGGCGTCCTCCACGGTTTTGCGATGAAGGATTTCGAGCTCCAGCTTTTGATTGGATGCGGCGAGCACCTCGGCACGGTGGTGCACCTCCTCGGCGTGCTTGCGTGCGGTGATGTCCTCCTGGATGCTGACAAAGTGGATGATGTCTCCCTTGGCGTCCTTGACGGGAGCGATGGTTTGGTCGGAAACATAGTGGTGTCCGTTTTTGTGACGGTTGGTGATCTGGCCGCTCCAGACATTGCCGGCGAGAACGGTCTGCCAGAGGTCCTGATAGAAGGCCTGGCCATGGGTGTCTGAGCGAACCAGGCTGGCCTTCCGACCGAGGGCTTCAGCGGCTTGATAACCGGTGAGTGCGGTGAAGGCTGGATTGATGTATTGAATGATACCGCCTTGATTGGTGATGAAGATGGCGTTTCCCGCAGACTGCATGGCTGTGTTTGCGAGGCGCAAGGCGGCGAGGGTCTGCTTGCGCTCGCTGATGTCGTAAAAGCAGTTGATGACGCCGGTGATTTTATCGCTGGCGTTTTTTTGCGGCCGGATGTTCATGATCACGGTGACCTGGGTGCCGTCGGGCCGCTCGATGAGCACCTCCGCATCGCAAACTGCGGGAAGCAGGCCATGCAGAACATCGGCGATGGGGGATTGATCGAAGGGCAGGCAAGTGCCGTCAGAGCGGAGCAGCCGGAAAGAAGCGAAGAATTTTTGATCGGTGTCCCCCAGTGCGGGTTTGCGGCCCCAAAGCTCTGCGGCGCAGTGGTTGTATTCCTGAATCACTCCTGCGGCATCGCAGCAATAGACGGCCATGGGCCCCAGCTCAAACAAGGTGCGGTAGCGTGCCTCGCTGGCGCGCAGGGCCTCGTCGGCCAGAGCAATGACCTGATGAATCTGAGGCGGCGCCGAATTATGAAGGCAGGACTTGCGCAGGCCATTTGCCACAGCGGAGGCATCAGTGGGACAATCAGGTGTTGTATTCATGGGCATTCGAGGGAGGTGGTGTCGCAGGATGGCTGCTGCGGCGGGCAAGTGGCGTCTTCGGTGGCGGATGGAATCTCGACGCGGATGGTGGTGCCATGGCCAGGGGTGGACTCGACGCAGAAGGTGCCGCCGATCATCTCGACGCGCTCGCGCATGCCGAGGAGGCCGAGGCGGTTGTTCTTCTTGGCGCTGCCTTTTCCCTCCACGGCAAAGCCGCAGCCGTTGTCGGTGATTTCCATGCAGATGCCGCCGTGGGGATTCTGGATGGTCAGGACCGCCTTGCTGGCCTGGGCATGGCGTGCCACATTGGTGAGGGCCTCCTGGGCGATGCGGTAGAGGACGGTGCGTGTGGTGCCGTCTGCCTGCTCAATGCCGGCGAAGGACTGCAGGGTGACGCGGATGCCGGTGTCCTGCATGTAGCCTGTCATGAAGGACTGCAGCGCGGGGATGAGGCCGAGATCATCGAGGACGGAGGGACGGAGCTCGCGCGCGAAGCGGTGGACGATGTCGACGGATTTTTCCACGAGCTCCTGCGTGCTGGCGATCTTGCCCTGCAGCGTCTTGTTGCTGACGGTGGAATCTGTCTTCAAAGCTGCGAGGCGGACATTGATGCCCGTGAGCGTCTGGGCAATGACGTCATGAAGCTCGCGGCTGATTTTTTTGCGCTCCTCCTCCTGCGCGGAAAGAAGCTGGCGTGAGAGCTGGCGGAGCTCCTCCTGCAATTCACGGGATTTTTTGAGCAGATCGCTGGAGGTCTGCTGGCTGATGCGGAGAGACTCCTCCATGGCCCTGCGCTGGGCGACTTCCTGCTTGAGCTCCTCCACGGAGGAGGCCAGCTCATGGGTGCGCAGGCTGAGGGTCTGCACCATTTGATTGAGGTGGATGTTTGCCTCGCGCGCGCCGCGGTGAGTTTCCTCAAGCGGTGTGATGGCTTCAGCAAAAAACAGACCTGCGCGTCCCATCAAGCCATCGCTGGTGCTGGAGGAGTAAACGGGCAGCACGAGGGAGACGAGGGCGACCTCATGCATGCGCGCGAGATCCAGAGTCTCCAGCCCAAGGGAGATGGCCTGGTGTCCGAGCTCATGAGCGGGGGCCATGCTGGCCGAGGGGCCTTCCTTCAGGAAGTGCTGCAAAGCTGCGTGGTAGAGCCGCGAAAGATCCGTGCGCTTATTTTTCATGGGGAATGCCGAACTCGTGGGCGAACTGGTTGATGGTTTTCACGGCGGCCTCCACCAGCCGCTGCGTGGTGGCGATTTCCTGGGTGATGCCTTCATGCCTGACGACCATCTGCTTTTTCAAGGAGAGCAGCCGCATGTGAATGCCGAGCAGGGACTGGCCGATGTCGTCATGGAGCTGCAGGCTCATCTTTTTGCGCTCCACCTCGTCTGCGGACATGATCTTGCGCGTCATGTCCTTGAGCTGCTGCTCAAGCTGGCGTGATTCGAGAAGCAGCTGGCTGGAGATGCGCTCGCTGTCCTCCAGCGCTGCCTCGGCGGTCATGCGTTCGGTGATGCCCTGCTGGAGGTCACGATTGGAATCGGCCAGATCCAGCGTGCGCTGACCCAGGCGCTCCTGAAGCTGCTGCAAGTCGGCACCGGATTCGCGCGCGAAGCGGTGAGTCTTTTCGATGGGGACGAGAGCTTCGGTGAAAAACACCTCCGCACGCAGCGTCATCTCCGCGCGCGTGATGGGGGAGCAGTCCGGCAGAATAAGCGCCGCCAGAGCCTGATGGTGCACTTTGGCGAGATCCAGCGTCTCAAGACCGACGTGCACCGCCTCTGTGCCCAGTGCATGGGCGGGCAGGAGGCTCGCCTGGCGGCCTTGCTCCAAATGGGTGCGCAGAGCCGCCAAATAGTGGGCGGACAGCTGGCTCAACAGGGATACACTCATGCTTGTACTGGAAGGACAGCACCCAGGG
>NZ_JBIPNG010000527.1:0-4317 GCF_044373815.1 Prosthecobacter sp. | reverse complement strand
AATGCGGGCGCGATTGATCTTGTCCGGCACCTGCTGCAGGGCCTCGGCGGCGGCTTTGGCCTGCGCGGCTGTGGCTGCGAGGTCCTGCTGATTTTGTGGACGCATGGACTCCATCTGTGCGGCTTCAAGAGCCTGTGCGGCATCCTGCGCGAGGGCGTCTGCCTCCAAGGCGCGTGCGGCCTGGGAGAGCTGTGCGGCCTGATCCTTCAGTGTGGCGAGGGCCTTGGTGGCGGCGGAGGGAGGGGCATTGCTGCGGCGGGCTTTCTCGGCTTCTTCGGGGGAGAGCAGGGGGATTTTCTTTGCCTCGGCGGTCTGGCGGGCGAGCTCGTCCACAGCGCGGCTGGCGCGGTTCATGTCGAGCGCGGCCTGGGTGTTGGTGGTCTGGTTTTGCTCGCGCAGTTCGGCCTGGTCCTGGAGTTGTTTGGCGGACTGGGTGAGAAGCTTCTCGGCTTTTTCGACGGGGGTGAGGCCATCTTGATCCGGGCGCTTGTTCTGGCGTGGATCGCGCGTGACGTTTTCGGCGGTGGCGAGGTGGTTGCGGGCTTCCTCCAATTTGGCGAGCGCGGGGTTGTCCTGACGGGTGAGGTTTTCGCGGCGCTGTGTGGCTTCGTTGGCGGTTTGCTCGGCGATGCCACGGGTGATGTCGGACGCCTGCTGAAGGCGGCTGCGGAGATTGTCCGAGGCACCGTAGAGGTGCTCGGGGCTCTTGGTCTGGTCCGGTTTGTCGAGGCTGCTGGCGAGATCTGCGGAGGTTTCGGTGATGCGTTTGTCCATCTCCAGCACGGGGCCATGGAAGCGGCCTTTCTGGGATTCATCGAGCTTGGCCAGATCCTTCTGCAGGGTCTTGGCCTGGGCCATGAGGGCGCGCTGCTGCTCCTGCCATTTGGGGCGCTGCTCGGAGTCGCGATTGGCTTGAAGGGAGGTCTCAGTGAGCATGCGGGACTGGCGCTGGAGCTGCTGGGACTCTTGCGCGGCGATCTTGGCGGTGTCCTCGGCGGCGAAGGCGCGGAGGGCATCGGCGATGACAGCGGCGTGGCTGGCGGCTTCATTGGCGGCGCGCTTGAGGGGCTCGGTGTTTTCGATCTCGTCGGCGTTCAGCTTTTCGAGATCGGGAAGCTGCTCGCGGCGGAGCTGGGCGAGCTTTTTGCCAAGGAGCTGGGCTTCGGAGGCATCGAGCTGATTGGGGGCATCGCGTGCGGCGTCCTTGAGCGCGTTCCAGAGTTCTTCGGACTGGGCTTTGACCTGCTCGAGTTTTTCCTGGGCTGAGGCGAGGGCGTTGGCGGCATCGTCCTTGGCCTTCTCGGGGTCTTTGCGAGAGTTGCGTTCGGTCTTGCGCACCTTGTCGAGGTCCTTGCGCAGCTCGCGGGTTTGTTCATCGAGACGATCTGCCTTCAGCGCGAGGCGGCGCTGGCTTTCCGCCCAGTCGCGCTGGCGGGGATCGACGGTCTGCTCAAGGATGATGACGCGGATGGGTGGGGACTCGGCCTTCTGGCCTTTGAGGTCGATGGCGATCAGCTTGATGAGGAGGGCATCTCCGGTCTTCACGCCGAGGGGGGCGAGAGGGAGGAGGGTCTGCACGGGGGCTTCTTTGGCCGACTTGGTGAAGGGGAGATCGCGCTCGGTCCAGTTGGCTCCGTTGATGGCGTGGGAGAGCTTCACGCCGCCGAGGCCGACGTCGTCGGTGACGAGTCCAGCGAGGCGCACGGCTTCATCGGCGAGGAGCTCGATCTGCTCGGCGGGTTCGTTGATCTGCGCAGTGGGCGGGAGATCGGGGATGGTGGTGATACGCCAGGGGGTGCTTTCCTCATTGGTGAAGCCGCTTTCCAGGGACTTCAAAGTGACCTGCCAGGAGCTGTGCACGGCCTGCACGGCGATGTCTGCGGTGAGCAGGCCTTCGGGCGTGGTGGTGGAGGGCAGGGTCTTTTTCTCGGGGAGATCGGGATTCAACTGGAAGTCGCTCTTCGAGACGGGCTGGTTGGTCTTGAGCGTGAGCTTGATGGTGGAGCCGTCGAGGGCTTCGAGGTCGCCCTGATCGGCGGTGACCTTCGTTTCCTTCCAGCCGGAATAGGCGGGTGGAATGATGGTCTTGGTGAACTCCACGATGCGGGGCCGTGCGCGGGCGCTGAGGGTGCGCCAGGGGGTGATGGCATCTGCGGCGTGGATGCGGTAGCGAACGTCCGTCTGGCCGACGGGGACGACGCCTTCAAAGCGTGCGGTGCCGACGGCGGAGAGTTCGGTGCGGCGGGGCTTGGAGCCTTCGACGGCAAACTCGAGAGTGGCCTGCGCGGGCTGCGGACCTTCGGTTTCGATGATGAGGGGAACTTCCGAACCGATGGGTGCGAGGGTGCTGGCCTGCAGGGGCTCAAGGATGCGGATCTTGACCGTGGCGGGGCGTTCGAGATTGGCGAAGGGCAGGGCGGCACGTGCCATGAAGCCGCCGAGGTGGAGGCCGGGAATGAGGCAGAGCACGAGGATGACCGCGACGACTGAACCGGCGGCGATGAACCAGGGGCGCAGGGTGCGCGTGGGCAGTTTCGTATTCCAGTCGATGCCTTCGATGGAGGCTGCGACGTCGTCCTGAAGCTTTTCACGGAACTCGACGGAGTCCTTCACGTTCACGCCACCGCGTGGATCGGCGAGTTCGACGGCAGCAAGCAGGCGCTCGCGCAGGGCGGGCTCAGCGGCTTCGATGAGTTTGGCGGTGCCTTCTTTACCATTGGCCTGTGCGATGAATCTCCAGGCCACGCGCCATGCTGCGTAGGCAGCGCCACCGTAGGCGATGAGGGTGACCCAGGGGCGAAGAGCATCCGGCATGAACCACGCGCGGTCCAGCAAGGCGATGAGAGCGAAGGCAGCAAGGGCGAGCGCCGCGCCACAGAGCAGGGCGCGCAACCGCAGCAACTGCTGACGGCGCAGGCGAAAGCGTTGCAAAGCTTCGTGCGTGGCGGGACGGAGGGCGAGATTCATGAGAGGGGTGAAAGCTTAACGCGGCGCAGGCGGGGTTCTTTGCGGGGGCGTGAGGGATGTTTCAGGCTCCTTTACAGCAGGCAGCACGGAGCGCACCCGCTTTCCGGTGGGGGAGGTGGAGAGGCTTGTGGGGTAGTCTGCGTTGCGGCCTAGTATGGTGGATTGGCAAAGGGAGGAATGATGGAATGGGAAATGGGGGCGCATTTTGACTTGGGGGCTGGTTGTCATTGCATTTGAGCAACGCAACATTAGACCAACAACTGAAGCTGTGTGGACGCCTGCCAATATTGAATCACGAAGCGCGGTACTTGATTTGAGCTCCTCGGGGCAGGGGAACTGCGCTGTTCGACAGGTGGTTTGTGACGATGTCATCGTCTGCAATGCCTCCGATCACATCGACTGGTCTGCTCGTTCGGTTCAGTTTGAACTCTGTGATGCATGTCTCTATGCGGGCTGTAGCTCAGGAGGACGTGTGGCGATTCGACGAGGTGATGATCACGTTCTGATCATCCCTGACTTTGCGGCCATGTGTCAGAGGCAGTGCGATGCGATGGAGTATGCGCCGCCGCGATGGATGATGAAACGAGGATCTCTTTCGTTTTCTCGTGCGAGTTGGGAAGTGTTCCGATCGGCAGGCGGAGCACCCTCCTTTGAATCGATTGCTCCAGCATTGACCGTTGAGTTGCTTCAGCTCTACCACTTCCAGGCTCCACGGGAATTTTTGCATGATTACCTCTCGCCATCACTTGCACAGTGGGAGTTGATTCTCAGCACCAGTGGTCATGACTCCGGGAATGACCTGATGCATCTGAGAAGGTTGTTCTCTGATGCATCGGCATTCGAAGGGCATGAGTTCTGCACACCTCAGGCGGGCAGTTACACAGTTTCGGCCTTTCTTGATCTGGTTTCCGTTTCGGAGTGGCCCATTTTCAGTTCAGAGGCTGACCCCGCTGTGCGCCTTTCGGATGACATCTACTTCAGACCCAAATTGAGAGACTGACCCATTCACGCAAGCCTTACACACACTTTCCGAAGCTGAGGAGGGTTTGCACACGGGATGTTGTTTGCCTCTGTGTACATATTTTCCAGATTTTGAATCTTGTCGTGCGCGGTTGGTTTTGGTTGCCTGTTTACAGGCTTCGTCTTAGAAGGGGCGCGCCGATGGAATCCAACGCGACACCCAAAAATCCCACCTCAGTGACTGAATCTCTATCTTCTGCGGAGGTGGCTGCGGCGGCGGATGCAGCGAGCAAGGCTTCGGTGGAGTTGTTTGAGCTGTGCGCGGCGATTTTGCTGGGGCTGGGGGCGACGCTGGGGAGCATCGCGGGGTATCAGGGCGGGCTGTGGGGC
>NZ_JBIPNG010000526.1:0-4357 GCF_044373815.1 Prosthecobacter sp. | reverse complement strand
TGGTGCCGAGCTTCCACGGCGCGCGGCTCGCGGGCAGAAACCCCGTGCTGGTGACGGCATTGGGCATGTTGATGCCCGGGCAAAAGATGTAGCCTGGCATCTCGGGCCGCTCCGTGCCCATGAGCTCCGTCACCACCGCGCCGATGTCGGGAAAGTCGAAGGCGTTGGTGTTGCGGTAGCCTTTGAAGAATTCCTGGCAGCACTCCTTGTGCCCGGCCGTGGGCGCAGAGGTCATCGAGCGCACGACGGCGAGCCGATGCGCCTGCTTCGCCGTGAGCGGCATGAGCTCGGAGAAATGCGTGCCGGGCACGCTCGTCGGGATCGGCTTGAACGGCGACCGGTGATCAAACAGCGCGTCCGGCTTCGGATCAAACGAGTCCATCTGGCTGATGCCGCCCTCTTCATAGATCACCAGCACGCGCTTCGCCTGCCCTGCTTGCACGGCTCCGGTCGCATTGCCCGCCCTCGCCTGCAAGGCCAGCCACTCCGGCAATCCCAGCCCGAGGACGCCCGCAGACATCGACTTCAAAAGCCGACGTCGATCGGGACAAAGCGCTGGAGCGCTGCGCTGCTGCAACCCAAGGTTCATGGTGTGAGATCTACAGCGGCAGAGCGGGTGATGTTGCAAAACGGGGACGGATTCGTGGTGGGAAGGAGGAGGCGGGTGGATGACGCGTGGGGGTGTGGTGAGGCGAGGGGAAATGGGGGGGGGCAGATCCGTGGGATGAAGAAGGAGGTCAGATGAAACCAGAGTTGCGCAAAGCTTAATCTGTGGCACACTTTGGCACACAATCACCCATGCCAGCCGTAGCCATCCATCGCCGATCCGACCGTCTCGTTGCCCGCGTTACACCGGAAGACAAGGCTCTTTTGGAGCGTGCCGCAGGGCTGGAGGGATGTTCCGTGGCAGTTTTCGTCGTTTCTCATGTTCGGGCGGCAGCTGAGGAAGTTGTTCAGCGCCATAATGTTGTCCGATTGAACCAAGCTGAATCTCAGCGTTTTGTGAAAGCACTAACCGGCCCTCTCAAGCAACCCACCAAGCGGATGCGCGAGGCGTTGGCACTCCATCGTGCATCGGTCACCGAGCGTTGATCCATCCAGCCGCCTGTTTCATGGGCAAAAACATTCTATCGGTAGTCAGCGACTGAAAACCAAAACTGGCATAAAACTGCCGGGCTTTCTCATCCTTAGGATCCGTGACGACCGCCCAGGATGCCACCTCTTGAGAAGCTGCAACCGAACGACGCAGCATACTGGCCATCAAGAGCTCGCCAATATTTTGCCCCTTGAATCGAATATCGCGAGCAAGCCGGCCAAGTAGCGTCGAAGGAAGTTCTTCGTAACGCGGCAGCTTTTTGGTAAGAGCCTCCGGCAAAGCTGTACGAACCACCGTCGCCGCAGAAAGTGTGTAGTAACCCGCTATCATTCCAGGATCAGACTTCGGCACGATGACAAAGCACGCTGACGTTCCGGCATCCATCTCCTTACGCGCCCGTGTGCGCAGGAAATCATTCAGTGCAGGGACTCCACAATCGAACTCATCCCGGCGATGGATCGCAGGGTTGAGGGGTTCGATGATGAAATCTGGCTTCTGGAGTGTCATTGGAAATTTTTCATTCTAGTCTCTTGGCCATAAAAACCAAAGAAATTCCAGGTGTTTCACCCACGGTTTACACAAAGCCCGAGAATACTAACTGGTGAATGAGAAGCGCATCAAAATCTCTGGATCGATGAGTGGGCCATCTTCACTCCAGATGGTGGTGTGAATCGGTGTTGCTCCCCGGCGATGATGAAGATCCCCCCCCTTCACTTCCCCGGTTTCTTCATCTGCTTCGCCAGCCTCTCCCCCATTTGCGCGAAGCCTTGGTCATTGGGGTGTACGGCGACAGGATCGAACAACTTGGGGTCGTGGTCGATGAGGTCGAGGCCTTCGATGAGGTGCATATGGGGGTCTTTGCGGGCGGTGACGATTTCGCGGGCGACCTGGCGGTAGGCTTCGAGATCGGCGATCTGGGTCTTGGGGCTCCAGGCGGGGGGCACATAGAGGGAGGTGATGAAGTAGATGGGCACGGTGGGCTGCACGGCGCGGAGGGCATCGAAGAAGCCCATCATGTTTTTGCGGTAGCGCTCCACGGGGCCGCCGCCCTGCCAGTCGTTCACGCCCATGAGCACGGTGATGACGTCGGCCTTGAGGGTTTTCAGGACGTGGGCATCAACCACGTTGGAGGCGCGACCGCCCAGACCGAGATTGATGAGCTGCCAGCCCCTCTTTTGAGCTACCAGATACGGGTAGGTTTTGTCGATGGCGCTGGCGGTGAAGCCGTGCGTGACGGAGTCGCCATAAGCGACGTATCGCACAGCGGGTGCCGCGGGCGGTGGCTCCATTTGGGCGGGGGCTGGAGTGACTTCAATGCCCTGAAAATCGACGGAGTCGCCGTAGGGGAGGATGATCTCGTAATCGTGAAAGACGCGGGGACCGCCGAGTTCGCCGACTTTTATGTGTACTGAGACTGTTTCGGGGTCGCGCCTGGCCTGGGTGGCTTTTGTGCGGAACGTCCAGGTGGGCTGGGTGACGCCGTCGATGAGATAGAGGCCCTGGCTGTTGCGCGCGCTGGCGGAGGTGTGGAGCTCATTGAAGTGGAGCAGCACCTTCACATGCTTGGCATCGGTGCGGAAGCGAATGCGCGCGCCAGGGTTGTCCCAGCGGTAGCCTTTGCCGGGGATGTCGAACACGCGGTCAAAGCGCGCGAGCTTGGGGGCGGACAAGAGATCCTCCTTCACGTACGGCACGAACTCCATGTGCACGTAGCCGGAGTAGCCGATGCTGGTATCATCTGCTGGGATGAAGACCTGTGCTGTGCTTTGGGCCTGCTGTGCGGCCAGTGGCGCGCTGAGGAGGCTGAGGGAAACGAGGCAGGTGCAGAGAAGGAGATGGCGCAGGGAGAAGCGGCTGCGGCGTGGCTGAGGCGCGGGTGGCTGGAAGGTGGTCATGGTGTGCGGCAGACTGGCCTGCGCGGGTGGGGCGTCAACTTTTCTGCGGATGGATTGTGTGGGGGATATGGTGGCTTGCTTCGGACGAAATCTCGTTTTGAATTCGAATCCGAATGCCTTACGGAGCCCAATGACTTTGAAAACATGTCTATGGATCGCTGCGGGCTTCGTGGTGATGGGCCTGATCGGGCTGAATGGCTACTATGCCAGGCACCCTGTCTTTGTTTCGCCTCATCGGGATCTGCTGCATGAAGCACTGGGCCGCCTGGATGAATGCGAGCGGAAGGTCAGCTCTGCCCTGCCGGAGGAAACGTTCATCCATGTTCTTGAGGGCACGTCAGAAATTGACAACGGAATCCGGGCGGAGAGGCAGCTTCTCTTCAAGAAGGATTCTGCGGCGCTGCTCAAGCGGCTGCAGGAAGCCTGCGCCCCTTTGAGAACCGAGGGACGACTCAGGACCGAGATCGAAATCGAAAAGGGACACGATGGATGGATTCTTAAAATGGTCGTTTCAAGCCAAGTCTGAGCAAGGCGCGCTATAGCGTTTTCCAAAATTGATTTCCAGAAAGCGAGCGTGGAGACGCTCGGCGGCGGATTGAGGACAAGCCGCCCTACCTCGCGCAGGGCGCTCGCATGCTCAGCGCTGGTAGGGCTGGCTGTCCTCAGCCAGCCGCCGTCGAAGCCCATGATCCTCGATCAAGAAGCAACCTGCTAAACGGAAATGAGTTTTGCGAAGCGCTATACGCCTGCCAATGACCAGCGAGTCCGCCCGGTGCGCTGATGCCATCATGGGGCCGGAGGTTGATCGGGCACTGCTTGGCTGCGGGTGAAGGCCCAGCGCAGGAGGTGGAAAATGAGGCCGATGCCCGCGAGCAAGACGCCGGCGGCCCAGTAGCCGATGCCGGGGCAGTCGATGTGGAAGAGGGCGTCAAAGCAGCTCACACGCCAGAGGCCCCAGAAGAAGGCGATGACGAGGGGATACAGCACCACCGCCCGGCGACGCCTGCGTGGCGCGAACCACGGGTAGATGAATGAGAGCCCGAAAAGAAGCCCCTGCACGCACCAGTCAAAAATGCCGAGCACACGAAGCACCAAGTCTGGGGGAATGGGAGATGGCATGCGTCAGTGTGAGGTGGGTATGGGCTGCGACAGACTGGCCTGCGCGGGTGGGACGTCAACTTTTCTGCGAGGGTGCTGCGATGGTGGCGAATGGCTTGCTGCGGCACCGTGAATGAGGAGTGGCGGCGGCTGGATGGCCAATGAGAGCGCAGGGATGAGCGGGATATTTTGTCAAGTATTTGCACACTGACCCCCTTTTGGGGCTGGCTCACTTTTTTCGGATGTACTCGGCGGAGTAGCCTTCGAG
>NZ_JBIPNG010000124.1:0-14712 GCF_044373815.1 Prosthecobacter sp. | reverse complement strand
CCTCAAGAACGACATCTCCACGGATCCAGTTTCGTTCTTTCTGTTTACCACGGGAATGGTGGTTATCGGTTCCTTCCTGGAGGTGTTCCTCCCCAATAAGGAAAAGGACGATGCGTTGCCGAACCGGGTTCGCAAAGTCCTGGCGGGATCGGATTCCAAACTGATCAAAAAGACCAAGGACCTCCTCGCAAAGCTTCCCGAAGACAAGTGGGCGGACTTTTTCCGCCGCATCACGATTTTTGATTCTCAGGAGCGAATTCAAGCCCTCCCGAGGCTGATCATGAACGAGCGCTTCCGGCCGATTCGCGAGCAGTTCCGGGTGCCCGTATATGAGCGTCTCGAAGGCTGGTGGAACAACGCCTGCATTGATCTTCTGACCAACAAACGGGTTGAGCCAATGCGAGGGCTTGAGGTCTCGGAGAAGCTGGCCGCCATCGCGGAGGAGTTTCGCGAAGACAACCTTCCCATCGACTTCCATGATGCCGAGCCGAAGGAGGGCGTGTCGCCCGAAACCGACGACCGTTACTTCGTGAGGCAATTGAGAGCGATCGGTTTGAAGTCGGAACGGATCAGACGGGCAATCCTCGACTACTACCGCGCTTTTCAGCAGCGCAACTCCTGGCTGCGCGAGATGGCCGATCTTTCCGGAGAGTTGGAAACTTACGATGACCGCCTCGTCGATGAATGGGATCGGCTTCGAGAGATCGTATTCGAGGAATTGAAAGACGACGCTCCAGAGGAACTTCTGCAAAAGACTGGCAGAGAACTGCTCAATAGGCTCACAACAAGCGACCATTCCAACCTTCGCATTCGTCCGCAGGTCAGCGCCACATTTGTCACCATGGGAAGCTACCACATGCTGGCAAATGATGAAGAGCCGCGAGTGCATTGGCATCCGCGTTTTGAGAAGCGGGTTGAGAAAATTCTACGTGGGAGGGATTCATGAAACTCTGGCATCAGCGGCCTCGCGAAATCCGCAACCTCTTCAATCCCGCGTTCTGCGGGCTTGTCTTGGCACGTGGGGTCGAGGGATTCACCGAACAGGTCAGCCGCCCCATGCCCTTTTCGCTGACGCTGTTGATCCTGCCGCTGTGTCTTCACAAGCGGACCAGAGAGCAAATCAAGGAAGCGAATCGCGCTTACTTCACGACGATTCTGCAGGAGCATCCTGAAATCCGGGTGGATTTGGCCAAACGCGCACGCAGCCTCGTGCCATACACCATGGAAGCGTTTGGCTACCTGATGGCGTGTGGAGTCATCGACGTGGATGACGCTGGATGCGTCGCGATCCGGAGCAACACGGTGAGGAGAACAATCGCAGGCTCGCAAGATAGCAAGGACTGCCAAACCGTCGCTCGCTCTCTGGGGAGAAAGCTGGCGTTGATCAATGACAGGACGACCATTTACACGACGCTAGGAATCCGACCATGAACATCCGAGACATCATCATCTATAGCCACGGAGGAGAATCGCGGCGCATTTCCTTCAAGGTTGCCGGGCTAAACATTGTCACCGGACGCTCTTCCACAGGAAAGTCGGCGCTCTCAGACATCGTGGAGTATTGCATGGGGCAGAGTGACTTTAATATCCCGGAAGGTCCTATCCGGGATAAGGTGGCGTGGTATGCTGTCATCTACCAATTTCCGGGCGAACAGGTCTTAATCGCCAAGCCAGCCCCGGCAGGCAATGCGGCAAGCTGCTCCAGGGCTATGATAAGAAGGGGAGCAACCGTCGAACCGCCTCCGTTCGCCGAGCTCCGTCAAAACGCGGACGACGAAACGGTGGTTTCACTGCTTTCTGGCCTCCTCGGAATCCCCGCAAATCGAACGCAGGTTTCTCAAGAGCAAAGTCGGGATTCATTCGCCGCGACGATCAAGCATACCTACTTCTACCTTTTCCAAAAGCAGGGTCTGATCGCCAATAAGGATCAGTTGTTCTACCGGCAGAACGAACAGTTCATGCCGCAGGCCATCAGGGACACCTTGCCGATCCTTCTTGGAGTTGCGCCGGATGATCGATTGGAACTCGATTTCAAACTTCGCGCTGCCAAGCGCGATCTAAAGCTCACCCAGAAACAACTCACGGAGGCTACAGAGTTCAGCGAGCAGCTTAATGTCCGGGCTTTGGGTCTGTTGACCGAGGCGCAACAGGTGGGAATTCTCGCCCGCAGTCCGGCTCCTGAAACAACCGCCGCAGCATTGGCTACATTGTCCGGGATCACCACTTGGAAGCCCGCTCGCATTCCCGACGAAGACACACGCCGTATTGCTGAATTGGAAGACAACATCGCAGCCATCCGAAGGGAGAGAGTGACGGCAAATGAGACGCTCCGAGCCACTCAAATGTTCGCTGAGAAAGAGGACGGGTTCACAAGCGAAGCAGAGGAGCAAAAAAGTCGCCTTGAATCCATTCATGCTCTGCCGACGCACCCGGAATCAGGAGCATGGCAATGGCCGTTCGCACCTGAAAACCTTGGACTCGAAACGCCCATTGCTGCGTCTCTGATTAGCGAGCTTCAGTCACTCAATCAAGAATTGGAGGCCGTCGTGGGAGAGCGGCCACACTTGGTGGAATTCACTCAAAAGGTCGAACAACAAATAGGAGACCTGAATCAGAGGCTGCGAAGCAAAGAAGAGGAACTGGCAGCGGCAATAGCTGCGAATGCGGCGATTGCAGAAATGGGCAGCCGTAACGCTGCCGCCGCGAGAATAGTCGGACGCATCAGCCTCTTCCTCGAAACGTATCGCCCAGACGATGACCTGGCGGCATTCAAAGCGCGAGTAGATGAATTGCAAAAGCTGGTTGCTCAGCTCGAACGCGACTCCGGTGCAGACGACAGCGAGGAGCGTCTGGTATCGATCCTCAACATCATCTCGAATCGAATTAGTCGCTACGTTCAGGAACTCGAAGCCGACTTCTCAGAGTTTCCATTCAGACTCGACCTCAGCCATCTGACGGTCGTTGCGGACAGACCTGAAAGACCGGTCCCGATGAACAAGACGGGCGGTGGCGCCAATCATTTGGCCTACCACCTCGGCGCAATGTTGGCGTTGCATCAGTTCACTTTCAATAACAAGAAGCCGATGCCGTCCTTCCTGTTCATCGACCAACCTACGCAGGTTTATTTCCCATCTGAGCAAGTTTACGAGGCTGCCACTGGCTCAGTGGAAGAAACGGAAAGGGATTCCGACCTTGAGAAGGTGCGGAAGCTCTTCGGGATGCTTCATCGCTTTGCTGCTGAGGAGTGTCCAGGTTTCCAGATTATCGTCACTGAGCACGCAAACCTGCGCGACGACTGGTTTCAGACATCGCTTGTGGAAGATCCGTGGACAAAGCCACCCGCTTTGGTTCCGGAGCATTGGGCGGGTTCAGAACCCATTCAAGCCGTCCCCCCACCTACAGCCAAATGAAACGAATCCACGACAGTCTTCAACAGGTGTTTCAACGCCATCGCTTGGTCTTTTGGTATGATGCCACTGGCGAGTGGGCTGATACCTTTGACGCCTATCCGGAGGCCCGCGTAACGAAGCTCACCGTGGCAGGCAATGAGTTTGGCACCAAGGTGCGCATCGTCCGTGATCCGAACCCCGATGCCATGTTCCTGATTTATGTGCCCACAGCCCGCCCGGCGGATGCGGACAACTGGCTGCTGGACCTCCTGCTGCAAGGCTATGAATACAAGGCGGACAAGGCCTCGCTGGCGCTCCAGGAAGTCGGCCTACCGCACGAATTTCTCCATCTCGCGGAAGCGCATGGCAAGTATTTCCACAGCGCGAAGCGCGTCCAAGCCCTGAAGGAAATGATAGGCAAGGACGACCAGAGCCGGGAGATCCGGCTCAAAATGATGGCGGTGCTCGCGGACACCGACGTGGAGGTAGATGCCATGCTGCTGCGCTTTCTCCGCACGGACCCGGAAGCGGATTTAATCGCAACGGATCGAGTGGACGAGTGCCTCGGGGCGGCGGCCTTGGCGGAACCGTTTTGGCAGGAAGTGGAGCGCCTCTTTGGCTACACGGCGGCAGTCCCCTCACTGCGGGACTTCGCCGTGTCACTGTTTCGCGGAGCCAATCCGCTGGACACTCAGGCGGCACTGCACCCCCACGCGAAAGTCTTCCTGCAACGGTGGAAGGACAGCCAAACACACAGCATCTGGTTTCGCGACTGGGCACACCAAATGGAGAAGGAACTGCAAATCGCCGCCGCACTCGGCGGGCTAGACGAGCGGAAAACGCTCGGCGATTGCGACACGTTTGAGATTTTCGAGAAGTTTACTCTGCACCGGCTCTGCCAGTCGTTTGCCAACGGGGCCGCAGCCGTGGACCTCCGTGCAGTGGTGCAGCAACGGCGTGGTTCCATTTGGTGGCCGCAGCACGAGCCTGGCTACGCTGCCGTGGAGCAGGCCGTGGAGTTGCGTGAATTGCTGGCCGGGGCCGAGTTGACGATGGATTCCGTTACCAGTGGTGTGATTCGTTATGTGACCACTTGGTGGCGGATCGACATGGCCTATCGCCTCTGCACCTGGAACCTGCGCCGCTACGGTCAGATTCAGGTGATGGAGCAGATCTCCCAATGGGTGGAGAAGTCCTATGTGAACAATTTCCTACTCCCTCTGGCCGACCGCTGGAGTGATCAAGTGCGCGGCACGGAAACGTGGGGGTGCTCCGACGTGATCGCCCAGCGGCGTTTCTTCAGCCACTATGTGCAGCCATTCCTGACAAAGGGGCAGAAGGTGTTCGTGATCATCTCCGATGCCCTCCGTTACGAAGCGGCCTCCGACTTTGCCCAGCGACTGCGCTCCGCCAATCGCTGGACCGCTGAGGTGGAGGCGATGTTTGGCTCCCTGCCATCTTACACTCAGCTCGGGATGGCGGCCTTGCTGCCCGGTCAGCAACTTGCCGTGGACGCAATAACGGCAACAGTGACCGTGGATGGACGCAGCGCTACGGGCACGGCCAATCGTCGCGAGATCCTGAGCCTCGCCTGTGATGGAAAGGCGACAGCCATTCAAGCAGAAGAGTTCCTGGAACTGAACACGAAGACCGAGGGCCGTGCGCTGATGCGCGATCACGAGGTCATTTACATCTTCCACAACGTCATCGACAAGACCGGCGATGCGGCTGGCACGGAGGCGAAAACTTTCGATGCCGTGGAGCAAGCCTTCACGGAGCTTGATCTGATCATCAAAAAAGTGGCGAACATCAACGGCAGCAACATGTTGCTCACGGCGGATCACGGCTTCCTCTTCCAACAGGACGATGTGGCTAAAGACGATGCCACGTCCCTGCCAACCGCCGGCGAATGGACGTTCAAAAACCGGCGTTTTGCCCTCGGACGAGACATCTCACCGACCGCCAAGGTGAAGATCTTTGACAGCACCGCCCTGGGACTGGGTGGTGACTGGTCAGCCACATTTCCCCTCTCGCTCGGGCGCTTTCCGCTTCAAGGCTCTGGTATGCGCTACGTCCACGGCGGCAGCAGTCTGCAAGAGGTGGTGGTGCCCGTGGTCAAGATTCATAAAGCCCGGGCTGACGACACGGGCAGGGTGGAGGTGGAACTGCTCCGCGTGCCCGCCAAGATCACCACGGGTCAGCTTTCCATCGCGCTCTTCCAAGACCGGCCCGCGCAAGGCAAGGTGCTGCCCCGCACTCTTCGTATTGGCATTTATGCCAAAGACGGCACAAGCCTGTCGGAGATCAAGACACACACCTTCGATTACAAAGAGTCGGAAGCGCGGCAAAGGGAGATGACCATGCTCTTGGTGCTCTCCGCCACCGCCGATGCATTCAACAACCGTGAGGTGGATCTGCGCCTCGAAGAAACCGTCTCCGGCACGAACCAGATCGTGACTTACAAGACGCACAGCCTCAAACTCCAGAAACCCTTCACCAGCGACTTCGATGAACTCTGAATCCACACCCGACCCCGCAGCCAGTGAAGAGCAGGAGCCATTTGTTGCTGAGCCCCGTCAACTGAGCCCGCTGGATCAAAAAATCCTCCAGCACTTCCCTGGATTGGTAGTGCGTAAAGACCTGACAAAAGGGCTGAAACAGAACGCGGTGGTCCCCACTTACGTGCTGGAATACCTGCTGGGTCAGCACTGCGCCACCGATGACAATGAAGTGATCAAGGCGGGCCTGGAATCCGTTCAGAAGATCCTGGCCAAGCACTATGTGCATCGAAACCAGGCGCAACTGGTGAAGTCCACGATCAAGGAAAAGGGGCGGCACAAGGTCATCGACAAGCTGACCGTTGAACTGAACGATAAGGGCGGATTTTACGAAGCCGAGTTCACCAACTTGGGCCTCAAGAAAGTGCCAGTGTCTGACGATTTTGTCCGCAGGTATCCGAAGCTGCTGGTGGGTGGCATCTGGTGTATCACCGATGTGACCTATGAAGTCGCCGAAGACCCCAAGGCAAGTCCATGGCAGATAGACACCCTGAAGCCAATTCAGGTAGCCAGCGTGGACTATGAGCAGTTTTTGAAAGCTCGGGCACAGTTCACTACAGAGGAGTGGATGGACGTGCTGATGCAGAGCATGGGCTTTAATCCTGAGATGTTCGGGCGGCGTGCCAAACTCCTGACTTTGATTCGCCTCATTCCGTATTGTGAGCGCAATTACAACCTTCTCGAACTCGGGCCGAAAGGCACCGGCAAATCCCATATTTACGCGGAGTTTTCGCCGCACGGGATGCTCATTTCAGGATCGGAAGTGACTGCGCCCAAACTCTTCGTGAGCAATTCCAACGGCAAGATCGGACTCGTCGGCTATTGGGATTGCGTTTGCTTCGACGAGTTCGCCGGCAAGGACAAGAAGGTGGACAAGGCGCTGGTGGACATCATGAAGAACTACATGGCCAACCGCACTTTCTCACGGGGGATCGAGCAGCTCACAGCCGAAGCTTCGATGGTGTTCATGGGCAACACCAAGAAGTCCGTGGCCTACATGCTCAAGCATTCCCATTTCTTCGAGCCGCTGCCTGACAAGTATATCGACTCCGCCTTCCTCGACCGCATCCACGCCTACAACCCAGGCTGGGAAGTCGCACCAATCCGGCATGACCTCTTCACCAACGGATATGGCTTTGTCGTTGATTTTATCGCCGAGGTTTTGAAGCACCTGCGAACGGAAGATTTCACAGGGGCTTACAAACAGCACTTTGAGGTCACCTCTGAAGTCTCCACACGCGATCAGACCGGCTTTGAAAAGACTTTCTCCGGGCTGATGAAGATCCTCTTCCCGGATGGCAAATGCACTCCCGTGGAGACTGAGGAACTGCTGGCTTTCTCTATGGAATCTCGTCGGCGTGTGCGTGAACACATCCTGCGCATCGACGACACCTTCAAGCGCCACGACTTTATCTACAGACCTCTCAGTGGAGGTGCGCCAGTAACGGTGCTGACCCCTGAAGAAATTCAGTATCCAACCTTTGCTGGGCCGCGAACTCAGCAAGCCGTCAATGGTGAGCCAGGTCCTGAGGCCCATGAAGACATTCCTCCTGCGGCTGAGCCGTCTCCTGCAACGCCAACAACCGCTGTCGCAGATGAACCGCAGCCTGGACATGTCGTGATCCCCGAGAACACCAAGGGCTGGAGCTACCGTCGTCTGTTCGCCAAGCACCTCACCGGCGCACGCAGCATCACCATTTGCGACCCGTATGTCCGGATGTTCTTCCAAGCTCGGAATCTCATGGAGTTCCTGCAAATGGTTCATGATTTGGTGCCAGAAGGCGATGAAGTCGCCGTGCATCTGAAGACACAGTCAGATATGGATTCCTGCGTGAAACAGGAAGAAAATCTTAACCAACTCGTCCACTCATTCACTGGCTCACGAGTTGCTTTCAGTTGGGAGTTTGACCACAGCCCCAACTTCCACGCCCGAAACATCACGACTGACACTGGCTGGAAGATCACCATTGATCGTGGCATGGACATCTTCCAGCGTTATGAGACAGGCCCATTCTCGCTCGCGCAAGCCATGCAGGAAGCACGCCTAACACGCGGGGCAGAAATCACTTATCTCAAGGTCTGAGGCGGCCGTCGCATTTAAACCTGGCTCGATACCAAAAAAGATGAGGAAGATCACGATTTACATGTGGGGATACTGGGGCTGGGGCAACGCCGCGCCAGAACTCGTCAAAGCCGTTGATGCCGTTGAGCGAAAGCGCGGATTCAAACCGCCAGTATTTGTAGATATTCGCATGAAGAGGTCGGCCCGTCCTGAGGTATTCCGTGGAAAGGCTTTCGGGCAGGTGGTCGGCCCGGCGCGGTATGAAACCATGGACGCCCTTGGCAACGAGCATTATCTAGATGATGGTAGGAAACGCCTGCCGCACTCCAAGCGCAAGATTGTCATTCATGATCCAACGGCTGCCGATCTCTTGCTGGATAGGGCAGTTGAACTGAAAAAGCAGAATAGGCATGTGATCTATTTCTGTGCCTGCGCATTTCCCAACGGCAATGTGAACAATGATGGTGATTTTTACGCTTGCCACCGCTCCACTGTCTCAAGCCTGTTGATCAAATGCGCGAGGGCTAGAGGAATCGCTTTGGAGGTGGTTGAGTGGCCCGGCGGGGGCGGCAACCGCTTCGACATGGCGGCATCTCTTGAAACTTTGAAATCGGTGCGTCGAGGTCGCAAGCTGGTGCCTATTTCCAGCCTACGCTCGCTCGCAAATTGGGCAGAGACTCCATGGGGATCATTGGTCCGCCTGCATTGCGGTGATGACGAACTTATGATTCTCACAGGGCCTGCAAAATACAAACAAGAGGCATGGGCGCTGCCCGTACTGGATTGGAGTGAACCCGACCAGAAGGCCAATATGAGGACCAAATCCAAACGCTGGCGCTGTCAGCATGGAGTGGATGCAGTTTGTGCTTGATCAGCGCCATGCACACCCACTTGGTTTCTCGGTTTCTGCGCCACCACCACCAGTCCCAAACGCCGCCTGCTGCTGACCAACTACGAACTCGGTGCCGATGTGCTTGGCAAAGGTGTTCAGTCGGGCCTGAAATTCGCCGACACCGCCACGAAAATTCTTTGCCGGACAGGAGATGGAATAAGACGCCCTGCGTGTCCTCAACAACTACCGCAAACTTGCAAGGGTGCACAAACCGCCGCGTTGGCAGGCTGGGAATGTCGGTAAAAACGAACTTGCAGCCAATTCAGCAGCGACCTCTACTCAGCGCCTTATCGACCCAGCAACACCGTATTTCATGCGGGTGATTCAGTGCATCAAAAAATTCCAATGACCCTCCCCCCAGAACTTACGTCACGCCTACAAGCATTGAAGGCATTGCTTGATCTTGGTGATGTCGAACTGGCCTCATCTGCTGCTGACAGACTGCAGGCGCACCGTGAGATTGGCAGCATCGCGCAGATCATCGATTATTTCAGCACACACCGCTATGCGGAGGCCGGCAGGCTCATTACCAATGTGCTTAGCGAAGGCACCAGGCTGGTGCGCTGGACAGATCCTGAGATCATGTTGCTGGAGGCCGAATTGGAACGGCTCTCCTCCGATTTGGCAGAGGCTGAGGCCGAGCAGGTGGAGCTGGCGCATCAGATCGCCCGCTTTCATGCGGCGCATCATCAGACTCTAGGAGCGCGGCTGGAGAAGCTGCTGCGACTGCGTGTGCTGCTGCGCGAGCGTGAGGCTTCGGCAGACCCGGCGAAGGCCGCTGACTACGCACAGGCACAGCAAGACTACGAGAGCTTTCAGCAGGACAGCGCCTTTCGTGAGGAGGAGGATGCCCGCACGAAGTGGGAGCTGTCCGAAGATGAGCAGCAGGAGTTGAAACGTCTTTTCCGCAAAGCCTCCAAGAAATGTCACCCCGATGTCGTGCCACCGGATCATCAAGCCGCCGCCGCGGCTATGTTCCGTGACTTGAGCGAATCCTACGAAAAGGGGGACTTGGTGCGTGTGCAGCAGATCGCCGCACAGGCAGAGGCGGGCATCTTCACCGCGTCGGATATGGCGACAGCGGCAGATCAAAAGGCCAGCCTCCAGGCACGTGTTCAGGTTGTTCGAGCGGCGTTGGAAAAAGCCCGTGCCGATCTGGCAGCTGTGCAGCAGTCCGCCGCCTGCCGCGTCATGTCTCAGCATCCCGACTGGGACGCTTACTTCCAGAGCCAGGCCACGAAGCTCGATCAGGAAATCAAACGTCTAGCTGATGCCATTGAGGGATCAAAGCCATGAATGACTCCAAGCGGCCCAAGCTCGAACTCCAGCTCAGCTCACCGCAGGGATTGGTGCGGCGGATGGACCAGCAATTGGAGCTGGTCGGTCGCTTGCTGGCCGAGGCCGATGCGGCGCACGCCTTGGTGCCAGCCAGTTTCACCAACAGCCTTGGCATTAAGATGCTCTGGTGCCCACCGGGCGAGTTTGTGATGGGCTGCCCGGATGATGAAAAGGAGGGTGATTATCTTGAAGGCCAAGTTGAGGTGCGGATCAGCCAAGGTTTCTGGCTCGCCAGCACACCAGTGACGCAGGGCCAGTGGCAGGCCCTGATGGGCAGCAATCCAAGCAAATTTGGAGGCAGTGAGGACCTGCCTGTGGAGAATGCAAGCTGGGATGCTGCTCAGGAATTTTGCACCAAGTTGAATGTTGGACAAAGTGACCATCCTGGCTACCGCTATGCCTTGCCGAGTGAAGCGCAGTGGGAATATGCCTGCCGGGCTGGGGAGAAAGGGCCGTATTCCGGCGGTAGCTTGGATGAGGTTGGATGGTATGATGGCAACAGCGGAAGCAAAACCCACGATGTAGGCCAAAAGAAGCCGAATGCCTGGGGGCTGCATGACATGCATGGGAATGTGTCGGAGTGGTGTGCCGACTGGCATGATTTCAAGTTGCAAGGTGGAGTGGATCCCAAGGGGCCTGAGTCGGGTGCCTACCGCGTAATCCGCGGCGGCTCCTGGAGCAGCTACGCCTCCCTCTGCCGTGCCGCCTACCGCTACGGGTACGCGCCGGGCTTCCGGAGTTCCCTCCTGGGCTTCCGCCCCGCCCTAGTTCCATCCAGGTAAGCGGAGCGGAGGCATGAAGACAGGTTTAGGAGGCGAGGGATGAGCCGAAGACGGATGGCTTCGATGCCGGTCAATCTCCGCAGGGCAACATCACTCATTTGCTGCCCATTAATCGTCTCGGTAACGGAAAATTCTGGAATCTGGGTGATGCCGAGGACATGACCGCCGACAGCTTTGAAGGACGATTCGCCGGTCTGATTCCGCCCAAACCCATCGACGAAAAGACCCGCCAGATGGGCATGGTGCTGCTGGAGGCGATGGGCGTGAAGGTGATGCCTTTGAAACACTGATGACAACCTGAGGTTTCCATCACGTCCCAGATATTCACTTTGCCAACCCGGATGAACCCTTGAACATCGCCCATGCATCTCCCGATCCGCACAGCTTTTTTACTCCTCGCGTTGTCCATCAGCACCGCTTACTCCGAACCCGGCACCGAGGCTTTGCCAGGCTTCGTGTCGCTCTTCAACGGCAAGGATCTGACAGGATGGACCACCAAGCAGCCCGATAATCACGACTGGAGCGTCGTAGATAGCGTCATTGACTGTAATCCGCAGGGAGAAGCCAAGGGCGACCGAGAGCTGTGGACCACAAAGGAATACAGAGACTTTGAGCTGTGGGTGGACTGGCGCATCAAGGAGAGTCCGTACGTAAACCAGAAAGCACGGATCATTCTGCCAGATGGCTCCTATCAGAAGGACGATTCAGGCAACGTGATGACGGTAGAAGTCCCCAACACCGACTCAGGAGTCTTCCTGCGTGGCCAGCACAAGTCCCAAGTGAACATCTGGGCTGGCCGGTTGGATCTGGCGAGGTGTGGGGCTACCGGACCGATCCAGCCTTTGACGCCAAGGTGCATGCCGGAGTAACACCCAGGGTGAAGGCTGACAAACCGATTGGCGAGTGGACACGTTCCACATTATCATGAAAGGCGACCGCCTAACCGTCACGCTCAACGAAAAGCTGATCATCCACGACGCCCAGCTACCTGGCATTCCACGCCAAGGACCGCTGGCCCTGCAGCTGCATCCTGAACGGAAGGACGGCGAATGGGGGGCCTCGCTTGTGCAATTTCGGAACATCCGCATCAAAGAGCTAAATGGTGATGCTGCGCAATAGCGTCCTTCCATCTTGTTGGAATGCGTTGCAAACATGTGGCTGTAGGTGTCGAGGATAGCCCCAGTTCGCTCAGGCAAAGAAGGCTTGGCAATTCTGTGCCAGCGCAGGGTCAACCCTGACCGGACAAATGAGTCAAAACAAGATTCAGGAACCAGAATCAAAGATGCCTGATTGTCCCTAGCGAGGAGGAGAGAGCGCACGGCGGCAAAGGATGACCAGCATCCCGGCTCATGCTCACGAACTGAAGTCGGCGAGCGAGCAGCCGCCCTGTCCACTTTGTCATTACAATGTAAATCTAGCACCGACTTGGCCCTTGCGTTAACCAAGCGGCTGAGGGGGAGGGCACGGACGAGAGGTCACGCCGCGACAAAGCCTTCAATCGAGAAACCGCGGGCTCCGTGTCATTACAATGTAAATCCAGGACTAACATGGCACTTGTTCTGACAAGGCGGCTGAGGGGGAGGGCGCGGACGAGGTCACCTGAGAAGGTGTTCCCTCAATCCCGACCGCCCCCATCAACAATACCTCCTCAAGCTCATATAGCCCTCAGGCCCTACGAGTTAATGCAGATCCACTAGAGTTAATGCACTTTTCTCAGATTAATGCACTTCTGTGAAGTTAATGCACTTCCACCCATATTAAGGCAGCAGCCCAACCAGGTGATCATACTTCCCGACCTCTCTCTTCTCTTCCTCACGGGCAGCATGCCTCATGGCCTTGGCTGCGTCCCTCCTCCAACCCCATCAGTGCAATTGGAAAGAGCTTCTGCGCTGAACTTGTATCCAGCTCAGGAATGATTCTTGTAGCGGTGGAGACCCTTTGAAAGGAACTCATGGAGCATCTTTGTGCTGGAGAGGTAGTCGGCCAGATGGTGAAGGTTGGCGTTGGCTGCAGACTTTCGGGTTACGTTGTAGGAGCGAATGCCCAGAAGCCTGAACGTGAACAGGGCCATCAGGTCACACCTTTCCTTGGGAGGGAGTTTGGCGATGGCGTAATAAAGCTCGGTCTCGCTGCCGCTGTCCGTTTGGGGCACGGCGGCAATTCAATAGGCTCTTTGGCCACGACATCGGAACACCACCGACAATTCAAGGATCTGTCCTCCGCTGGATCAGGTCTCATCAAAGTCGAAACCGCTCAACATGCCGGTTGGCCCCTGCCATTCCGTAACGGATTTATAACGGTTTTTTGTGCATTTCGATGCAATTCCAGACAGTTTGGCACAACTTTAGCCGATTGACCCGTCAGTTTTATGACATCAGTAAATGACTCATGTTGAGTGACTTATACACTTTCACGATGGAGCCAGCAGTCGGGGTCGAACCGACGACCTGCGGTTTACAAAACCGCTGCTCTACCACTGAGCTATGCAGGCACATTCGTGAGGGGCCGTGACAATAATCGCCCGAGTTCATTCGGCAAATGGATTTACAACAGGATTAGCCGATAGATGGTCCCCTCCCCCGCATGCTCATCACCAGCTCCTCCAACGAACGCATCAAACACGCCCGCAGAGTCCGCGAAGGCCGTGAGCGCGACCTGATCTTCATCGAAGGCGAACGCCTCGTGGCCGAGTGCGTATCCTCCGGCCTCCCCCTGCAGGCCTGCTTCACCGCCGCCGCGCCTTCCGCTTCCCAGCTCGCCCTGCTGGATCGCATCTCCTGCCCGGTCTTCCAGCTCTCCGAGTCCGTCCTCGAATCCTTGAGCGACACCGCCTCCACCCAGGGCATCATCGTCATCGCAGAGCGCCCGTGGCCGGCGCTGGATGATCTCTTTGCCAGCCCAGTCCCTCTCATCCTCGGCCTCGACCGCATCCAGGACCCCGGCAATCTCGGCACCCTCGTGCGCACCGCCGAATCCGCAGGCGTGAGCGGCCTGTTTTCCTTCGCAGGCTCCGCAGATGCCTTCTCGCCCAAAACCCTGCGCAGCTCCATGGGCTCCGCCTTCCGCCTGCCCATTCTGCCCGATGTCTCCGGCCTCGGCACCATCGAGACCTGCCGCAGCCGCGGCCTCAAAACCGTCGTCGCCACCGGCGAAGCCGACCTGCTCCACTACGACTACGACTGGCGCCAACCCACCCTCCTCATCCTCGGCAACGAAGGCCGTGGCGCGAGCGCCGAGATCATGCAGGCCTGTGACGCCCGCGTGCGCATCCCCCTGCATTCCCCCGTCGAATCCCTCAACGTCGCCGCCGCCGGAGCCGCGATCTTGTTTGAAGCGGTCAGGCAGCGGAGGTGACGTAGAACGAACTTCCAAGTTCGTTCTCCCCTCAAACCGAACTCGGAAGTTCGGTTTACCCTCACCCAATCTCCGGCAGCTTCCACTCCCCACGGAACGGCCGCGCATTCATGAGCGCATTCGCCGCCTCGTCATTGGTGAATGTCTCCGCCTTTGGGTCCCACAGCAGCTTGCGCTTCGCCTTCAACGCCATCGCCGTGAGCTGCGGCAGCGTGTCCGAACGCACCGCCGTTTCAATATCACAAATCGCCCGCTGCTTGTTCTTGATCGCATCCACAAAATTGCGCGTGTGCTCGATGCTGGCGATGAGCTTGATCGGCATCGTACCTTCCTTGTT
>NZ_JBIPNG010000525.1:0-4365 GCF_044373815.1 Prosthecobacter sp. | reverse complement strand
CGCTCTCACACCGCCGCAGCCGTCTGACGCTTTCGCTATCCCTTTCAAGCTCGGTGCCTGCCTGAGGAATGGCGGTGCCGCTGGCCGACAGACTGGAGTGTCTGTCGTACTTCAGAAGTCCGAACCCAATCACCACACCGCAGAGGGGGGGCGCCGCAGAGATTTTTCAGAGACAATCTCTGCGGCGTTCCGAACGCTGCGGTGTAAAATCCGGGCGCTCCGAATGACCGCCTTTTCTCCGCAAGAAATGCCGGGGAACGCTGTAGTTTCCCCCCTCTCATCTGTGCCTGAACTCTGCATGCCGCGCTACGTCCTGATCGCCCCCATTTTTTGCCTCTCACTCACTGCGGCCTCCCTCTTGCATGGGGCGGATGCAGCGGCGCTGTGGTCGGGGAAGGTGCGGCGGATTCTGGATGAGAACTGTGTGAAGTGCCACGGGGTGCTGGAGCAGAAGGGCGGGCTGGAACTGGATACGCCGGAGATGGTGATCAAAGGCGGTGAAGACGGTGCTGTGGTGCAGCCGGGGAAGCCGGAGGCGAGCGCGCTGTTTACGAGCTTGGAAAAGGGAGCGGACCCGCACATGCCGCCGAAGAAACAGCTCACGGATGCGGAGCGTGCGGCGGTGAAGGAATGGATCTCTGCACTGCCTGCCACGCCGGTGGCGGCGGTGGAGAAGGCGCAGCCGAAGGTGGCGCGGCAGTTTGTCTCGGGTGAGGAAGCGATCTCGACGCTGATCGCGGAAGGCTGGTCGCGCGCGGGGGTGAAGCCTGCGGCGGCGGTGACGGATGCGGTGTGGTGCCGGCGTGTGTATTTGGATCTGGCGGGGCGCATTCCTACGCAGTCGGAGCTGGCGGCGTTTGTCGCGGCACCGCAGCGGGATGGGTTGATCGACAAGCTGCTGGCGGCACCGGAGTATGCGGTGCGTATGCGCGAGCTGTGGGACCATTTTTTGATGGGCCGCCTCACGCGCGGAAATCCGGATGGACGGCGCAAGGGCTCGGGCTGGTGGACTTTTTTGGAGAAGGCTTTCAAGGACAACCGCCCGTGGAACGAGGTGGTGTATGACGTGCTGTGCGCGAAGCCTGACAAGGCACCGGACCGCAAGGGCGCCTCGTGGTTTTTGTTTGAGCGGAAGAACGACTACCAGAAGATCGCCGAGGCGGTGGCGCCGGTGGTGTATGGGACGAAGATCGACTGCGCGCAGTGCCATGACCACCCGCTGGCACGTGAGATCAAGCAGGCGCACTACTGGGGTCTGGTGGCGGCGTTTAATCGCAGCAAGAACGTGGACGCCAGCACGGCGGTGGCGGAGAGCGCGGTGGGTGGCTTCATGAATTTTACCAATTTGAAAAAGGAATCGCAGCCGGCGGTGGTGACGCTGCTGACCGGTCGCACGCTGCCGGAAGTGTGGCCCGGCGGCGAGACGAAGGAGAAGGATGGGCCGGAGATGTATGAGGATGCCAAGGCAGCGGTGCGCGTGCCGAAGTACTCGCGGCGCGAGGCGTTTGCCGAAGCCGCCACGCAGGACAATCCGCTGCTGGCGCGTGCGTTTGTGAACCGCATGTGGGCGGCGTTCATCGGTCGCGGCATCGTCAATCCGCCGGATGAGATCAACGAGCGCAACACGCCGAGCCACCCGGAACTGCTGGAGTGGCTGGCGCAGGATTTTGCCTCGCATAACTATGACTCGCGCCGCGTGGTGCGGGAGATCGTGCGCAGCCGCGTGTATGCGCTGGGGGCTTCAGATGCCGCGCCGGAGCTCTTTGCGGGCATGAAGGAACGGCCGCTGACGGCGGAGCAGCTGGCACGCTCATGGCGCATCGCGCTGAGCCTGCCGCCGGACGAAGAGGAGTTTCGCCGTCAGGTCATCACCGCCATGCCGGACGTGCTGCCAAAGGAGTACAACGCCACCTTCCAGCAGGCGCAGTTTTTATCGGGATCGCCCACGATGAACGCGCTGCTGCAGGCGGCGCAGGGGGGCGTCATTGCGAAGCTGACGGCGCTACCGGATGTGAATGCGCGGGTGCGTGAGGCGTTTCAGGCGGTGTATGGTCGCGCGCCGGGGGCGGATGAGTCCACGCAGGCGGCGGCATTTGTGACGGCGAATGCCGGGCATCCAGCGGAGGCAACGCGGGATCTGCTGTGGGCGCTGCTGACGAGCGCGGAGTTTCTGGCGATGCCGTGAGGGCGATAGGAGTGATCAGATGTGAATGCCGACCCACTGGCAAAGAAGCTGCGCAGAAGAAAAAAACGCTGCTAAAAATCTCCGGCAAACGGTGTAACTTTCCTGCGCCCAAAACGCCCCTTTTGACCTGATGAATCTCCGCGATCCCCACCCCCGCTGCCCGACTCAAGAGCACACGCTGCATCGGCGGCTGTTTTTGAAGGGGCTGACGGGCGGTGCGCTGGCCAGCACGGCGAGCTTTACGGGGCTGTTTCAGAATCCGGTCTTTGCCGAGGAGACGAAGAAGGCGCAGAAGCATTGCATCCTGCTGTGGCTGTGCGGGGCGCCGAGTCAGTTTGAGACGTGGTATCCGAAGCCGGGCAGTCCGGGGAACGGGCCGTTTGGCAGCATGCCGACGAAGATTCCGGGCATCCATTTTTCATCGCTGATGCCGAAGTGCGCGAGCATCGCGGACAAGTTGAACCTGGTGCGCAGCATGAAGACGAACCAGCCGGAGCACCTGCAGGCGATCAACCTGCTGCAGCGCGGCAGCCCGGAGCGTGCAGGCTTCACACGGCCGACGCTGGGCAGCAGTCTGGCGCAGGCGATGGGGCAGTTGGATGCGAAGCTGCCGAACTTCATCTTTCTCGATCCCGTGCCCGGCGGCAATGAGTTCGAAGGCTTCAAGGCGGGCAACTGGGCGGGCTGGCTCGGCGCGGAATACGCACCGGTGCGGCTGGGCGGGGACTACACGCAGTTTTTGCAGAAGGAGGGCGCGAGCATCCCGCAGCATGACAAGGAGTCGCGTGAGACCTTGCGCAAGTTTCTGACTTCGAAGTATGAGCGTGACCGCAGCAGCGCGGTGGCACGCAGCCAGAATGCGGCCTTTGAGCGCATGAAGGGGCTGAGCGCGAGCGCGGATCTGTTTGACGTGAACAAACTGCCTGCCAAGGACCGCGAGCGATACGGCCCGGGGAGTTTTGCGCAGCATGCGCTGATGTCGCGGCACCTCGTTGAAAATGGTGCGCCGTTTGTGATGGTGGCCAATGGTATGAACTGGGACAACCATGTGTTCAACCATGAGATCCATCAGATGCTTGTGCCGGAGCTGGACCATGTGGTGTACAATCTCGTCAACGACCTCGAAGAGCGCGGGCTGCTGGACTCCACGCTGGTGATTGCGATGGGTGAGTTTGGCCGCAGTCCGTGGATGAACGTGGCGCGCGGTCGCGAGCACTACCCGAACGCCTGGAGCATGATGATGACCGGCTGCGGCCTGAAGCGCGGCGTGGTCACGGGCGCGACGGATGTTGATGGCGTGGACGTGATCGAAAAGCCGTACAGCGAGCAGAATCTCTTCGCCACCATCTTCACGGCGCTCGGCATTGATCCGTATGCGGAGTATGACCTGCCCGGAATGCCCACCTTCCACCGCGTGGAAAACAAGGCGGAGCCGATCCGCGACATCCTCGCCTGAGACCGCCCATGAAACTGACCCGTACCCAACAATACGAGATGCCCTTTGCCGTCCTGGGACTGGCGACCACGCCGGATGGCGCGCAGGCCTACGCCGCCTGCATGGATGGAAGTGTGCATGCCGTGGAAACCGCGACCGGCAAGAAGGAGGTGTTTGAAAAGAAGCACAACTCCTACGCCAGCGGCTGCGTGCTGCTGCCGGATGGCAAGACGCTTATCTCCGCCGGGTATGACGGCATGCTGCTGTGGCATGACGTGGCGACGCGCAAGTGTGTGCGTGAGGTGAAGGCGCACTCGTTTTGGAGCTGGCAGCTCGCGATCTCGCCCGATGGGACGCGGGTGGCGAGTGTGACTGGGCAGTACATCGCGGGTGGCTGGAAGTATGAGCCTGCGGCGGAGAGCGAGCCGAGTGTGCGCGTGTATGACACCGCCAGCGGTGCGCTGGTGGCCAGCTACAGTCATACGCCGCCGGTGCTAAGCTGTGCGTTCAGTCCAGACAGCAAGCACCTCGCTGCGGCAAACATGATGGGCGAGGTGCGTGTGTGGGATGTGCAGTCGAAGGATGGCAAGCCGGTGTCGCAGTGGACGTCTCCCGATTTCACCTCGTGGGGCACCACCAAATCCCATCACTACTCCGGCGGCATCTACAGCCTCGTCTTTGCACCGGATGGCAATGCCCTGCTAGGTTGTGGTATGGGGCCGATGGGAGATCCGATGGCAGGCAA
>NZ_JBIPNG010000123.1:0-14726 GCF_044373815.1 Prosthecobacter sp. | reverse complement strand
ACGGTGTTCCTGGCTTAGAAAGGCCTCGCTGCGGTCGCGGTCCGTCAGCCAGTAGCGGAAGGCTTCCGCATCGCCATCAGGCACAACGACCAAGTAAGCTGACTCCTGATCTTTGCCGCGCTGATAACGCACCACCTTGCCTTCAAACGATCTGCCGGTGGCCTCCAGAAAGCGCTTGAAGAATTTCATCTCCACCGGCTCCGCGCTGATGTGTCCGCCCGGGCCGGGCTTGAACACCATGCCGAGGTTGTTCACCCAGCGCTCGCCCTTTTGCGGCAGCTTGGAAGGCTCCAGTTTCAGGTCAAACATCGCCGGCTTTTCATCCAGCGCGATGTGGTCGATCTCGATCTGCTTGTAGCCCGGCAGGCGCAGTTGATAGATCACCGGCACGCCTTCAGCGGGGTTGAGTTCCAGCGGCGTCACGCCGAGTTTTTCTTCGCCGGCAAAGACCACCGCGCCGGGAGGCGTCGTCACGATCTTGAGGCGCGGCACGGTGTTGTTCACCGCCATGAGCGTGCGCGTCCGGTGGTTTTGCGCCAGCCACATGCCAAATCCCACCGCCAGCAGGAGCGCCACGGAGCCGACGGCGATCCACGTCCACATCAGACGGCGCGAGGAGGGCAAAGGTTCGCCGCGCAGAGCCAGCGCCATTTCGCGTGCATTGACAAATCGCCCTTTCGCCTTCGGCGCACAAGCGGTGCACACCACATCCTGCAGCCTGCGCCAGACCTCCATGTTTGCCCCCGTCTCCGTGCAGGAGGGCAGGTCGGGAAAATCCAAGCGGTCCTTTCCGGTGCTCGCCTCATACAGCACCATGCCCAGAGAGAAAATGTCAGAGGCTGCCGTGCCCGGCCCTTCTGGCGCCACAAAGCCCTCCGTGCCCACAAAGCTGCGCTGTCCCAGCAGGGCCACCAAGCCAATGTCCGCCAGCCGGCAGATGCCGTCGATGAAGATGAGGTTCGATGGCTTGACGTCGCGATGAATCAGTTGATTGCGGTGCAGGTAGTCCAGCCCCTCCGCAATGGTAACGCCCAGCTTGACGCACAGTTCCGCTGAAACGTATTTGTCCCGCTTCATCTGCAGCCCCAGCGTGTGCGGCTTGTAGGTGTCGGCATGGATTTCGCGACCGGTCTCCAGGTCATCCGCCAGCTCCATCACGTAGTAATAGAACCCCTCAAGATCGTTGCGCCCCACCTGCAGGATGGGCACCAGCGCCTCATGCCGGCGAGAGATGGGTTCAAACTTTTTGATCGCTTCAAACTCGCGCTCAAAGGAGTCGGGCCGGTCGTAGTCCTCCCGCCACACCACCTTCACCGCGCGCAGCACCCCGGTGACGCTGCGCGCCAGCCAGACCTCCCCAAACGCCCCCTGGCCGATGATACGAAGGGTCTCGTGATCGCGAATATCGGGCGCTGTTCGTGACTTGGACTGCATGCAGGAGGTTGGAATAGCGGAATTACACCGCAACCACGCCTGCTTGTCGAGTTGTGAAGTGGAGAAATGCAGGGCTGTGGCACTGGCAGCCACAGCCCATGGGCTCAGCGCCTACTTCTTGCCTTTGATGCGGAACACCAGGCGGTCACCAATGACCTTGATTTTTTCGCAGCGCTCTCTGAGCACCGAGCCGCTGGACTGGAAGTGGTCCCAGTCACGCATGAGGGCGATGCAGAGGACGCTGGGATACTTGTCGGCAAACTCACCCGTGCCGACGTCCGCACGCAGCATGTGCAGGGGCGGGTGCGGGGTGAAGTAGGGCTGCAACTGATCCGGCCTGGATGGGAAGAAGATGACGCCATCAGGCATGCTGCCGGTGTAGTAAGTCACGGCGCGGGCAATGAAGCTGGAGGAGATGATCGGCTCGCCGGGCTGGCGCACTTTCATGGCCTCTGCGGCGATGCCACGGGTGGAGGTGTATTCCATGACCTTGGCATCCACCCCATACTGCATGTACATGATGATGAAGGCCGTGACCAGAACCGTGGTGCCGGCCCAGGCAACGGTGCGCCGCAGGAGCATGAGCACCATGGGGATGCTGATGATCGCCGCGAGGACGTAGATGACCGGGGAAAGGTCTTTGATGAAGGCGTTGCTGTCCTTCGGCAGCATGAGCGTGATCGCGCTGGCGGCCCCCAGCACGAGAACGGTCTGCAGGATGGCGAGGGCGGAGACGAGGATGCGCTCCCCTTTGCCACGGAAGCCTTTGCCGATCCATTGATCGAGCGTGTGGCCCATCACCAGAGCCAGGGTGACGAAGAGGAAGAAGGTGTAGGTGGGCAGCTTGCTGTTGCAGATGGTGAAGAAGATCAGGTTGGGCACGAACCAGCACACCAGGAAGAGCATGCGGCGGTCGGTTTTGATGTCCTTCACCGTGCGCACCACGGCGGCGATGAGCAGCGGAATCCAGGGCAGATTACCCGCCACCAGGATCATGAGGTAGTACCACCAGTGGTTGCTGTGCTTGTGCTCGGCGCTGGTGAGGCGCTCCCAGTTTTCATGCACAAAGAAGCGGTGCCAGTATTCCATGCCGTACTTGGAAAACATGGTGGCATACCAGGGGCCGGCGATCAGAAGCCAGGCAACGATGCCAAGCCAGAGTCCCTTGCCACGCCAGGGCGAGCGTTTGCCGGTGAGCCAAAGGTAGCAGATGGAGCCGAGCGTGGGCACCAGGAAGCCGACGGGGCCTTTGGTCAGCATCGCCAGCGCGGAGGCGATGAAGTGCAGGATCATCCAGCGGTCACGTTTGTCCTCCTCCTCGGTGGCCAGCCAGAAGCAGAAAACGGATGCGCTGATGCACAGCGCCAGAAAGATGTCCGTGAGCATGAGCCGCGACATGAAGGCGTACTCCACCCCGGTGGCGAGCACGACGGCCGCACAGAAACCAGCGCGGGGCGAGAACATGCGCCGCCCAAAAATCCAGGTGAGAAACACCAGAAGCGTGCCGGCGGCGGCGGAGGGCACGCGTGCGGCGAGCTCCGTCTGGCCGAAGATCTTCTGCGCGATCATGGCCTGCCAGTAGAAGAAGATGGGCTTCTCAAACTGGCGCTCGCCAAAGATCATGGGTGTGGCCCATTCGTTCCCCTTCACCATTTCCGTCGTGGTCTGCGCGTAGAACGGCTCATCGGGGTCGATCAGGGGCAGATGCCCGAGACGCCACCAGAACATGACCGTACAAATAGCGAGAAGGGTGAGGAATTGGGAGCGCGTGGACATCAGGCTGGGTTGGATGGAATGAAGATTTCTAGATCGCGTGCATACCCGCAAAAGCGGGAGCTGCTAAGGAAAAGTTGGGTTTCGTGGCACTCGATCGCCGCGAGCTTGCGGGCCTTTTGCCTCAATGTGAGATGAAGGGTGAGCCCGGCCGCCTCAGGACAAAACCAGCGGCGGTGGATGAGGTAGGCCCACTGCGCCAGGTCCATCCCGGCTCGATGCATGGACTCCTGAATGAGGTCATAGGAGGCACCGTGGTCCGGGTGGTTGTCATCCTGGGAGGGCACCACCAGCAGCGTGGGGCGGAAGGTTTTAAGCTCGGACACGTGAAGATCCAAGGTGTGCGCGTCTTTCTGCTGCGACAGCCGGGTCAGCCCCTGATCTGGCAGGCCGAAAAAGGACGCTGCATCCGCCTGCAGGCCGAGAGTCTGCAAGGAGCGCACCGCCTCAAGACGGCGCCGCGCGCCCCAGCGCTGGCGGCAGGAGGCGTCGATGGTCCAGCGCTGCTCGACGTAGCGCTGCGGCCAGGGATTGTTGTCGCCATCGGTCTGAAAGATGACCCGCACCTGCGCACCCAGAGCCACCGCCTGCTGGATCAGCCCGCCGCAGCCCAGTGCCTCGTCATCCGGATGAGGGGCGAAAACCAACACGCGATCCTGCGGTGAAAGCGTGAAGGAGGCAGGCATCAGGGGTTGGGTCGGGGAATGAAGCAGGAGGGGGGGGAGGAACGGGAAGCTTTCCATACCCGGCTTCTTTCTGCGTGCGAGATGAAAAAAATGTCACTATAATTTTTTGTCACCAATTATTCTGGTTGGACAGGGTTAGGGAAACCGTGGAAGATTGCCAACCCACTTAATTCATGCAGGCCGCCAGCCAGACCCCAACCCCCGCGTGCAAGATCGCTGCACTCATTCCGGCCTACCGAGAAGCGATGGCCATTGCCGATGTGGTGCAGCGGACCCTTCCGCACGTAGACTTGGTGCTGGTGGTGGATGACGGCTCGCCTGATGACACGGCGGAGCTTGCCAGGAAAGCCGGCGCTGAAGTCATCAAGCACACGGTCAACCAGGGCAAGGGCGCGGCCATGAAGACGGGCATGAAGACCCTGACCGAGCGCGGCTTTGATTTCATTCTGCTCCTCGATGGGGACGGTCAGCACGCGCCGGAAGAAATTCCGCGCTTCACCGCCCCAGCGCGCGATGGCTCCGCCTATGTGGTGGTGGGCAACCGCTTTGAAAACGTCAAGGGCATGCCGATTGTACGCCGGATGGTGAACAGCCTGATGTCACGCATCATCAGCAATGCCTGTGGCGTGCGCATCCCGGACACCCAGTGCGGCTTCCGCCTGGTGCGCTCCAACCTGGTGTCCTACATCATGGGCAGCAGCGACCATTTTGACTTTGAAACGGAGATGCTGCTGCTGGCCAGCCGTGCCGGATTCACCATCCAAAGCGTGCCGGTGAGCACCATCTACGGTGCCGAAAAAACCAAAATCCGCCCGGTGCAGGACACCATCAAGTTCATCAAACTGATGCGCAGGTGGCAGCGTCAGTCCGGCACGATGCCCGCCGAAGCGGCCGAGCTGCGCCAGGCCGGTGCTGAAAAGTAGGGCGACAGAGGTCCAAGGGTGAACTTCCGGGGTGGAAGCCACCCGCTGCGTTCGCCTAAAGACTTCGCGAGACGAGATGTCATGGCCTGCGGACTTGACACTACTGCGTGCAGCCTATGGCCGTGGCAGTGCCCTCTCAGACCATTCGTCCCTTGCCGTTCATTCCCCCTCTCTTTTCCTGCTGGCGTCCGTCTGCAAGATGGCGGGCGTATGATGCGTTGCCATTGTCCCCCCATTGACAGCTAGTGACACCTCCCTTGCGAAAGGTATGAAAATCGCATTGAAGCGCGTCGCGTGCTCACGATGTTTCATTTCCATCCTCCCCTCCCAATCCATGCACCACCGTCCCCGACCCTCCTTCGGCTGTTTGTTTGCCGCCACTCTGGCTCTGACCGGAATCTCCCAAGCGAATGACTGGACGAACTGGCGCGGCCCGCTGCAAAACGGCGTGAGCCTGGAGCATTACACCAAGGCTGGGAAACTGGACGAAAAGCCGACGTGGTCGGCAGACATCCGCAGCCGTGGCACACCGGTGGTGGTGGACGGCAAGGTGATCCTCTGGGGCTACAAGGGCGAGACGACGGATCTCATTGAGCTCATCACCTGCATGGATGAGAAGACGGGCAAGAAGCTCTGGGAGCATGAGATCCCGGATTTCCTGAGCGATTCCATCTACAACCGCTACTCGATCGGCGCGCCGACGGTGGACCCGGAGACGAAGCGCATCTACCTGACAAGCAACGCGGGTACGTTCTTCTGCTTTGAACTGGACGGCAAGAAGGTGTTTGAGATTCCACTGATGGAAGATTTTGGTCGCATGACCTTCCCGAACTCCCGCGTGGGCAGCCCGGTGATCGAGGGCGAGTTCGTCATCATCCACTTCATTTTCTCAAACTGGGGCGCTGACGGCCCTGCGGCAGACCGCGTGTACGGTTTTGACAAAAAGACCGGCGAACTGGCCTGGTGGACGCTGCCAGGCGTGAGCCCGCCGGTGGACAGCTCCTACTCCACACCCGTGCTGGAAACCCGCGACGGCAAGCGCGTGGCCTACTTCACCACGGGCTGCGGCCACGTCGTCTGTGTGAACACGCACAACGGCAAGCCTTACTGGAAGATGCCGATCTGCAAAAACGGCGTGAATCCGTCCGTGGTGCTGCACAAGGGCAACCTGATCGCCATCCACGGGGATGAGAACGTGGACAACTCGGAGAAGGGCCGGATGGTCTGCATCAAGCTGCCGGAGAAGCTGAGCGCACCAGTGCCACCTTCGCAGGAAGCCACCACGCTGGAACCCGGCGTGGAAGTGTGGCGCAACCCGATCGGTGCGACGAGCAGCTCCCCTGTGGTGGTGGGCGATGTGATCTACCAGCTAACGGACGGCGCCGAGCTCTATGCGATCGACGCGAACACGGGTGCGAACCTGTGGAAGATGAAGCTGAGCAATGCGAACCTGCACTCCTCCCCGCTGTATGTGGACGGCCTGATCTACTGCCCGATGCTGGAAGGCAAGCTGGTGGTGGTGAAGCCCGGCAAGGAGTCCGGTGAAGTGGTGCAGGAGATCAAGCTGGAAGGCGACTGCCTGGGCGCACCGAGCGTGTGCAACGGCCAGCTCTATGTGACGACGACGAAGCACCTGTATGCTTTTGCCATCCCGAACAAGGGTGTGAAGGTGGGCGCTGCTCCAAAAGTGGAAATGCCAAAGGCCGGCAAGGCTGTGGCGCTGCAGATCATCCCTGCTGAGACGGTGATCATGACAGGCAACAAGCAGTCCTTCCGTGTGCGCAGCATCGATGCCAACGGCATGCTGGTGAGCTCTGACGTCAAAGGCGTGAAGTGGGAGACCTTCATCCCGCCAACCGCAAAAGTGAAAGCGACGATGGATGCGAAATTCAACGACGCGGGCGAACTCGTGGTGGCTGCTGATGCGAAGTCCAGCGCAGGTGCGTTCAAAGCCACCGCTCCGGACGGCCTCTTTGGCACCATCCGTGGCCGCGGCCTGCGCAATCTGCCGCTGATCGAGAACTTCGACGGCTACGACCTTAAGGACGACCAGCCAACGGAAGGCATCAAGTTTGCCTATCCTCCCCTCCCCTGGATCGGTGCGCGCTTCAAATTCGACGTGCGTGAAGTCGCCGGAGCCCCAGGTAACAAGGTGTTCGCCAAGACCTTTGACCGCCTGCTGTTCCAGCGCGGCACGGTCTTTTTGGCCCCTTCCCAATTCTCCAATTACACGATGCAGGCGGACGTGATGACGGACGGCAGCGCTCGTGCGAAGTCGGACATCGGCCTGATCAATCAGCGCTACCTGATCTGCCTGCGCGGCAATGCCGGCAAGCTGGAAGTCAGCTCCAACCTGGAGCGTCTCAAGCAGGAAGCGGTGTTTAAGGTGATCGCCAACACTTGGTACACGCTGAAGACGCGCGTGGACGTGGCCAAGGACGGCAGCGGCGTGGTGCTGGCCAAGATCTGGGACCGTGCGCAGGCTGAGCCTGCCGCCTGGACCATCGAAGTGAAAGTCCCCCGTGCGCATAAGAATGGCTCCCCCGGCATCTTTGGTTTCACCCCGCTGAACCAGAAGCGCGTCTATCTGGACAACCTGAGCGTCACCCCCAACAAGTAATCCCCACACGGAACGCGCCACGAAACTTTGTTTTTAAACCACATGACCACGAAACTTTCTCCCATCCTCGCCGCGGCCCTGGTTGCCACGGCTTCGCTGAATGCCGCCGACTACTCCCAGTGGGGTGGTGGCAACACCCGCAACATGGTGTCTGACGAAAAAGGCCTGCCGACAGATTTCAATCCCGGCAAAAAGTTCGGCCCCAAGGCCGCTCCCAAAGTGGCCGGACGCCTCCGCCCGAACGCCCAGGACGCCAACAAGGCTCCCGGCGCTGAAGACATCGACATGAGCACCACCAAGAACTGCCTCTGGGTGGCCAAGCTGGGCTCCCAGACCTACGGCACACCGATGGTCGCGAATGGTCAGGTGTATGTGGGCACGAACAATGAATCCCCGCGCAACGACAAGCAGATCGGTGACCGCGGCATCATGATGGTGTTTGATGAGTACACCGGCCAGTTCAAGTGGCAGATGGTCTCGCCCAAGATGGGCAGCGGCAAAGTCAATGACTGGGAATACCTCGGCATCTGCGCCAGCCCCACCATCGTCGGCGACAAAGCCTACGTGCCTGGCAACCGCTGCCAGATCGTCTGTCTGGACGTGAAGGGCCTATCCAACGGCAATCAGGGCATGCTGGACGAAGGTGCCTTCATGGCCCCGCTCGACAAAGACGGCAAGCCCACCGCTCCGCTCACCCCTGGCGACACGGATGCCGACATCCTCTGGGTGTATGACATGTACAAAGAACTCGGCGTCTTCCAGCACAATGCGACCGCCGGTTATCCGCTGGTGATCGACGGCAAGGTCTTCGTCCCGACCTGCAACGGCGTGGACTGGACGCACACGAACATCCCTTCCCCGAACTCCCCGAGCTTCATCATGCTGGACGCCGAAACCGGCGCGCTCCTCGGTGAAATGGATCACGTCGCCTCCGAGCGCGTGCTGCACTGCTCCTGGTCCTCCCCGAACTCGGTGGACGTGGACGGCAAGAAGCAGATCGTCTTCGCAGCCGGTGACGGCTGGGTGTACTCGATGGCCCCTGAGACCCACAAGGACGCTGAAGGCCTCGACATCCTCAATGAATACTGGCGCTATGACGCCAACCCACCGGAGTATCGCAAGAACTCCGCTGGTGAGCCGATCAAGTACGTCGAGTACGACGGCCCAAGCGAAATCATCGCCACCCCAACCGTCGCTGATGGCCTGGTGTATGTGAACATCGGCCAGGACCCAGAGCATGGTGAAGGCGTGGGCTGCCTGAGCTGCATCGACCCCAAAGCCAAGGGCGACATCACAGGCAAAGCCCTCTGGACCTTCAAAGGCATCGAGCGCACCATCTCCACCCCTGCGGTGAAAGACGGCCTCGTTTATGCCGCCGACTACACCGGCCGCCTCTTCTGCCTCGATGCCAAGACCGGCAAGGAATACTGGAAGTTCGACACCAAGGGTCACATCTGGGCCAGCCCGCTCGTGGCTGATGGCAAGGTGTGGATCGGCAATGAAGAAGGCGAACTCTTCATCCTCGCCGAAGGCAAGGAACTCAAGGAACTCGGCACCATCGAGTTCCCCTCCCCGCTGCTCAGCAGCGTTGTTGCCGCGAACGGTGCGCTCTACGTGACCACCCACACGCACCTCTACTGCTTCAAGGAAGGCGCGAAGACGCCGGAGGTGAAGTAAGCGAAGTTCAATAGTAGATCACTCAAAGGCGGGCCCGCAATGGCCCGCCTTTTTTCATGCCCTCACATCGACGCTGGATGCGCTTGCCGGCTGGGGCGGGTTAAAGATTGTAGATTCGAAGTGCGTAGCTTCTGAATGTTGCCCAGCCTTTCTTGTTTGTTTGATACCATGAGTCTCCGCCGTGCTGCCCTGGCGCTGCTCGTGTTTTCTTCAGCCCATGGAGAGATCCCCAAACCGGACGATGCTCCGCAGCCGCTGTCTCCGGCGGAAAGTGTGAAGCTGTTCCAGGTACCGGCGGGTTATCAGATCCGCCTGCTGGCGAGCGAGCCGCTGATCCATGAGCCCTCGGGCATCTGCTGGGATGACAAGGGGCGCTGCTTTGTGTGCGAGCTGCATGGTTACAATGTGGAAGGGCAGTACGACATCGACGAGCTCAACAAGACGGGGCAGCTCGATCTCGAAGTGCGGCGCATCCAGGCGACCGAAGCGGCGAAGAAGAAGGCCGAGGCGGAGACCTACGGCACCGTGAAGCTGCTGCGCGACACCGATGGCGACGGCGTGATGGACAAGGCCATCGTGTGGGCGGACCGCCTGCCGCCGTGCTATGGCATCGCCGCAGCGAATGGCGGCATCCTCGTCGCCTGCGCGCCGCACATTGTTTTCCTGAAGGACAGCGATGGCGATGACAAGGCCGATGTGAATGAGAAGCTCTTCAGCGGCTTTGGCACAGGCAATCTGGAGCGCGGCATCAATGCGCCCACACTCGGGCCGGATGGCTGGTACTACTTTGGGCGCGGCTGGGCCGGCGGCGAGATCACAGGACCGCACCTGGCGAAGCCCGTGAAGCTGCCTGCCACGGACTTCCGCATCCGTGCGGATGGCAGCGCCATCGAGCCCGTGAGCGGCAGCACCAAGACAATGGGCATGGCCTTCACGCCCGGCGGCGAGCGCTTTGTCTGCACCACGACGCATCCCGGACTGTACGTCACGCCCATCTCGTGGCGCTACCTCATGCGCAATCCGGACGCCGCTGCGCCTCTGCTGGATGCACCCGCCAGCGATGACACGCGCGTCTATCCCATCTCCAAGCCGCACCCCTGGCGCACCAAACGCGAGCAGCATGCGGAGTACTTCGCCTTCTACCGCAAGATCAGTCTCAGCGATGCCGCTGCGTCCGGCTACTTCACCTCCGCCTGCGGCCCGCTGGTGTGGCGCGGCCAATACTTCGTGTGCGAGCCCGCGCAGAGTCTCATCCACCGCGCAGACATCGTGCGGGATAGCACGCGGCCGCGGCTGGAACGCGTGAAGGGAGAGGAGCAGAGCGAGTTTCTCGCCTCACGGGATTCCTGGTTTCACCCGATGAGCCTCGCGCGCACGCCCGATGGCAGCATGGCCATCTGCGACTTCTACCGCGAAATCATCGAGGACTACTCCGCCATTCCTCGCCACCTGCAGCAGCAGTATGGCGTGACCCATGGGAACGACCGTGGCCGCATCTGGATCTTGGAAGCGAAGGAACCGTACGCGCACCCAAAACTCAGCACCAGCGAGGCCCTCGTGCTGCAATTGCGTAAGGAGGATGACAAACCGCTGGATGCAGCAACGCGCGCACTCAGCCTCAAACGAGAGCTGGAGCCGAACCTCGCGCTGCAACTCGCACTCAGTGTTGGTGCCGACCAAGAAGCCCTCTTCGCGCTGGCGCGGAATCATGGGCAGCTCAAGTGGATGGATGCGGCGATTGCGAGCTCCGCGTATCACTTGGAAAAGGATCTGCTGCTGGCGCTTGCCGCAAATCCTGGAAAGAGCGAGCCGGTGATGAACAACCTCGCCGGCATCATCGCGAGCCGTGGGGATGCGAAGGAGATCTCTGCCTGCCTCGCGGTCGTTACCACCGGCAAGGCTGGCGAAATCCTGCGCCTAGGTCTCGAAGAAACCAAGCCACTGCCCCAGCAGGCCGAGGTGCCTGCACCCACCGCGCCTACTGCGGAGCAAAATGCCGCATGGGAGAAGCGTGTACCCGCTGTGCTGGCCGCGCTGAAGGAGAAGCCGAATCTCGAAGAAGGCCGCGTGCTGTTTCAAAGCATCTGCAGTGCCTGCCACAAGTCTCACGGCATCGGTGTCAGCGTGGGACCGGATCTGGATGCGGAGTTTCAGCGCGCACCGGAAGTCATCCTGCGAGACGTGCTCTTCCCCTGCGAGGCCGCACGGCCCGGCTACGAAACGCTGCGCGTGAAAACGCAGCGCGGAGAGACGCTCATGGGCATCGCCGCGTCCGACTCGCCCACCAGCGTGACTTTGAAACTCCCCGGCGGCACTGAGCGCACCGTGCTGCGCAAGCGCTCCGAGATCCGCACGCTGCGCAACGTCTCCCTCATGCCCGCCGGACTTGGCGATGCGCTGAAGCCTGAGCAGGTGGCCAGCATCATCGCGTTTCTGCGGTCCGCTCCGTGAGGAGCGCGGACTTCAGTCCGCAGCAGGTGATTCGCGCACTGCGTGTGAATCATTCGTTGCATTCTGCAAGCAGGACGATCTTGGGCTCAAACGGAGTGGCATATGAACCACGGAGCAGCGTGTGTTTGCGGCGTGCTGCGGACTGAAGTCCGCGCTCCTTTTGCTGCGCCACCGCGCAACGAATGCTCCATCAATCGCGTTCTTTTTCCATGATCCGATTTCTCCTGCCCGCCGTCTTCGCGTTCAGCGCCTCGCTCTTCTCCGCTGAACCACCGAAGCCGCGCAACGGATCGCTAGTCTTGATCACCAATGACGACGGCTTCAGCTCGTTTCACAGCGGTCGCTACAAGGGCGCGGAGGATCTGCGCAAGTCGATGCTCTCTTACAAGGACACGCAGATCGCGGTGATGGAGTGGTGCGTCATTGCGGGCAGTTGCTCGAATTATCCATCCAAGGTCACGGAGCTCTACGGCACGGGCATGACGGAGTTCCCACGGCGTGGCGACAAGCTGGCGCATGAGACGGTGAAGCGCATGGCGGATGCGGGGGAGAACACCCTCGGCATCGTGGCGGCGGCCTGCCATGAGGCGGGACTCTCCTGCTATGCCTCGCTGCGCATGAACGGCGACTACGCAGAGAGCATGTGGGGCGGCACTTTTCCACGCTTTGCCAACGGCAGCTTCTGGTGGAAGCACCCTGAGTTCCGCGTGCTGGATGCCAAGGGCAAGCCGGGCTCCCACCAGTCCTTCGCCTTTCCCGAGGTGCGCGAGTTCAAGCTGAACATCCTGCGCGAGGTGGCGGAGCAGGACATCGACGGCATCAACCTCGACTTCCAGCGCCACCCCACGTTCTTCGGTTTTGAGAAGCCGATGAGCGATGCCTTCAAGACGAAGTATGGCATCGAGGCAAGCACCGTGCCGCAGGATGATCCGCGCTGGTTTCCGCTGCGCTTTGATATGATGAACCTTTTTGTGCGCGAAGTGCGCCAGCTTTTGGACGAGGCCGGCAAACGCAAGCGCCGCCATCTGGGCCTCTCCGCGCGCATTGACTGGAAGAAGTACGCCACCTGGGGCTGCGATATCGAGACGTGGCTGAAGGACGGCCTGCTCGACTACCTCGTCGTGGGCCAGTACGGGCTCGGTGGTTATAACTTCGACATCGCGCCGTTTGTGAAGATGGCGCAGGGCAGCGGCTGCGCCGTGCTGTTTGGGGAGGAATCCATCGTCAAAGGCCACGACCGCACTGCAGAGGAGGACCGCCTCATCGCCGCCGGCAAGATGAAGCCCGCCAGCAGCACCCTGCTGACCCGTGAGCAGTACGACCAACGCGCCGCGAAAGTCCGCGCTGCCGGTGCCCAGGGCGTGCATCTCTTCAACGAAGGGCGCAAGGAGATGATGAAGGGGTATTAGACGGAGTCGCTGGCGAACAACATCGCCGGGGCGCACCTCCAAGCAGTGAATTTAAGAGCAAGAAATCCGGTGGTCCGGGGTATATGTGTCGTGACACCCATAGAACATGTGCCAAATACGGAACTAGGACGTTCCAAAAAATCAAGCCCCATCGTGGCGGAGGCTCCGGCGCTGGATCGCGGGCTGGCGATTCTGGAACTGCTGGATGCGGCGGCTCAGGGGTTGAATCTGACGGAGATCAGCAAGGCCATCGGCAGCCCAAAGAACTCCACCTCGCGCCTCGTGCAGACGTTGATCGGGCGCGGCTATCTGACACGGGATGGCGATGCGCAGCGGTTTCGGCTGACGGGCAAGCTGCTCCGCCTTGGGCAGCCACGGGTGGCGGATGTGAGTCTGGTGGAGTGCGCGTTGGATGCGATGCGGACGCTGCGCGATGCGGTGGGCGAGACGGTGCAGCTTGGCATTCCAATCGACGATGGAGGCGTGATCATTGAGAAAATCGAAAGCACGCAGGCGGTGCGCATCGGGGTGAATCTGGGTCTGCGCTTCCACCTGCACAACAACGCCCCCGGCAAGGTGCTGCTGGCGTTTCAGCATCCGAAGACACGCGAAAGGACGATCAACCGCATCAAGCTGGAACGATTCACCGAGCGCACGATCACGGACAAAGAGGTGCTGAGAAAGGAATGCGAGCGCGTGGTGAAACAAGGCTACGGCACGGATGGCGGCGAGGCCGATGAGGGCATCCACTGCGTCGCCGCGCCGATCCGTGACCGTCTGAACGTGCTGGTGGCCACGATCTGGGTCTCGGGCATCGCGGGACGCATGCCGAAAAGCAAGTTCGCATCCTTGTCAGTCGAGGTGATCAAAGCCGCCGGCGAGATCGAAAGGAGGCTGCGGGCATGAGACGGGTCCCCATGTTTGCTGCTTTACTTTTCATCGCGGCGCAGGCGAGCGCCGATGAGTTCTTCCGCTCACAAATCGAGCCGTTGCTGAAAGAGCACTGCTACGAGTGCCACTCGCATGAGTCAGGCACGATGAAGGGCGGACTCACGCTCGACTCACGCAGCGGCTGGGTGACAGGCGGGGAAAACGGCCCGGCGATCATCCCCGGCAAAGTGACCGAGAGTCTGCTCATTCGCGCCGTGCGGCATGAGGACAAGGAGCTTTCGATGCCGCCGAAGAAGAAACTGCCCGCGGCTGCGCTGGCCGCGCTGGAGGAGTGGGTGAAACGTGGCGCTGTTGATCCGCGTGAGACGGTGGTAAAATCAATCAAGGCCTGGGACTGGTGGTCGCTGAAGCCGCTCTCGAAGCCCGCCGTCCCGCAGAACTCGGCGCATCCGGTTGATGCCTTCATTCTTGCGAAGCTCCAGGCGCAGCATCTCGCGCCGTCGCCGCAGGCGGACCGGCACACGCTGATTCGCCGGCTCACTTTTGATCTGCACGGCCTGCCGCCGACACCGGAGGAAATCAGCGCTTTTGAAAAGGATGTGAAACCCGATGCCTATGAACGTCTCGTGGACCGGCTGCTGGCCTCGCCCCGCTATGGTGAACGCTGGGCCCGGCATTGGCTGGATGTGGCACATTACGGCGAGTCGAACGGCTTCGGCATGGACCGTCCGCGCATGGAGGCGTGGCCGTATCGCGACTACGTCATCACGGCGCTGAATGCCGACAAGCCGTATGCTCGCTTTGTGCAGGAGCAGTTGGCGGCGGACGCACTCTATCCTGACGAGCCGGCGCTCACACCCGC
>NZ_JBIPNG010000523.1:0-4371 GCF_044373815.1 Prosthecobacter sp. | reverse complement strand
AGAGGCACCCAAAGAGTGGTCCATTTTGTCCATTCAGTCCATCAGGTCCATCAGGTCCATCCAGCGCCCTCCCTCATTCATACGCTTTCAGCCCCCGCCAAGACAGGAAAAGTAGCCTTGTTCCTGCGGAACAAGGTCCCCAGCCTCTAGCCGCCAGACACCACCCGCCACGGATGCACCGCCTCCGAAATCCCCTTCAGCTGCATCGGCGGCATCGGCTCCGCATGAATAAAGCTCTTCGCATCCGCATACGTCTCATCATCCATGATGATCTCCCCCGCCTGCGCGATGCCGCACAGCCTTGACGCCAGGTTCACCCGGTGGCCCAGCACCGTGTAGCTCAGCCGCTGGTCCGAGCCCATGCACCCCGCCACCACTGATCCCGTCGCTAGGCCGATCCCCACCTCCAGCGAGTGCCGGGTCACTTCGTTCAGCTCACGCCGCACCCGCAGCATGCTCAGCGAGCACTGGACTGCCCGCACAGCGTCCTCGCCCGTGCTCTGCGGTGCACCAAACAGCACCATGATCAAATCCCCCACAAATTTGTCCACGATGCCGCCGTGCTCGTAGGCCACGTCCGTCAGCGCCGTCATGTGCTCATTGAGCAGGTCGATCACATCCGCCGGCGGCATGTTCTCCGTCAGAGCCGTGAAGCCGCGGATGTCGCAGAACAGCATCGTCACATGGCGCAGTTCACCTCCCAGCGTCCCGCTTTGGGTGATCAACTGCTCCGCCACCGATCGGTCCGCCACAGCATTCAGCACGCTGCGGTACTTCTCCTGCAGCGCCAGCCCCGCCGCCATCTCGTTGAAGGACGCCGCCAGCTTGCCCAGCTCGTTGTCGCCCCGCACCGGCACCCGCACATCAAAGTTCCCATGCTCAATCTGGTGCGTCCCGCTGACAATCTCGCTGATCGGCCCTGACAGCCCGCGTGAGATATAAAGCACCGCCACAAGGGCGATCAGCAAAGACACCACCCCCAGCACCCCCACATCCCGCCGCAGCTCCGCCAGTTCATGGTCCATCGCCTCCAGCGGGTACAGGTTCACCTGTGCCGCCAGCGGGAAAGGGGAGCCCGGATTCAGCACCCGGTAGTAGATCTGATGACGCACCCCGTGGATCAGCACCGCCATGCCACGCTGCGTTTTGTGCGTGTGGCGGATCGAGTCCGCAATGTGCGCCGCCACGATCTCCCGCTCCTCCTTGGGAATCGTCGTGCTCACCAGCCCCTCCTCCACCCACACACCGCTCATGATCTCGCCCAGATCCGAGTGCTTCGTCTGCTCATACAGCACTTTTTCCGCCAGCACCTGCAGCGGCAGGCCGAAAAGAATGGCTCCAAGAAACTGGCCGGACTGCGGCTCACGAAGCGGGGTGATGAACACCTCCCGCACCTGCTCATTCCGGCTGTCATCGCCATACTCCACCCGCAGGTAGCCCACCTCCTGCTCTTTGAGGATGTCCTCCAGCTTGCGGCCTCCAAGCCATTGCATTTTGCCGGATTTGCGCCGAAACTCCGCGCTCGTGGCGCTCTCCTTGGCCCGCTGCGGTGGCAAAAGATCCCGCCCGCCCGAGACATTTTTTTTCGGTGACACAAGGAAATTACCCTCAGGGTCGATGAGGGCGATGTACGGCATCTGCGAGAGCGGCAGTCGTGCGCCTTGAGAGTCCTTCTCACCATCTCGGTCCTTGTCTTTGCTCTTCTCCTTGTCGCCACCGTTCATGCGTCCCGCTGGCACTTGGAGCTGATGCGGTGGCATTCCCACTGCGGGCCGCAGTGCGCCCGGTAGATCACTCAGGATCCGGTCATTGGTCAGAGTCTCCAGCTGCGAACGCAGCATCCGCCCGGTCTCACCAAAATCTTTCTTGCCGATGGCCGTCAGCAACTCCGGCTGCTTGGCGATCTTGTCCAGCACCTTGGACAGCGCCTCGCTGCGCTTCTTCTTCGCCGAAGAGTAGTTGCCGATCTGCGAGTCAAACTGCTCCTCGAACAGCTTGCGGTACGATTCCATGAACTTCCACTCCGCCAGCACCAGCGTGGCGATGGTGATACCCGCCACGACGGGAAACACAGTCAGGATGAGCTTGGCGCGAAAGCTGTGGAACCACTTCATGGGGGAAAGTCACGAAAGTGACGTGGAATGAACCCCGCGTCTGGCCGCTTGGTTGCTCAGCGCACGCGTTTCATCGTGTACGTGCCTTTATCCATGGAACATTGGTAGCAGGCCTTGAACTCATCCCCCTTGACGGTCCCCTCATACTGGTACAGGCCGCCAGCCCAGTTGGGCATCTTGTGCTCGCCTTTGAAGGTGTAAGTGCCATCCTTTTGCTTCTTCACGGTATGGACGGCCTTGTAGCTGCCGCTGAGGATTTTCTTCCAGGTGGCGTGGTAGAAGAAACTGCGGTCAGCAGGGACCGATCCGACATCTTCGCCAGCCGCACCTATCACTATACCATTACGTGTAGGTTTTCCGACCACGCAGCGCAGGGTGCCGGTGTGTCCTGTGGCATCACTGAGCCAGGTGCCCTCCCATTTCCCCTCCACTCCGGAAGTGACCGGCGCCTTTTTCCACGCAGACCGAAACGCAAACCCGCAGGAAGGCAGGACGGACATCAAAATCAGGCCAAGGGAGAGGCGGAGGAGCTGGGCACGTTTCATGGTTGTAGGGTGCTGTACGAACGCCGCCGCCGCCGCGTCTTTTTCGTCCATCATGGGGTATTCTCCCACTTGCTCCGCTGCAGATTCGCGATACTTACCCGGGAACCATCAACCCCACCCACCCTACCATGGCCCACACCCTCCCCCCCCTGCCGTATCCCACCAACGCGCTTGAGCCCACCATCGACCAGCTCACGATGGAGATCCATCACGGCAAGCATCACAACGCTTACGTCACCAATCTGAACAACGCCCTCGCCGGCAAGGCCGACCTCGAAGCGCTGTCCATCGAAGACCTCTGCAAAAACATCTCCAAGGTGCCTGCAGACATCCAGGCCCCCATCCGCAACAACGGCGGCGGTCACTTCAACCACACCCTCTTCTGGAACATCATGGGCCCGAACGCCGGTGGTGCTCCGACCGGTGCTCTCGGTGAAGCCATCACCGCCACCTTCGGCAGCTTCGATGCCTTCAAGGAAGCCTTCGTCAAGGCTGGCGTCACCCGCTTCGGCTCCGGCTGGGCTTGGCTCGTCGTGAAGGATGGCAAGCTCGCCATCACCTCCACCCCGAACCAGGACAATCCCCTCATGGACGGCAGCGGCACCCCGATCCTCGGCTGCGATGTCTGGGAGCACGCCTACTACCTCAAGTATCAGAACAAGCGCCCTGACTATCTCGCCGCTTGGTGGAACGCCGTGAACTGGAGCGCCGTCGCTGCCAACTACACCGCCGCCCTCGGCTGATTCCCCGCTTACTGACGATCTCGTCTTCCCACAAAGCGCGGAACGGTCACCCCGTCCCGCGCTTTGTCGCTTTAAAATCATGTCCATGGTCCTCCATCGCCTCCGCTCCGGCCTGATCTACTCTCAGGCCTTCGCCGAGTTCTTGGATTCCAAGCACAACATTGAGAGCATCGGCCACCCGGGGGATGTTCTGCATCTCGACTACGTGCGCTGCAGCCAGGGAGATCTCAGCGGTCAGGAATGGTGCCAGCTCACCTGGATCAGCGGCGCACAGGCCCCCACCGAGCACCGCCATCAAATCGGCGGCACCGAAGTCTACATCCACAAGCAGGCCATTCGAGGCCTCAAAAACCGCCTCCTTCATTTTGACGGCACCAATGTGGTCGTTAAGCAGTAGTCATGACGACTGAAAACCAAATGATCCCAGCCACGTCGACCAGCCCAAGGCATTCCGTCTGCCTTCCTCATTCGGCCTTCGTCATTATTTCGTCATTCGGAAATTCGTCATTCGTCATTCCCCTCTGATGCCCACTCTAGCCGACATCGGAGAAGACAACCTCATCCGCAAACTCATGCGCGGAGTGAAGCTCGACAGCGATGTCATCGCCGGGGCAGGGGATGACTGCGCTGTCGTCCGCAGCACCAAGGACGAACACACCTTGCTCAAAACCGACGCCCTTGTGCAGGACGTCCATTTCACGCTCGAAACCCCGCCCAAGCTCATCGGGCGCAAAGCCATCGCCCGCGTCGTCAGCGATTTCGCCGCCATGGGCGGCACACCGCGCCACGCCATGATCACCCTCGTGGCTCCACCCAGCATGCAGGTCGAGTTTCTCTCCGATATCTATCGCGGCATGCGCGCCATCGCCAAGGAGTACGGCATCAACATCGTCGGTGGTGAAACCTCGCGCGGTCTCGTGCTCATGCTCTCCATCTCCATGAGCGGCACCGTCCCCTCCAAGCGCTGGC
>NZ_JBIPNG010000524.1:0-4371 GCF_044373815.1 Prosthecobacter sp. | reverse complement strand
CACGGGAAGGCTGCTGTCAGTCGCTGGCACCGCATTTGATTTCACCAAGAGCGAAGTCATCGGCAGCCGTCTCGCTGCAATCTCCATCGGCGGCTACGACCACGCCTTCGTTCTCGCCGACAAGCCGCAGACCAAGCCCGCCCTCGCCGCCGAAGTGTATGAGCCCAAGAGCGGCCGCGTGATGCAAATCCTCACCGACCAGCCCGGAATCCAGCTCTACACCGCCACCTACACCACGCCGCTCAAGGGCAAAAACGGCGCAGGCTATGATCGCTTCCACGGCCTCTGCCTGGAGACCCAGCATCACCCCGATTCCGTTCATCACGCCGAGTTCCCCACGACCATCCTCCGTCCCGGCGAGACGTATCGCACTACGACCATTCATCAGTTCACCACGCGGTGATCATTGCGGTTTGTGAAACGGCATTGGCCTCAATGAGTCGGAACATCTATGGCCCAGTCGCTGCATCGCTGTCATTCTCGACTCCGACGAACGTCTGCACTCTGGCGCTCAATGGTTTTTGTTCTGGATTGAAAGAGCTCTAACAGTATACCGTATTGAAACGGTATACCTCATGAACTTGCCTCCAGCTGCAACCACCCGCTCCGACATCACCGTCTCCCGTCTCCGGCAAGAAATCCTCGATGGCGAGATCTCTCCCGGTCACCTCCTCGCTGAGTCTGCCGTTGCGCAACGGCTTGGCGTTAGTCGCGTGCCAGTGCGGGAGGCGTTGTTCACTCTCGAACGCGAAGGGTTGGTGGAGTTCAGCGGCACTGGTCGGGCCTATGTCAAAGATCTGACGCCGCATGATTTTGAAGAGCTGTATGTGCTGCGTCTCGCGCTGGAACCCGTGGCGGCGCGACTGGCTGCGCCAGCCTTGCGCGAAGACTGCTCGCGTCTTGAGAAAAATATCAAGGCCACGAGCAAGGCCACCACGTTGCTTCAAGTCACGCATTTGGATCTCGATTTCCACGAGATCATTTTGGAGGCATCGGGGAATGCACGACTGCTCAAGCTCTGGCATTCGCTGCGCAGTGAGTTGGAGCTTTGGCTGGGGCGACTGCATCGCTCAAAGCAACTCCAAACGCGCGGCACGCGTGCAGAGACCGTGAGCAGTCACCAAGGTGTGGTAAAGACTTTCAAAAACAAGTCGCCGACCGAGTGCGAGCGCCTCATGCGCCAGCACATTCTGAGCTGGCGCGAATGGCTGCCGGTGGTGCGGGAGAACGGATGATTTTGCCTGCGCCACCAACGTCCAGTCACCGCTCCAACCATGAGTCCGATGATCCGATTTCTCATTCCCGCCGTAGTGGCGTGTGTCACGCTCACGGCTGCTGCCGATGATGCGGCTGACCGGGCGAAGGCGTATGCCGACCGGATTCATCCGCTGTTGGTTAAGACCTGCGGGAAATGCCACGGCAAGAAGCCCGAGGACAATGATCTCGATCTCACGAGCCTTGGCACTGCTGAGGCGCTACTCGCGCAGCCGAAGGTGCTGGAGGACATTGCTGAGCGGTTGAACGAGGGCGACATGCCGCCGAAGAAGGCTGCACAGCCAAGCCTAGCCGAACGGGACCAGTTGCTAAGCTGGATCGGGGCAGCGGTGGATGCGACGGCGGCGGCGCACGCGGGGGACCCGGGGCCAGTGACGTTGCGCCGGCTGACCAATGCGGAGTATGATCATGCGGTGCGCGATCTCACGGGTGTGGACATGCAGCCGACGCGGGCCGGCGAGTTTGCGCCCGATAGCGTGGGCGGCGAGGGCTTTGCCAATGTCGGTGAGGCAATGCCGATGACGCCCGGGCTGGTCGAGCGCTATCATCAGGCGGCCCGCTATGTCGCGGCGCGGGCGGTGCTGCTGCCCACGGGCTTCCGTTTCTCGAACTCCCCGGACGGTCCGGACTGGGCGGCGGAGGCTGAGAAGGCGCTGCGCAGTTTTCACTCGTGCTATGCTGGACCCAATGGGGAGCCGCCGCTCGGCGCGCATCTCGTGGCGACGCTGAAACATCGCGACCGCCTTAATCGTGGCGGTGCCACCGCCATCGCGGAAGTTGCGGCGGAGGAGAAACTCAACGCGACTTACCTAGCCGCGCTTTGGGCGGGACTCAGCGTCCAGCCGACAGCGGAGCTCGATGCGAAAACGAAGCATTGGGAGGCGAAAGCAGCCCTAGTGGAAGCCGAGAGGAAACAGCGGCAGTCTGCTCTCGACTCGGTGCGTCAGAACATCGACTCCCGCTGGAATGCGTCGAAACGAGTGCTCGTGGAGTCGAAGGTTGCGGAAGCGGGCTCGGTCCCCTTCGAGCACAAGGTGTCGGTTCGGCGCGGCGAGTTGCTGCTTCTAACCGTGCAGCCCAACCAAAACCACGGCGCCGACACCACGCTCATCGAATGGACGATCCGCGAAACAACCGGCGATCAGCGTAGCTGGAGCGTCGCCGATGTGATTCCCGATCTTCTGAAGAGCAACCCCAGGCCGGACAAGCACGGGGCCACTTGGAGCTTCCTAGAGACGACATCCGCCCCACTGTTACTTACCGAACCGCGCGACAGCAACGCAGGGCGAACCGAGCTGAAATCGTGGAGCCTCGGCTCCGAGCCCGCAGTCTTCGTGAACAGCGCTGCCGTGCCCTCGCAGGTGTGGACGAAGTTGCCTGCACGGTCGGTCTTCGTGCATCCGGGACCCAAGCGCCCGGTCACGGTCGCTTGGACAAGCCCGATCGATGCCAACGTCGTGGTCTCTGGCCGTGTCGCCGATGCCCATCCCTCCAAAGGCGACGGCGTTTCCTTCGAACTCTCGCATCTCGCCGCGCCAGAGCTGGGTCAGGCGCTGGCCGGGCTGGGAGTGAAGCCCTCCCCCCTGCCGGCTGTCGGTCTCCCGCCGGACATCATGGGCTTGGTCCGAGAAAAATGGCGCGCGGCCACGACCGACCCCGCACCCGTGCTCGCAGCGATCACGGCCATGCAGGACAGGTTGTTCTGGAGCAACTACCGCCGGCATAATGTGCTGGCGGTCGGCAACGGCGTCCCTGCTTGGGTGGACATGCTCCGTGTGGTCGCCCGTGAGCAGGTTCAGGGTGCTGCCCGCGAACCGATCTTCCGGCTGGTCGCGCGGCAGGTGGCCCCGGCGCAGCCAGGCACCTTCGTGGTCTGGGACCGTCTGCGGTTGGAGAGCGGCGACGGGCCCACGCTGGTCCTAGCGGAGCACGCGGAACTGCGATCAGCCGTCGAGGCGGCGTGCGGACTCCGGTTTGGCCATCATCCGCAAGGCCGGCCCGTGCCACCGGACGCCCTGGTCACGGAGGCAGGTTCAGAGGTCCGCATCGACCTGCGGAAGCTGCCAGCGCCGCTCTTGAAGTCGCTCACGCTGCCGCGATTCCTCCGCGCCGATGTGAGCCTCGATGCCGGCAGCCCGGAGACGGCCACGGTCCAGGCTTTGCTGCTCGCTGAGCCGGACCTCATGGACGCCAAGCAGATAAGAGAAGGGCGGATCAACCCAACTGCATGGCGTTCCGGAGACCCACTCATCGCGGACGAGCCCGAGCCACGGGTCGCGCAGATCGTGCATTCGCGCGTCGCCGCCGAGCGGGCCCGGCCTGCGGCGGAGTTTCGCGCTCTTTTTCCACCGGCGGTGCTCTTTGAGCCGGTCATCCCGCGGGACGCCCAAGGAAGCCTTTTCATGTTCCACCGCGAGGACGAGCCGCTGCGCCGACTCCTTCTCGATGAGACGGGCCGGGCGGAGCTGGAACGTCTCTGGAGCGAACTGCATTTCCTGCGCGAGGACGCGCCCGCCAACACGCTCATGTATGCGGAACTGCTGAAGTTGTATTCCCAAAAAGGCCAGGCCCAGATGCACTTCTTCATCCAAACTTTTGAAAAACGCTTGAAACGGGATGATGCGGCACTCCTAGCCGATCAGGCGGCCGCCGAGCCCCGCCACCTCGATTCGCTGCTCGCTTTCGCCGCCCGGGCCTGGCGTCGGTCCCTCGGTGTCGATGAACGCGAAACCATCCTCGCGTCCTACCGCGTTGATCGTGCTGAGGGCATCAAGCACGATCCGGCCCTCCGCGCCGCTCTTGCCCGCGTGCTTTCATCGCCGTGGTTCCTTTACCGCGTGGAGCAGCCAGCGGCCGGGCCGCGCTGGCAGCCGGTGTCGGGCGATGAATTGGCCACGCGGCTGAGCTTCCTGTTCTGGGACTCGATTCCAGATGACGAACTGCGTGCGGCGGCCCCGCGTCTGCACGAGCCCGCCGTGCTGGAGGCGCAGGTGCGCCGGATGATCAAAGACAGCCGCACGCGCGGCATGGCCGAGGAGTTTGGCGCTCGCTGGCTCGGCGTGCGGGACTTCGTAACCAACCATGGCCGCAGCTTGA
>NZ_JBIPNG010000122.1:0-14738 GCF_044373815.1 Prosthecobacter sp. | reverse complement strand
GCGCAGTGACGCTGATCGACAGACAGGAGTGTCTGTCGTACTATTCTTCGGAGGCTGAGACTTTGATGCGGTAGCCGTTTTCGTTTTTCTCGAGCTTCATCAGGCCGCGATCTGCGGCTGCTTCCAGGAGTGCGCTGAAGGTGCTGAAGCCGTAGAAGCGTTCGTCGAACTGCGGCTGGCGGCGGCGGATGGCCTGTTTGACCGGGCCGGCCCAGACGGTGTCGCTGCCGCTGCGGCCGAGCATGGCTTCGACGGTCTCTACGACGAGCTGGATCGCCTTTTCGGGATCGCCGCCGGGTTTGCGTTCCTGAGTAGCGGATGGCTTGACGGTGGAGGGTGCGGGCTTGGCGCGTGCGATGCGCTTCTTGGTCTTTTCTTCTTCGCGCACGAGGTCGTCGTAGAAGATGAACTCGTCGCAGTTGTCGATGAAGAGGCCGCTGGTGGACTGCTTCACGCCGACGCCGATGACGGTTTTGTTGTTTTCGCGCAGCTTGCTCACGAGAGGTGAGAAATCGGAGTCGCCGCTGACGATGGCGAAGGTATCCACGTGCGGCTTGGTGTAGCAGAGGTCGAGGGCATCCACGACCATGCGGATGTCCGCCGAGTTTTTGCCGGACTGGCGTACGTGGGGGATTTCGATCAGTTCAAATGACGCCTGATGGATGCCGGCTTTGAAGCTTTTGTAGTGGTCCCAGTCGCAGTAGGCTTTCTTCACGACGATGCTGCCCTTGAGCAGGAGGCGGTCGAGCACCTTGTTCATGTCGAACTTGTCATACTGGGCGTCCTTCACGCCGATGGCCAGGTTTTCGAAGTCGCAAAAAACAGCGATGGTGTGCGTGCGGTCGGTTGGGGAGGCCATGATGTAAGATCGTCCGCCCGCAGAAGCTCCGGGTCAACTGGCGTTCCAGTCACGTGTTCTCATAAAATGGCCACTCCGGAAAGGAGGGGCGCCCGAGGGATTCCTGCTCGAAGTCGCCTTTCGTGCCGGAGTTTTGCATGGCTTGCAAAACTGGGTGGCAGTCCGCCATGCTGGGGTCGGCGAGAAGGCGGGCGATGATCTGGAGGTCGCGCTGGGTCAGGGGCGTTGCTTGGGCGGATGGTCGCCATGACATGTGAATGGGCAGCACGGGGTGAGGAGCGAGTTCACGCAGTTTGCGCATGATGTCCCAGCCGCTGGGATCGGTGTCGCCGAAATGGTAGTGGGGCAAAGAGGGTGGCAGCTTTTGCAGCAGGAGTTTTACCGCCTGCGTGGGGAAGGAGGTGGTGACGATCAAGGTGCTGCGTTGCGTATCTGCATGTGCGAGCTGGAGGAAGGTGGTTTTGCGGTTCTCGACAGTGAGCAGACGCTGAGCGGTGGTGGTGATCTGCGTGGTTTGTTCGAGCTCTGCGACGGACAGCGTGGATTCGTAGCGGAGGTCGAGTGGCTTTGAGTGGTCTGCGAAATGCAGCACCAGCGGGCCGCAGTAGTGCAGGGTGCTGTTGCTCGTTTGAATGCCGACAGCTTCCAGCGGTGTCTCGCGGCCGAAGAGTGTTTCCAAGGCGCGTTCGAGGAAGCTTTGCTGGGATTCGAGATGTTTGGATTCGTAGCGCTGGCATAGTTCGCTCCATGATTCTGGCATGAGCGGGTGTGTTTTCGCTGACCAAGCGCGCACTGCATTGAGCGCCTGCTCCTGAGATGCTGCGCCAGACTGGGTGCCGAACTGTTCGTGCAGCCAGGCTTCTGACTCCAATGGCACGACGATCTTGTCGATGAAGCGTGGGTTTCGTTTGCGGGGGATCAGTTGAAATTTGGCAAGCTGTTGTGCCTCTCGCAGAGCGGTCTGCTGATCTTCCGCTGAACGGATGCCCGCATCTTCAAGCAGCTGTTCCCAGTCGCGACGAAATGGTTGTGCCGATGCTGTCACGCGCCGCTTTCGGGCGGTCATCCAGTCTTGGTGCAACTGGGCGAGCCATTTCATTCCATCAGTTCAGCAAGACGTGAACCTTCGACGCGAACGACCCAGTTTTCGATGTTTTGGATTTGCTCGGTGTCCGGGTCGTAGGTGCGTTCGACGCGGCATTGAACGACGGTGTCGGCGTGCTGAAACATGGTGGGCAGGCGGTCTTCGGGGAAGGCCATGATGAGCTGGAGGCCGAAGTTGCGGGCCATGGCGAGGCAGTCGTCAATGCGGTCGCCACTGAGCTTGCTGAAGGCTTCGTCCATGACGACGAGGCCGAGGTTTTGCGGATCGTCGCGGCGGCCGAGATCGTACACGCGGCGGAAGGCGGCGAGGGTGGCGACAAAGAAGGGGGCCTGGTTTTCGCCACCGCTTTGTTTCTTGGCGCTCTTGTTCAAGCTGATGGCTGCGGCATCGCCACGACCGGCGGGCTTGGCCTCGATGTCCCAGTGATGGTAGTAGCGGTAGTCGAGCGCACGCTGGTGGCGCTTGTCTTCCGGATTGTCGGCGGCGTCGATGGCGGCCATGAGTTCGTTCTTGGCGCGCTCGATGTCTTCGCGACCGGCGGCGTTGAAGAGTTCCATTTCGGAGCCGCTGGGGAGTCCTTTTTCGACGAGGGTCCAGATGGCGGTGTGAGCCTTGTCGGCACGGCTGGTCAGTTGGTAGCGCCAGCCACCGATCTCGTGATCCATGGCGCGGTTGAGTTCGCGCTTGGTGCGGTCGGCTTCGCTGAGTTTTTCGCGGAGCACATCGAGAACTTGGTGCTGCAGGCGGTCCTCCCACTCGCGCTTGGCTTCGAGGGCGGCGGTCTTGTAGCGCTCCAGTTCGTGGGTTTCGAGATCTTCACGGCGCTTGTCGTAGGCTTCGTTGTCCTCGGCTTCAGCATCGAGGGCATCGCTGAGATCGGCGTGGGCCGCGACGAGTTCTTGGCGCTGCACATCGCGCAGGCGGCGGGCCTCCAATGCGTGTGTGTCGAGCTGGATGGCCAGTGCGGCGGCCATCTCGATGGACTTGCGCCAGGAGGTGGATTTCTGGCGTTCGGCATTGATGCGCGTGGTGATCTCATCGTCTGATGAGCCACGCACAAGAGTGCGCGAGGCCTGACGGGCGATGTGGGTCTGCTCCTCCTGGAAGATGTCTTCGCTGATGGATTCTTCGAGACGGGGCTTGGCGAGTTCGAAGGCAGTGATAGCGGATTTGAGGCTGCCGATGCGCTCGTGGATGCCTTCCAGCGAGGCGTTTTCCACGCGGAGGTTTTCCATGGCCTTCACGTTGTCGGGTGTGGCCAACAGATCCCAGGTGGCCTGGAGTTCGCCAAGTTCTTTGCGGAATTTGGGCAGCAGCGGCACTTCGTCCGCGCCGTCTGGTACGTTGAAGCGATCCAGACGCCACTCCATGCCACGATTGACGAAGGCGCGGAGATCATCGCGATCTTGGCGCACTTCTTCAATGACGGCATCCGTTTCGCGGAGTTCGTTTTCACGCACGTCACGGAGACGGCGCAGGCCTTCCTCGCCGAGGGTGAGTTCTTTTTCCGGCGTGAGGCGAACACGACGCGGCGGGTCTTTGAGCCAGCCGTCGAGTGACAGGGCACGCTCGTGTTTGTCGAGCTGCGCGGCTTTGTTCACAGCGACGATGCCGCCGAGCAAGTGATCGAGCACTTTGCCCGCGACCGGGTGCTGGGTCTCAAGCATCTCGCGCAGTGAGCCTTTCTCGACCTTGGCGGTGGTTTTGGCGGCTTCCTCGGGATGGATGAGAAGTTCGTTCGGGCTGGGTGTCTGCTGGGCCTGATCCCAGGCGGCGCGGAAGTCTTCGGGAATGACGGCGCGGCGGTTCATGCCGAGGACGCTCTCCAGCAGCGGCCACCATTTTTCGGCCGTGGGTTTTACTTCGACGACGCGGCCCAGTGCGACGGCCTTCTGACCGCGGGAAAGCAAGGCATTGAGCAGAGGAGAAGGGGATGCCTGGCCTTCGCGGAGCTGAGTGAGGTCTTTGTGCAGAGCGGACTTGCGCATCTCGTGTTCGGCCAGACGAGCTTCGACGGGACGGAGCTGCTCCATGGCTTCGTCGCGCAGCTTGATGAAGGCATGAGAGGAATCGCGCGCGGCAGCGAGGGCTTTGCTCTCGTCTTTGCTCTGCATGCCAGTGATGGCGGCGGAGGCATCGGTGGTGTCCTGCAGGCCGAGACGGGCGGCGTGCAGCGTCCAGTCCTGCCAGTGGCGCAGATGGGAGCGGATCTGGTCGTGCAGGCTCGTGGCGGCAGCTTCGAGGCGCGTGATCTCTTTGGACACTTCGCGGCGGCGGCGGTCGTTTTCCTCCATGCGCACGGCTTTGTCGCCGAGGGCTGCACGTGCGGCCTCCACCGAGCGGCGCAGGCGGTCGCGCTCTTCAAGCGTCTGCTCGTGGGTTTTGCGATTGTCCTCGTAGTCCGCTTGTTTTTCGTCCAGCTCGGCACGGCTGCGTTGGAGGTTTTCCAGTGCTTCCTCGTGCTTCAAGGCATCACTGAGGTGCGTGTAGAGAGCGGATTCGCGTTTTGAATTGATCCAGTCCTGATGATGCGTGGAAATGCGTTTCAGGCGCTCGAGCTGATCGTGCATTTTTTCCAGCCGCTCCTGGGCACGGCGGTGGGCATCGACGCTGGCTTTCACGGCCTTCACATCCGGCATGCCGGGTTCGAGGAGGAATTCGCGCACGAATTTTTCGAAGTTGCTCTCCGGCTCAAAGGCCATCGCGCGCGGGAGGGTCTTGCCCATCTGCTCGGGATCGAAGCCGAGGTGGCTGCGCATGGCCATCTCATCGAGGTAGGCTTTCTGGCGATCCCAGACGTCGCCGTCGAGCTCGCGCTTCACGCGGGTGCGGAACTCGTCCTCCTGCAGGAATTGCATCGCCTGAGGTCCGGCTTCGCTGTTGAGGAAGTCCTGCCAGGCGAGGCGGCGACCGGCGCAGAACCAGATGGTCGAGGGCTTGGCGGTGGGGCTTTCGTATTCGATGCGTGCGCCCCAGGTCTCGCGACGTGGCTCTTCTTCGCCGGGTTGCGTGGGCCAGGTGAATTCGAGTGCGGCGAGGGTGACGCTGCTGGGGCGAAGGTAGCGCTCGTGGCCGTCGCGCCCGGTGGTGTTGGTGTCGCAGAGGCAGTAGCCACGCAGGCTGCGACCGCTGCCCGCACCTGCGGCGGCTTTGTTGAATTTGCTCTGCTGCTCGCCCAGCATGACGAACTGAATGAGATCCAGCAGGGCGCTTTTGCCGCTGCCGTTCGCACCGGTGATCAGGGAGAGGCCGGAGACGTCGATGATCTGACGGTAGCCGTACCAGTTGACGGCCAAGATGCGGCTCAGAGTGATGCGCGACTGGCTCATGCGGGCACCTCCTCAACGGCGCTGCCGTCTTTGGGCGGCTGAAAAGTTTCCACGCGTGCCTGCCATGCGGCGATGTCATCAAAGGGGATCACGCGCGAGAGGCTGGGCAGGATTTCGATCTGCATTTCCCCCGCCTGCGTCATGCCCTCGGGCTTGAGCGTGCGCACGAGACGATGCCGGCGCAGGCGCACAAGGCAGGACTCGATCTGGGATTTTTCCGGGGTGGCGACTTTGTCAAAATACACTTTCAGCGCGGCCCAGAGTTGATCCACGGTGACGATGACGGCCTCCTGGCTGCCGGTGCTGATTTCATCGTCATACAGGCGCCACAGTGCGAGGAGCACCAGAGTTTCGTCCTTGTCAAAACGACCGAGGAGCAGGCAGGACTCCGTGCGAGGCCTGGCCTGCAGCAGCGAATTTTCGTCATCAACGATCAGCTCCAGCGCGAGAGGCGCGAGGTAATCTTCCACATGGGTGCGGTAATGATCGCGTGCCAGCATGTAGAGTTCTCGTCCACTGCCTTCATCGCCAAGCAGCACGCCGCGGCCGAGCAACTCCGCCAGCACCTCGCGCAACGCGGCGCGGTCAGCATCCGGCACATCACTCCAGAAGAAGCGCGGCCAGAGGGGATCGGAGGTGGAGGCGGACATGGGGGCGCAGATGATGGAGGGGCTTGGATGCTTCCTCAACCTTCTCTTGTGATGCCAAACCTCTCAATGCGATGCCCGGCGTGGGTGTCGTGCTCAATGATGTGCGGTTCCAGGCCGTTGCGGCGGCGGAGGCCGTCCACGGTCCAGCGGATGCGTTTGCCGGCGAGGGCGGGGGCGTGTTCGTAGGCCACGACGGCGAGGAGATCGAGGAGGTCGTCGGTGGTTTCGAGGTGGATGTCTTCGGTGCTGGTGGTCCCTTTTTTATTGGGGATGAGCTTGGCGACGAGGCGTGCGGCGCGCTGGGGGGTGAGGGCGAGGCGCTGGCGCTCTTTCCAGGCGGCGAGGACGTCGTCTTCGCTTTGTTTGACGGCACCGCTTTGGCCGAAGGTGAGATCGACGGGGGCTTTGGTGCGGCGGGGTTTGTAGAGGGATTCGGTGCCGAAGAAGAAGCGGGTCTCGACGCAACGGGGGGCGAAGTCGGCGGGCTTGGCGCCGAGTTCGGAGAAGCGACCGCCGGCGTGGGCGGTGTTGATGGCGTCGCAGTAGGCTTTGATGATCTCCGGACGGCGGCCGCGCAGTTCGGTCTGGTAGCGGTAGCGCTGCTGGCTGAGGCGGTTGAAGGCGGCCATGCGCAGGTCGATGGCCTCGGCGCGGCGCTTCAGGCCGCCGAGATCGCGGTCGAGCCGGGTGAGGAGGGAGATGGCGAGGTCGTAGGACTCGGTGGAGTCGTAGCCGTAGTGCTCGCGCAGTCCTTCGGAGAGGCGTTCGCGCATGAGGGGATCGTCATGGCGCTCCGCAATGGTGCTGCGGGCTTGTTCGATGCGCATGAGCAGGCCGCCACGGCGCAGGGCATCGTAGCAGACCATGTGCTGGCCCTGGCCGAACTCCTCGTAGAGCAGGCTCAGCGTATCGGCGGCGGTGGCGCTCTGGCGCTGGCGCTGCTCGAAGCTGGTGACGATTTTTTCGACGGCGTGGAGCTGCTCGATGGCGCGTTCGAGGCGCTGGGAGAGATCGGTGACGGTGGAGCGGAGCTGATCTGGCTGCTTGAGCACGGGATCGAGCACGCCGCGCTCCTCCAGAGTCTGGCAGAGGCCACGCAAGGTGTCGGCGAAGGTTTTGAGTTCTGCCACGCGATCTTCGGCGAGGTCGCGCAGCATGCGCAGGAGGGGGCGCAGGCCGGGGGTGATGACGGCCCAGCGCTCGTGCAGGCCGAGGGTCTGATCTTCCAGCCAGCCGGCGGCGATGAGGCGATTGAAAAACTGGCCGGCGCGCTGCCGTGCATCGCGGAGTGCGGCACCTTCGTCCTCGGCCAGCAGGGATAGAGGATGCCGGGCGATGACTTCGCGGATGATCTCGTTGGTTTCGCGCTGAGAGAGGCGTCCTGCTTCACCGGCTTCCTCGAGCAGTCGGTCCGCGCAGTCCACGTACACCGGCGCGGAGGGCCGGGCGAGGGGGCGGAAAAAATCCGCCGACACGCTGCGGCTGAGTCGGGTGCTGAGAGATTCGGGGAGCATCAGGGTGTCCACCATGGGGAGACTTCGTGGAGAGGCAACAGCCCGTCATTCTCCGCTATGAGCATGGACGATCCCGCCCTAGGGTGGGAGGTGCGCAAGACGGCACATTGGACCGGCGTTGTGCTGGGCTGCCCTGATTTTGTCAAAAAACGCCCGCCAACCCATGAAGACACGTCTCCTCATTCCTGTACTCTTCCTCGCCGCCGCCGTGCATGCCGCACCGCCGAAGAAGGACGAGGGCATTGACCCGAACAAGCCAGTCTCCTTCTACAAGCACATCCGCCCGATCTTTCAGGCGCAGTGCAATGGCTGCCACCAGCCGGCGAAAAAGAAGGGCGACTACATCATGACGGAGTTCGTGGCGCTGCTCAAAGGGGGCGAGGAAGGCCATGCGGTGGTCGCTGGCAAACCGGCTGAATCCAATTTGCTGAAGCTGATCAAACCGGATGAAAAGGGCAAGGTGGAGATGCCGCAGAAGGCGGAACCGCTGCATGAAACGCAGATCGCCCTGATCGAACGCTGGATCGCGGAAGGTGCGAAGGATGACACCCCGGCGTCTGCCAAGGCGCAATACGACATGGCGCACCCTCCGGTGTATGTGAAGGCTCCGGCCATCACGTCGATCGAGTATTCACCGGATGGCAGCATGATCGCGGTGGCGGGTTACCATGAGGTGCTGGTGCACAAGGCGGACGGCAGCGGCATCGTCGCACGTCTCGTCGGTCTTGCGGAACGCATTCAGAAGCTGGCGTGGTCACCGGATGGCAAGAAGATCGCGCTTACCGGCGGCAGCCCGGCGCGAATGGGGGAAATTCAGATCTGGGACGTGGCGGCGAAAAAGCTGGAGCTTTCCAAGTCGCTGACCTTCGACACGCTGTATGGCGCGAGCTGGTCGCCGGATGGCAAATACCTTGCGTTCGGCTGTGGAGACAATGCAGTGCGTGCCATCGAGGTGGCCACCGGCAAGGAAACGCTTTTCATGGGCGGGCACAGCGACTGGGTGCTGGACACCGTGTGGGGAGTGGATGGCAAGCATGTCGTTTCCTGCGGTCGTGACATGAGTGTGAAGCTCACGGAGGTGGCGACGCAGCGCTTCGTTGATAACATCACCTCCATCACCCCCGGCGCGCTCAAGGGCGGTGTGCAGGTGCTGGCGCGGCATCCGCTGCGCAATGAAGTGCTCATTGGCGGGACCGATGGCGTGCCTGCGATCTACCGCATGGAGCGCATCACCAAGCGTGTGATTGGCGACAATGCGAATCTCATCCGCAAATTCCCCGCGATGCAGGGCCGCATTTTCGGCGTCGATTTCGCACCAGACGGCAAGCGCATCGCGGCAGGAACCTCGTTTGAAGGCACGGGCATGGTGAACATTTACGCCAGTGATTACAACAGCACGATGCCTGAGGCGGTGAAGAAGATCGTCGAAACGGTGAGCGGCAAGGGCCCGGAGCTGGATGCCTGGGTCACCAAAGATGTGAAGCAGCTCAGCAGCACGGCGATTCCCTGCGGCATCTTTAGCGTGACCTTCAGCCCGGATGGCAAATCGGTCGCAGTTGCGGGTCAGGATGGGCAGATTCGTCTCATTGACGCGGCCACAGGAGCCATCGCCAAGGAGTTTGTCTCGGTGCCGCTGGAGAAGGAAAAGATCCTCGCCGCTTCGGATGTGATCGTGGACGACAGCGTGCGTGTGGTGGTCGAGAAGGACCACAAGATCGAAACCCTGCACGCTGGGCCGACGGTTGCCTCCATCGACGTCGAACCGACCACGATCAAAATCGGCAAGCCCACCGAATACGCGCAGCTGCTGGTCACCGCCCGCATGAGCGACGGCACACGTGCGGATGTGACGCGCATGGCCAAGATCACTTCTGAAAACGCCGAAGTCGTGGATGTGAACACACGCGGCATGGTGCGTCCGGACAAGGATGGTGCCACCAACGTGAAGGTCTCATTCCTGGGCAAGACAGCGAACATTCCGGTGAACGTGAGCGGCATGAACGTGGCCCTCCACCCCGACTACGTGCGTGATGTGATGCCCATCATGTCGAAGCTCGGCTGCAATCAAGGCACCTGCCACGGAGCGAAGGAAGGCAAGGCGGGCTTCAAGCTTTCGCTGCGTGGTTATGATCCCGTTTACGATGTGCTCGCCTTTGCCGATGATCTCTCCAGCCGCCGTGCGAACGTCGCATCGCCGGAGCATTCGCTGATGCTTTTGAAGGCCAGCGGCAGCGTGCCGCATGAAGGGGGACAGCTCACCGTGCCGGGAGAGCTTTATTATGAGTCGCTCAAAGCCTGGATCGGCCAGGGTGCCAAGCTGGACCTGAAGACGCCGCGTGTGACCAGCATCGAGCTATCTCCGAAGAATCCTGTCATCGAGCGCATTGGTGGCCGCCAGCAGCTGCGTGTTATTGCGCGTTATGCGGATGGCTATGTCAAAGACGTCACGGCTGAGGCCTTCCTCGACAGCGGTAATGGTGATGTCATCGAAGCCGACAAGAAAGGTCTCATGACGAGTCTGCGCCGTGGTGAGGCGCCGATCCTCGCGCGCTTTGAAGGTTCTTACGCCGCCACCACGATCACTGTGATGGGCGACCGCACGGGCTTCGCCTGGAAGGAGCCTGAGAAGTGGAACAAGATCGACGAACTCGTGGCGCAGAAATGGCAGCGCATGAAGATCGAGCCGAGCGGCCTGTGCAATGACGAGGACTTCTTCCGCCGCATTCATCTTGATCTCACCGGCCTGCCCCCGAAGCCCGAAGAGGTCAATGCCTTCCTGGCTGACAAGCGTGACACCCGCACCAAGCGCAGCGAGGTGGTGGACAAGCTCATTGGCAATCCTGATTTCGTGGAGCATTGGGCCAACAAGTGGGCCGACATGCTGCAGGTGAATGCGAAATTCCTTGGTGCCGAAGGTGCCGGCGGGCTGCGCACCTGGATCAAGCAGCAGGTCGCCGACAACACGCCGTATGACCGCTTCGCGTATCGCATCATCACCGCCACGGGTTCGAACAAGGACAATCCGCCTGCCGCTTACTTCAAGACGGTGCGCACCGCCGAAGAGATCAGCGAAAACACCACGCACCTGTTCCTCGCCACACGCTTCAACTGCAACAAGTGCCACGACCATCCCTTCGAGCGCTGGACGATGGATCAGTATTATGAAACCGCGTCCTACTTTGCGCAGATTGATCTCAAGGGCGATCCTGCAGCCAAGGGCCAGACGATCGGCGGTAGTGCCGTCGAAGGCGCGAAGCCGTTGTTCGAAATCGTTGCCGACAAAAAAGACGGTGACGTGCTGCATCTGCGCACCAACAAGCCCGTCGCGCCCCAGGTGCCGTTTGAAACGGAACTCGTGAGCAAAACGGCGAGCACCCGCCGTGAGCAGTTTGCCACGTGGATGACCAGCCCGCAGAACGATTACTTTGCCATGAGCTATGCGAATCGCATCTGGGGCTATCTTACCGGAACAGGCGTCATCGAACCGCTGGATGACATCCGCGCCGGCAATCCGCCGAGCAATCCTGAACTGCTGCAATACCTGACGAACGAATTTGTGCAGAGCGGCTTCAACGTGCGGCACCTGATGAAGATCATCGCCAACAGCCGCACGTACAATCTTAGCCTTGGCACCAACAAGTGGAACGAGGACGACAAGACCAACTACAGCCACGCCAAGGCCCGCCGCCTGCCTGCTGAGGTGCTGTTTGACTCCGTCTTTGCCGTGACCGGCAGCATGCCGAACATCCCTGGCATGCCCAAGGGCACCCGCGCCGCCGCTCTGGCTGATGGACAGGTCAAGTTGCAGGATGGCTTCCTGGCCAACTTCGGCAAACCCGCCCGCGAATCCGTGTGCGAGTGCGAACGCAGCAACGAGGTCAACCTTGGTCCGGTCATGGCTCTCATGAGCGGTCCGACCGTGGGTGATGCCATCAGCGATCCGGGCAACGCCATTGCCAAACTGACGAGCGAGATCAAAGACGACCGCCAGCTCGTCGATGCGATCTTCCTGCGCATCCTCAACAGCCATGCGAGCGAGAAGGAAATCAACGCCGCCCTGGCCTCCATGCAGGAACTCGATCCTGAGAACAACCAGCTCGCCGCCGCACTGAAGGTCAAGGAGGCGGAACAACAGCCGATCATTGCCAAAGCCGAGCAGGAGCGTCTTGCCGCCATTGATGCCGCAAAGAAGGAACTCGAAGCTTACAAAGCCAAGATGGCTCCGGAGATCGCCAAAAAGGAAGCAGCACGCAAAGCCGCCACCATCGCCGCCGAAGCCAAGGTGAAGACCGTTCAGGAGACCGCTGCTGCGAATCAGCCTGCGTGGGAAAATTATCTCGATCTCACCACGGAATGGCAGCCGTTTGACAACATCAAGGTGCAGCGTGCCGCGGGTGTGGAGAAACTCGAAGTGCAGCCGGATGGCAGCCTCTTTGCCACGGCGCTGCCCGCCGGCCGCGAAGCTGCCGCCAACTACATGCTCATTGGTAAAACGACGCTCACCAACATCACTGCGATCAAGCTGGAGATGATCCCAGATGACCGCCTGCCCAGCAACGGCCCCGGTCTTGCCACCGATGGCAACTTTGTGCTCGGTGAATTCACCGTCCGCACGGACCCGATGGACGCCAAGCGCAGCAAGCGCGGTGGTGAAGAGCAGCTGCTGAAAAATCCGAAGGCTGACTTCGAGCAGACCAACTTTGTCGTGACCGATGCTCTCAAGAAAGGGAATCGTGACCGCGGCTGGGCTGTGAGCCCGCAGGGTGGATTCCGCCATGAGGCCACCTTTGAATTCGCCAAGCCTGTGGCAAATGACGGCGGTTCGCAGTTCACCATCGTGATGACCTCCAACTTCCAGAACGGCAAGTACAACCCGGGCCGTTTCCGCCTGTGGGTCACCACCAGCCCGACTGTCCGCTTTGGCACACCCGCCGCCGTCGCCGCTGCACTGAAGGCGCCCAAACGCACGCCTGAGCAGAATGCGCTGCTGACCCAGCACTTCCTCAACCAGTTCAAGGACTACCAGACGCAGAAAAAAGTGCTGGCCAATGCCCGCAGGCCGCTGCCCGTGGATGAGCAGCTCGTGGCGCTGGAAACCAAGCACACCGACACGCAGAAGCCGATCCAGCTTGATCCCAAGCTGGTGCAGCTGCGTCGTGACGCTGGTCTGAGCCAGACCCAGCTGGGCAACAAGCGGCTTACGGCTGCGCAGGATCTGGCGTGGGCTTTGATCAACTCACCGGCGTTCTTGTTTAATCATTGAAGCGGCTCTTGTTAGTAGCCCAGTTGCTTCGCAACTGGGAGGACTGACTTGCCCCTTCATGGGGCATGGCCAATCTTCGTTTCTTTTGCTGACATTTGGCGTGATTCAGGCAAATGGTGGAGTGAGATGCTCAACCATCTGCCATGAAAGACAAATCCTCGATTCTTTCCGCCCACACCGTCGTTCTCATCCATGGACTCGGACGTTCGCGGCGCAGCATGTGGCTGGTTGGGCTATGGTTGAAGTTTTGTGGGTATCGGGTGAAGAGCATTGGGTATCCGTCGCACCGCGTTTCGATTGCGGATGCGGTGGGGAAGCATCTGAACCCGGCGCTGGAACGGCTGGAAATTGAGGAGGGTTCGCGAGTTCATTTTGTGACGCATTCGCTCGGGGGCATTGTGTTTCGGGCGTGGGCGGCGCAGCGTGATCCGGCGTTTCCGCTAGGGCGTGCGGTGCTGCTGGCACCGCCGAATCAGGGCAGTCAGATCATTGATGAACTGGGGCAGTGGGGCTGGGTGCGCTGGCTGCTGGGGCCGGTGTCAGCAGAGCTCGGCACGGATGCGACGAGCACGCCGAACAAGCTGGGGCCGCTGCCGCCTGAGACGGGTGTCATCATGGGAAACAAGGACACGCTGCCGGTTTTTCGGCGTTTGCTGGGTGCGGAATCGGATGGGGTCGTCACGATTGCCAGTTCGCATGGGGAAGGCGAGGCGGACTTCACGCTGCTGCCGACGAATCATGCCACGATCATCCTGCAGCCTGCGGTTTTCCGTGCGGTGCACCGGTTTTTGAGGACAGGGAGCTTTAAGGAGTGAAGGTGGTGCGATTCCAAATCACATTCATGACGCTGTCGGTATGCCGCATCATTTCGTCATTCGTGAACCGCAGTGTCTCGATGCCTTGAGATCGTAAGAAGGACTCTCTTGCTATGTCGTGCTCCTTTCCTTCGGTGGTGTTGTGCTGTCCGCCATCCAGTTCGATGGCGAGCTTCAAATCCGCGCAGTAGAAATCAAGGACGTAAGGTTCGACCGGATGCTGGCGGCGGAACTTGCGTTTGTTCATGCGGCGGCCGCGTAGACAAGCTCACAGGAGGGCTTCGGGATCCGTGGCATCTTGGCGGAGCTTGCGGGCGAACTCGATGAGGGTGAGGCGTTCGCCCGTGATTTCACGGCGAATTTCTTCCAAGCGCGTGAGCATGGGGGAAATACGTCAAAAGGTGTGGGAGTGCGTCAAGGAGGCTTTTGGCCGACCCCTCACCCAGCCTCTCCCCGGAGGTATAGCAAATCGCAAAACTCATTTCCGGATCGAGCAGATGGAGGCGGTCTCTGAGGCCGATGACATGAAGTGGTTGAGAGCGTGGCAGAGACGGTCTTCGAGTTCCGCGCCGTTGCGTGCGATCCAGTCGGTGAAGAAGTCGGCCTTCAGGCGCAGCCACAGCCGCTCAATAGGGTTGAAGTCCGGGCTGTAAGGCGGCAGGAACAGTGCTTCGAAGTGGTACCAGTTGAGCGCTTTGACCTTGTGCCAGGACGCGTTGTCGAGCACCAGCACCCGGCGCAGCCCCGGTTTCGGTGGCACACTGCGCGCCAGTTCGTCAAGCCAGCACTGGAAGACAGCTCCATCGACGCCATCAAACATGAGGCTGAAGAACTCGCCGCTCTGCGGACAGACGGCCCCTACGCCGCTGCGGCGGATATGCTTGCCGAGATGAGGCACCTTGGGCTTGCTGCCCGGCTGCACCCACCGGCGTCTTGGCCGGGGATCGCCATCCACGCCGCACTCGTCACCGAACCAAAGCTCGACCTGTGGGTCTGCGGCGAGCGTGGCGATCTGCGTGCGGAAGCTCTGGCGCTGCGCCTCACGCTCGGGTTCATCCAGCAGGGGTAGCGGCCAGGGACGCGGCACGCGCAGGTGAAAGTCCAGGTCATGGAGATAGCGCACCACGGTGCTGTAGCTCAGCTCGGCCTGGAGCCGCCCGAGCAGCCAGCCGTGGACCTTCACGCCGGTCCAGTGCTCCATGG
>NZ_JBIPNG010000522.1:0-4398 GCF_044373815.1 Prosthecobacter sp. | reverse complement strand
CACCGCCGGGCAGTCCACCAGGGAGGGGAGCGCCAAGGCCGCCAGGAGGAGGAAGGCTGCCAGGAATCTGGCCCTGGTTCACACCGCCACCGGTGTTCATGCTGTTGTTGCCATAAACAATCTGCAGGATGCGCTGCGGGATGCCCTGGGAAGCCTGGGTGAAGAGGTTGAGACCGCCAGCCATGATTTTAGGACCGATGGAGCCTCTTTTGCCTGCCAGAGCTTCAACGGCCACGCTGCCGTCGTTGCGACCGATGATGATCTTGCCACCAGGCCAGGTGCGGCCGGGAGCGATCTGACCTGCCACGTCGGCATTCCAAAGGGGAGGCCAGCTGATGGAGGTCGGGTTTTCAAAGACGATTGGCATGTTGCCAACGGTGGTGTCCGTCTGGTTGCCGGTCATGGCCCAGTGGTTTTCACCTGGCATCAGCGCATTGCCGTAGTTCGGGGCCTGGCCGATGTTGTTGTCCGGATTGTAGCCGGCAGGGCAGCCAAAGATGCGCTCATCCGTCACGATCTGTTCCTGGATCATGTAGCGGTAGGCGTCGTTGGCGCTCTGGGCCATGCTGCCTGTCAGCGGGTTCGCCACGGAGTCAGGATACTGGCTGTTGTTGTCTTTGGAGAACTGCTTCAGAGCAAGGATGACCTGCTTGCAGTTGTTGACGCCTTTCATCTGGTTGCCTTGGGTCTGGACCATCGTGAAGGCGGGCACGGCCAAACTCGCGAGAATCGCGATGATCGTGATCACCACCAACAGCTCGATCAGAGTGAAGGCTTGGTTTCGTTTCGTTTTCATTATGTGGGTATGTTTTTGGTTGGTTATGATGTTATTAGGACACCGGAATTAATTCGGCACCCACGGATTAGACCCAACCATGCGCTGAAATGCGAGAAAAAAATGTCACCTTTCGAGGCACCGGGGCAAAGTCATCCAAAGTGCTACGCATGGGGCAGGGGGATCGCCTGCAAACCCGGGCACAAAAAAGCCGCCGGATGGCGTGCATCCGGCGGCGTGGTATGTCTCTAGATTTTATGACTGATCACAGCCCCGCTGGCGGCAGGCCTCCGGGAGTCAAACCGGGAACCGGAGGGGCTGCAGGAGTGCCGCCCACGGCGAGAGGCGGGGGCAGACTTGGGTCAGCAAGCATGCGTTCAATTTGCCCTTGGTTGCCATAAACCACCTGCAAAACGCGCTGCGGGATGCCGTCTGAGGCCTGTGTAAACAGGTTCAAGTTACCGGCCATGCCTTTGGGGCCGACCATGCCTTTGGTGTCTGCCAGCGCTTCGAGCGCGACGCTGCCGTCGTTGCGCCCAATGATGATCTTGCCATCGGCCCAGGTCCGGCCCGGAGCGATCTTGCCTGCCATGTCGGCATTCCAGAGCGGAGGCCAGCTTGGGGAGGCTGGGTTTTCAAACACGAGGGGCATGTTGCCCACCGTGGTGTCCGTCTGGCCGGCCGTCATCGCCCAGTGGTTTTCACCGGGCAGCAAGGCATTGCCATAGTTGGGGCTCAGACCGATGGTACCGTCCGGATTGTAACCGGAGGGGCAGCCAAAGATGCGCTCATCCGGAGCGCACTTTTCCTGGATCATGTAGCGGAACGCGTCATTGGCGTTTTGGGCCAGGCTCCCGGTCACCGGATTGGGCACGGTGTCGGGGTACTGGCTGCTGTGGTCCTTTGCGAACAGTTTCATCGCGAGGATGACCTGCCTGGCGTTGCTGACGCCTTTGTTCTGATTGGCGATCCTCTGAACGATGGTGTAGGTGGGTACCGCCAATCCCGCGAGAATCGCGATGATTGTGATCACCACCAACAACTCGATCAGAGTGAAGGCGTGGTTTCGTTTCGTTTTCATTTTATGCGTTTGTTTATCTTTGCTTTATTATGTTATGTGAATAACGGAATATTCCGCTATCCACCGCCATTAGACCCAAACGCGGGCTGAAATACGAGACAAGAATTTAGCCGTCCACGACGTGGCGGCAGGCGTAGGTAAAACTCACGCCAGGGCCAGAAGAGTCACTTTGAGCTCCTGGCAGAGCCTGAAAACTTCCTCTCGCCCGAGGAGCAGGGTCATGCCCGCCTCCACGGCGATCAAGTCCACCCCAGCAGCCGCTGCCGTGCGGATCGTCTCCGGTCCCACCACGGGCACATCAAAGCGCATGTCCTGCTTCGGCTTTGATACTTTCACCATCGTGGCGCCGCCACGGCCCAGGCTGCCGCCGCGCTTGACGGCCTCGTTGGTGCCTTCAAAGGCCTCCACCGCCAGCACCGTGCCGTTCTTCACCACCACCGTCTGGCCGATGTCCAGCCGGCTGCTTTCCTTGGCAATTTTAAACCCATACTCCGCATCCTCCTGCCGCCGTTTTTTGATCTGCGGTCCCGCCACATGGCCGGGGCCGGGCATGAGATCTTCGAGAAAAGTCGTCGCAGGCAGCAGCGTGATGCCGTCCTTCGCCAGCTCGTTGGCGATGCCGCCAAACAGCGTCTCCGCGTTCCGCTGCTTCAGCTTCGCCATCATGATCAGCGTGCGGAAGTCCGGGCGCAGATCAAACAGGTTCTTCGGCGCGATCTGCCCCACCATCACCGTCTGCGTCACGCCCTGCTTTTTGAAGAAGGAGATCATCTTCCCCAGCTGCCCCACGCGAAACCACTCGATGGCATCCACCATCCCTGCCAGCTCCGGCTTCGTCTCATTCGTGAAAGCCGCCGCCACCAGCTTCTTCACCCCGGCCTTGCGCGCCGCAGTCACAAAGGTTTCCGGATAGATGCCGTTTCCGGCAATGAGGGCGATGGTGTCGAGGTTCGGGGCGGTCATACGGACAGCGCCTACGCTATGGCGGGGGCTCCAGGGAGCGCAATCGCGAAAGAAGGACGGAAAGGACTCCCGCTCGCAGTTTGGTCTTGTCCTTTGCGTCCTTTCCCTCTCTTTTGCCCGTGCTCGTATGACGCCATTTCCGGTCAATCCACCCAATCAGCCCGTCGGCTTGTCCTTGCTCAAGGCTCGAATCCGGGAGCTGATTCTCCACGTGCAGGTGCTGGGCTTTGTGCGGGGTCTCATGGTCTGGCTGCGTGTCAGTGTGCTGCGGCAGCAGTTTGAAATCTCGGTCCAGGTTCCTGCATTGAAGGCTCCTGTGATCCTCCGTGCGGGCGGCACGGACATCGAGGTCTACAAAAAAATCTTCATCGACCACGAGTATCGCCTGCCGTTCGATGCCCGCCCCGGCACCATCCTGGATCTCGGGGCCAATACCGGACTGGCCTCACTCTACTTTCGCACCCAGTTTCCAGAGACCCAAATCGTCGCCGTCGAACCCGATCCGGCCAATTTCGCCATGATGCAGCGCCACCTCGGGGCGCTGCCGGGCGTGGAGATCATCCAGGCTGCCGTCTGGAGCCGCGACGGGGAGATCACCCTGACGGATCCGGGCATCGGCTCCTGGGCCATGCGGGTGGAAGAGTCATCGCAGTCAGCCGGCATCCAGTGCCAGGTGGCCGCCCTTTCCATGCCGTCGTTGCTCAAGCATTTCCCTCAGGGCCGGGTGGACCTGCTCAAGATGGATGTGGAGGGCGCGGAAAAGGAGGTCTTTGAATCCAGCGCCGCATGGATTGAAAACATCGAAGCCATCGTCATTGAGCTGCATGATCGCTACAAGCCCGGCTGCAGCCGCGCCTTTTTCACCTCCATAGCCACACTGCCATGTGAGCAATGGATCGGCGAGAACCTCTACGTCTGGCGCGTCACAGCTTAAACTTCTCGCACTGCCCCATGAACTTGCGCGGATTATCCCACGCCACTCTCTGAATCATCTCAGTCGTCCACCCGCGCTGGCGCATGGCCTGCATGGTCTTCGGCACGGCGAGGGGATCACTGATGCCCCAGTCGCAGGCGCTGTTCATCCAGATTTGTTCGGCGTGCCGTTGCTCCAGCATGTCGATGGCGCGGTTCGGGGTGCATTTGCTTTCAGGATACAGCGTGATGCCCGCCCAGAAGCCATGATCCAAAACGTGGTCGATGGTGTGCTCTTCCACGTGGTCGATGATCACGCGCTCGGGCTTGATCTTGGGGAAGTTTTTCAGCGCCTCGACGATCAGGCGCGTGCCCTTGAGCTTGTCCTCCAAATGGGGCGTGTGGATGAGCACCAGCGCATCGTAATCCTGCGCCACCTGCACATGCTGCTCGAAGATTTTCAACTCGTTGCGGCTGTTCTTGTTCAGGCCGATCTCGCCAATGCCCAGCACGCCCGGTTTGTCGATGAACTGCGGGATTAGCGCGATGACGTCATCCGCCAGTTTGATATCCTCCGCTTCCTTAGGATTGATGCACAGCCAGGAGTAATGCTGGATGCCAAACTTCGCGGCACGCTTCGGCTCATACTCGGTGATCTGGCGGAAGT
>NZ_JBIPNG010000121.1:0-14836 GCF_044373815.1 Prosthecobacter sp. | reverse complement strand
AGAAACGAATTGTTTGAGCATGAATACATTTTTTAAATACCCTCTTTTCGTGCTGGCGCTGCTGCTCGTCAATTGTGGGCGCACTCCTTCAGGGTCTCCCCCGGCAGCACCGGGACCACCCGGCCCCATGGAAGTGGGCGTGATCAACATTGCGACGACGCCGGTGACGCTGACGCAGGATCTGCCAGGGCGCATCTCAGCTTTTCGTGTGGCCGAGGTGCGGGCGCGCGTCAGTGGCATCGTCCTCAAGCGTCTCTTCAAGGAGGGAAGCGATGTGAAGGAAGGGCAGGTGCTCTATGAAATCGATCCGGCGCAGTATGAGGCGGCGCACGACAGCGCGCTGGGAACACTGGCCAAAGCCGAAGCGGGTCTGAACTCCGCTCAGTTGAAGCTGAACCGCATGAAGTCCTTGATCGACTCCCATGCCGTGAGCAAGCAGGACTACGATGAGGCCTCAGGCGGCCAGCGCGTCAATCAAGCGGAGGTGCTGCTCGGCCAGGCGGCGGTGAAGACGGCGAAAATCAATCTCGACTACACCAAGGTGATCGCGCCCATCACCGGACGCATCGGTCTCTCGCAGGTCACGGAGGGGGCTTATGTGCGGACAGATCAGGCGACCTTGCTCTCAACGGTGCAGCAGATCGACCGGGTCTATGTGGATGTGAACCAGCCCAGCAGTGACCTGCTGCGTCTAAAGGCGGCCCTTGCGAGCGGCAGGCTCAAGGCGGATGCCTCGGGACAACCGCGCGTGAAGCTGGTGTATGAAAATGGCGAGATCTATCCCGAGGAAGGCACGCTGGAAGTTTCTGACGTGACGGTGAACACGCTGACCAATTCCGTCACCGTGCGGGCCGTGTTTCCGAACCCACGCAACGATCTTCTGCCCGGCATGTTTGTGCGCGCCCGGCTGGAAGAAGGCACCACGCCGGATGCCATCCTCGTGCCGCAGCTGGCTGTCACCCGCAATTCGAAGGGTGAACCGACTGCGATGGTGATCGGAGCGGAGAGCAAGGTCGAGCTGCGCGTTCTGGAGACTCCGCGTGCTGTCGGCAATCAATGGCTGGTCACCTCCGGACTCAAGGCGGGCGATCAGATCATCATCAACAATCTTCAGAAGATCCGCCCCGGTGCGCCGGTCAAAGTCGCTGCGGACGCTCCTGCTCCAACCCCTGGCGCCGCCAAGTAATCCAAGATGTCACGCTTCTTCATCGACCGGCCTGTTTTCGCGTGGGTCATCGCCATCATCATCATGCTGGCGGGGGCGCTCTCCATCGAGAGTCTGCCCATCGCCCAGTATCCTAGCATTGCGCCGCCCACCATCGCGATCATCGCGACGTATCCTGGCGCTTCCGCGAAGACGCTGGAAGACACAGTGACGCAGGTCATAGAGCAGAAGCTCAATGGCATTGACCACCTGCGGTACATTGAATCTTCCAGCACCTCGGATGGCACCGCGACGATCACCGTCACCTTTGATGGTGGAGCCAATGCCGACACCGCGCAGGTCCAGGTGCAGAACAAGGTCGCGCTCGCCATTCCATCGTTGCCGCTGGAAGTGCAGCAGCAGGGCGTGCAGGTGAACAAATCGGTGCGCAACTTCCTCATCGTCGTGGGTCTCATTTCCACGGACGGCAGCATGTCCAACACCGACCTCGCCGACTACAATGCCAGCGTGATGAAGGATCCCATCAGCCGTTTGCAGGGCGTGGGTGAAATCCAGGCCTTCGGCACGCAGTATGCCATGCGCATCTGGCTTAATCCCGACAAGCTGACCAAGTACCAGCTTTCCACGAATGACGTCATCGCAGCCGTGCGTGCCCAAAATGCGCAGATTTCCGCCGGTGCGCTCGGGGCGCTGCCTGCGGCGGAAGGCCAGCTTCTGAATGCCACGGTCATGGCGCAGAGCCGCCTGCAGACGCCTGAGCAGTTTGGTGCCATCCTCCTGCGCGTCGGTCAGGATGGTTCACGTGTTTTCCTGCGCGATGTCGCGCGGACAGAGCTCGGCAGTGAATCGTACAACGTCATGGCGCGCTACAATGGCATGCCTGCCAGCGGCATGGCCATCCGACCTGCACTGGGTGCCAACGCCTTGGAGACCGTGAACATCGTGAAGAAGAAGGTGGAGGAGCTCTCGCAGTTCTTCCCGCCGGGCGTGAAGGCCATCTATACCTACGACACCACGCAGTTTGTGCGCATCTCCGTGGAGGAGGTGGTGAAGACGCTCATTGAAGCTGTCATTCTCGTCTTCGTGGTGATGTTCGTCTTCCTGCAAAGCTGGCGCGCCACGTTGATCCCCACCATCGCCGTGCCTGTCGTTCTGCTCGGTACCTTTGGTGTCATGTCGGCGGCCGGGTATTCCATCAATACACTGACTCTGTTTGGTCTGGTGCTAGCCATCGGCCTGCTGGTGGATGATGCCATCGTCGTCGTCGAAAACGTCGAGCGCGTGATGCAGGAGGAGGGGCTCTCGCCGAAGGAGGCCACACGCAAATCCATGGATCAGATCAGTGGTGCGCTCGTTGGCATCGGGCTGGTGCTCAGCGCGGCCTTTGTACCCATGGCTTTCTTCACGGGGTCCAGCGGTGTCATTTACCGGCAGTTCTCTCTCATCATCGTCAGTTCGGTGACGCTCTCCGTGCTGGTCGCGCTGATTCTCACACCGGCTCTCTGCGCCACCCTGCTGAAGCCGGTGGCCAAGGACCATGGCATCAACAAACGCGGCCCCTTCGGCTGGTTTAACCGCGCCTTTGAGCGCACGGCGGATCATTACACGAATGCGGTCGCCGTGTTCCTGCGGCACTATGTGCTCGCGCTCATCCCTTATATCGCCATCGGCGTCGCGGTCGTTTTTCTCTTCGAGCGCGCGCCCACCGGCTTCCTGCCGGATGAAGACACGGGCGTGCTCTTTGCCATGGCCCAGCTTCCGCCCGGCTCCACGCGTGATCAGTCGGATCAAGTGCTGAAGAAAATGGAGAAGCATTTCTTCGAGGAGGAGAAGGACGTGGTCGAAGGCGGCTTCGGCGTGCTGGGTTTCAGTTTCAGCGGCAATGCGCAGAACCAGGTGCTCATGTTCGTCAAACTCAAGCCCTGGGGGGAACGCAAACTGCCAGAGCAGAAAGTGAAGGCCATCCAGATGCGGGCCTTGGGCAAGTTTGGGCAGATCAAGGAAGCTCTCGCCTTCGCTTTCGCGCCACCCGCTGTACTAGAACTCGGCACCGCGACCGGCTTTGACATGCGCCTTGTCGATCTCGGCGGGCTTGGGCATGAGGCGCTCATGGATGCCCAAGGTCAGCTACTTGGCATGGCCGCGAAAAATCCTCTCCTCTCCTCAGTGCGTCCCAATGGACTTGCGGACACCGCTGCTTATCAGATCGAAATCGACCAGGAAAAAGCCAGCGCGCTGGGACTCTCTCTGGCGGACATCAATGCCTCCCTCAGCACCATCCTTGGCTCCACCTACATCAATGATTTCATCGACAAGAACCGCGTGAAACGCGTGATGATGCAGGGGGATGCCCCGTTCCGCATGCTGCCGGAGGACATCAACCGCTGGTATGTACGCAATGTCCAGGGCGGCATGGTGCCGTTCTCCGCCTTCTCCAGCGCCTCCTGGAAAATGGGCTCGCCGAAGCTTGAGCGCTTCAATGGTGCGCCGTCGCTTTCGATCCTCGGTGAACCCGCGCCGGGGCACAGTTCCGGTGAGGCCATTCACGAGATCATTCAGATGGCAAAGTCACTGCCGCCAGGCATTGGCGTTGCCTGGGCAGGGCTGTCGTATGAAGAGCAGATGTCCGGCTCCAAGGCCTCATCGGTTTACATCATCGCTTTGCTCATGGTCTTCCTCTGCCTTGCCGCGCTCTATGAGAGCTGGGCCATTCCTTTTTCGGTGATGATGGACATGCCGCTCGGTGCGCTGGGGGTTGTCGCCGCCACGCAATGGCGCGGCATGCCGAACGACATCTATTTTCAAATTGGCTTGATCACCATCATCGGTCTCTCAGCCAAGAACGCGATCTTGGTCGTGGAATTCGCCAAGGAGCATTTTGATCAAGGTGCCACGTTGATTGATGCGGCGCTGCATGCTGTTCGCCAGCGTCTGCGTCCGATCCTGATGACGTCCATTGCGTTTGGTCTCGGGGTGCTACCGCTGGCGATCAATACTGGCGCGGGTTCTGGCAGTCAGAACGCCATCGGCACCGGCATTGTCGGTGGCGCGGTGACGACCACGTTGCTGGGGCTGTTCTTTGTGCCGTTGTACTTTGTGGTTATTCTGCGGCTGTTCCGGGTGAAGCCTCTGAAGGCGACCGCCAAATGATGAATGAGTAAATCCGAATGACTAAATAATGACGAATCAGTAATGACGAAGTCAATAGGGTGGGGGCTGCATTTGCCTGAAGGTTAAGCGCTCAATATAGTGCGAGTGCTATAGGCCCTTCGAGCTTCGACATTCGACATTCGACATTCGATTTTATTTAGACATTCGGATTTACTCATTCGTCATTCGCTTGGTTGCTTCACAGCCGCTCACGCCTTGATCACACTCTTGAGCACCTTCATCTGGGAGGCTGCGCGCTCCTCGACAAAGGCCATCGCTTTTTTGACCTTGGCTTGGGCGGCGGGGTAGTCTTTGTGGATGCTCATGAGGATCTCGAACATCTTGGTGGCCGGGGTGGCGTCGAACTCGGGGGCCCATTCTTCGAGGCCGATGTCCTTGAACATCCAGCACTTCGGCGAGTGGAACTCGGAGAAGGTGTGCATCATCGGCGTGTCCATGGCCAGGGCCATGATGGGCGTGTGCGGCTCGTGGCAGATCACGGTGTGGGCGCGGGCGTAGAAGGAGCAGGCTTCGTCCACGTTCCAGAACTCGTCGAAATTGACCACGTAAGGCTTCAAGTCGTCGGGCAGGGTGTCGTAGATGAACTTCTTGTTGTACTCCATCTCCTTGTTCACTTCCGGGGCGATGACCACCTTGAACCCCGTTTCCTTCACCCACATGGCGATGAGGTCTTGGTACACTTTCGCGCGGCGGGTGTCGTCGGCGATGTTCTCCGGGGTGGGATGCAGCGGGTTGAGCTTCTGCGGGCGTTTGTCATCCACGCCGGGGCTGCTGGGGGAGTGCGTGCGGAGCTGGATGGTTATGAACTTCTTCTCCTCCAGGTCGTGCTTCTTCATCCGCGCAAGCGCCTTCGCGTCATCGCGCACGTCGATGCCGAAACAGCCATCCGGTCCGAACTCCAGCACCGGCGGCTTCACGCCCGCGTCCTGCAGCAGATTCAGCGTCTTGGAATCGCGGCAGTAGATGTAGGCCGCGCTGTTCAGCAGGGCGATGCGCTTTTCCGCGTCCTTTCCGGTGACCATGTCCGGGAAATACGATTGCCCCTGCAGTCCCCAGGGCTTGCCCATCTTCTGGCAGTAGATCATGAAATCCGTGCTCTGCCCCATGCCGGGTCCGCGCAGGAAAAAGTCACAGCGTTTCACCGCCTCCTGCACAGCTCCGCCTTCCTTGGAAAGCGAGCCCTTCACGATTTCCAGCTTGGGAAACCGCTTCATCAGCATCGCATCCACCGCCTCATTCGTGTTCATCGCCCACAGAATGACCTTTGCCTCCGGCAGATACTGCTCCAGGAAGCGCAGCGTGCCGGGAGTGTGCCCAATGTCGCCGATATTCTTCGTGGCCCAGCCGCATTGAAGGAGGACGGTTTTTTGCGGGGTGGCGGTTTGTGCGAAGGCAGACAGGGAGGGAGAGCCGAGCGCGAGAGCAGACGTTTGGAGAAAGGAGCGGCGGGTGGTCATGGTTGATATAAACGTAAGACAAGCGGTGAGCATGCGCTGAACCATTTAGTCGTCAGGGAGACTTTGCTTTGGAGAGCGCTGCGATAGCAGTTTCGGCTTCTTTGCGGACCTGTTGGTCAGAGTGTTCCAGAAAGGGCTTGATGTCGTCGATGTTGGATGAATCGCCAGTGGTCCTGAGGGCAGACAAAACATAGTAAGGATGTGCCCTTTCAGGCTGCTTAAGCAGCAGGATGAGGTCTGGCACGGCCTCACGCGCACCTTGACCAAGATCATTAAGAATCAGGACAACTTCATCCAGCGAGTCACCCTGGCACCATTTACGAATTTGGGCTCTTAGCGCAGGCACGGCGATCTGGCCTAGACTACGGAGAGGTTCGCGTACCCGGAAGCGATAAGTTTCGCGTGGTGCTTCTGGTGAAGTGCTCAAAAGGGCATATTGAACGAGCCCCTGCGAGCGAAGTGCCGGATCACTGATATTCAGAGTTTTTTGCCATTCCTCAACATCACGCAGTCCCGTCTTGATCGCTTCCAACAGTTCGTTTTCGGTCCTCGTGTCTTTTGCTTCATAAAGTTCATACGGGCCTGGATTGTCGGTCTGGAGATAGCGGTAGCAACGGCCTTTCTCTATCCAAACCATGCCACAACTCCCGCACAAACCTGAATCTTCAATAGTGACCATCGATTTCCAGACTTTATCTTTGTGCTCAAGAAACGCCACAAAACGGCGCGAGGTCAGGGTTTTGTCCGGTTGTTTTTTATAGACGCGTTCCCAGCGAGCCCCCAACGACTTAGAGAGCTTGTGGATGTCAGTGATAACGATAGTCGCAGGTTCGGAGTCTGGAACACCTTTGATCCATTTGGTCACCTTGACTCTGTCATCTTGAAGCTGTTCACCGAGAATGATTGCATCCGCATCAGCGCACATCCAATAGACATCCCAATCGGGAAAATTTTCCGCAAAGGATGATCGGGTGATGCAGAGCAAAAACAACAGGAGGTAGCGCATGTGCTTAAGGATACGGGTATATCCTAATGACTCTTGGGTCTTGCGACAACCTGATCCGATCTCCGCCCCACCAATTACTGCGCCGCCAGCGCCGCCGCAGCCCTTGCCTTGGCGATCTCCGCCTTCTTCAAAATCTCCTCCGTGCTCGGCAAACTTGCCAGCACATCCGCCGGGATAAACCCATCGCCCACCAGTTTGGTCAGACACTTCTTTCGCTCATCTAGCGCCTTGTCCGGGCTGCGTTCTTTGCTGAAGCGGGATTTGGCGGCGGCGCTGCGGTCTTTGAGGGCGGAGTAGATGTCGCCGCCGAGGAGTGAGGAGATGTCGACTTTGATCTTTTCGCGGCCGGCTTCGTGCTCGTTGATTTCATCACCGTTGATCGGTCCCGCCTGATACTTGGGGAACATGATGGCGACTTCGGGGCAGACGCGGGAGCAGGCGGGGCAGTTGGTCTTGCAGTTGTCGTTGTTCTGCACCTGGATCTTGTTGTCATCGCTGACGCCATAGACGTCGAAGAGGCAAAAGCTGAGACACTGCATGCAGTTGGTGCAGCGGGAGTAATCGATGACGGGGAACCAGGGCTTCCATTTGCCGGGTTCGTTCATGGTTTTCTCGCCACGGGATTTGTCCACCAGCGCGACGATAGCGTCGGGCTCCAGGCCGGTGATGTCGCAGGTGTCGATGGTGATCTTGCCTGTGGCGTCTTCCAGCGCGGGGGCTTTGCCTTCAAAGGCGCCGAGCACGAGGAGGTTGCGCTCATCATGCGGCATGGCGGGCGCGCCGAGACTGCTGCGAGTGACGGTGTAGCCTTTGTCGAGCAGGGCCATCATCACCTTGGCACGAGACTCGGCTGGAAGCTGGATGCTGCCATTTCCTTCGTAGAGGACGACGCGGAGCGGGCGGTGGGTGTGGGTGATCATGGGTAGATAAATGAAGAAGCCCGAATGACGAATGAAGGATCACGCAGCGGTTGCTGGCTCGGTATTGAGGAGAGCATCGGCGATTTCTTGCGAGGTCTGGGTGCGCATGTTGAGGATGTCGGTGTCGGCGGGCAGGGGGAATCCAGCCTGCTGGAAGAGGCCTTTCACCGCGCGGGGGTAGCAGGCGGCGATGCGGAGCTTGCTGCAGGAGGCGATGGCTTGCAGGCGGGGATCGCGGTGCGCTGCCATCTCGCAGAGATCGGAGACGGTTTCAAAGCTGGCGTTCGAGTCGCAGAGCTTCTGCAGGACTTCGTTTTTCACGCCGGTAGGAACGACCTGGGCGTAGGCGCAGCGGCAGTAGAGGATGGTGGCAGGGGTACTCAAAAGGGCGCGAAAAAGGTGGAGATCAGTGTGGGCTCAGGTGGCGTACTACGCAACACCGGCGAAGGCGGGCATGACGAATTTAGGCCTAAAAGCACAAAGTCGGCGCGAGGCCGACTTTGTGGTTTAGCGCGAGTCGATTTGTACGCAGGCCTATGAGGTGGTCTTGCGCTCGACGTTGAGGCCCATCTTGCGGTAGAGGGTAGCGATGGAGACGCCGAGCATGCTGGCGGTCTTTTCGCGGGAGCCGCTGTTGTACTTGAGGGTTTCCTGAATGAAGGCGCGCTCCTGCCCCTTGATGAAGTCATCGAGCGTGGAGCCGATGGGGAGCTTGGTGATGCCCTCGGTCGTGGAAGGGGTCGGTATTTCGATCTGCTGCGTCACTTTGGCCGGCAGGTCGGAGGGGCGGACGCGGTCGTTTTCGGCGAAAGCGCAGGCGCGTTCGATGGCGTTGCGCAGTTCGCTGACGTTGCCGGGCCAGTTGTACTTCTCCAGGAATTCGATGGCCCCGGCGTCGATGGTCTTGGGCTTGGCGTCCGTGCGATCAGCGAGGTCCTTGAGGAAATGCTCGACGAGCGGGCGCACGTCCACGCGGCGTTCACGCAGCGGCGGGATCTTGAGGGGAACGACGGAGAGCTTGTAGTACAAGTCTTCGCGGAACTTGCCCATCTTCACGGCGTCTTCAAGGGACGTGGTGCTGGAGACCACGAGGCGGAAATCCGCACCACTAGAGCCATTGCCCCAGCCTTTCTTTGCCTGCGCTTCATCGAGAAAGGTGTTCAGCTGGGCTTGGATGCGGGCCGGAAGCTGATTGATCTCCGCCAGATGGATGGTGCCACCAGATGCGCGATTGAAGATGGCGGTCTGGCTGAAGAGTTCCGTTTCGAGGGCGTCTTCCGGCATGGCGCTGCACTGCAGTTCCTTATAAGGGGAGTTGCTGCGGCGGCTTGCTTCATGCAACGCGCGGGCGACCATGTGCTTGCCGACGCCGAATTCGCCTTCGAGAAGGACGGGGCTGTCGTTGTTGGCAACGCGGCGCACAATATCAAAAATGCGCTGGATGGCATCGCTGTGACCGATGAGCTTCGAGGCGGAGGATGAACGCAGCGTCGCGCTGGGGATGCTCGTAGGAGTGGCGGCGGCGATGCCGTTGCGCTGCAGGGCTTGATTCACCGTCTTGATCAGATCTCCCAGATCGAAGGGTTTGGTGAGGTAGTCAAAGGCACCCAGACGCATCGCTTCCACGGCCGTTTCCACGCTGCCATGACCGGTGACCATGATGACGGCGGTGCTGGGGAACTGATCCTTGCACATGCTGACGAGATCGAGACCGTTCACATCACCGATGCGAAGGTCCACAATGACGAGGTCGGGCTGGTTGGAACGGATGGCTGCAATGCCGTCGATGCCGGTGGTACAGCCAAAAACTTGGTGACCCGCAGCTTTGCAAAGCTTGGTCATGAGTTCCAGGATGGCGGCTTCGTCATCTATGATTACTAGTTTAGCCATATTATTTTCGTGAAGTGAGAGGCATGGTTGATTGTTAATTAGGCTAATCGTTTCTCAGGATTGCGTCAATTTAAGATTCTCAAAAAAGAGAATAGGGGCTTTTGGGGGGCATGATAGAGCCCCTGATGCGCGTGCCGTAAGAGCTTGATTGGACGGTCTTTGACGCCCCTTCAGCGTCTTGCCAGCGGTGCAAAAAGTGAGGGATTTACCGGGGCCGAACTGGAGGATCGCAACTCTTGGTTTCTACGAGTGTTTCTTCACCCGCAGTCAATCCAACCAGCACACTCACATGAAATCCAAAACCAACCGACTCTCCTGGCTTTGCGGTGCTCTCGCGCTCAGCGTCGCTTCATTGCAAGCCCAGGAATCCAAGCCTGCAGGTCAGCCGCCCGCCGCCGCTCCTCTTCCTCCCGCAGCGTCCAAACCGGATGCTCCGCCTGCTGCGGCACCACGTGATCTGCCGCGTCCCGGCGAGCAGCGGGAAGGGAATGGTCCCCGTCCTGAACCGCAGCGCCGCCCGGATGGGGCTGGTCCGCGTGATGGCGCTCAGCCTCAGCGTGACGCACAACCTCAGCGCGATGGGCAGCGTGGACCTGTGAATCCTCCGCAGAGCGGTGGACCGGCACCCATGAATCCTCCCAACGCTGGCAACCGCACTCCAGATCAGGGGACTGGACATGGTCGCGAGGGCTTCCGCCGTCCCCTCATGGATGACCAGCAGGGTGGCGAGCATCCGCGCGGTGAGCCGCAGGCTCAGGGCAATCGAGGCCCGATGAACAACTCGCAGCACGAAGGCAATCGGGGGCAGGAACATGCGGGCCGTCAGGGCCATTTCAGACAGCCTTCAGGGCCACGTGGCAATGATCAGGGCGGCTTCCGCCCTCGCGCCGAAGGCCGTGGTCCGCAGTCTTTCGCGCAGCTCGGAGCGTTTGGTGCGCCGCGTGGTGGTGAAGGTTTCAGGTCACCTCAAGGTGGCGATCAGGGCGGGCAGATGCATCGCGGTCGCGGCCCTGAGGGCAGGATGGGGCGTGGCAGGGGCCAGCGCTTTGGAGGTCGGCAGCAGTCTCAGAATTTCGGCAGTCCTCGTGGTCCAGCGCCACAGTTTGACCAGCATCGCGGCCCCGGCCCGCAGCAGTTTGGGCCGCAACGTGGTGGGGAACATCGTGGCGAAGGTCCCCAGCACTTCGAGCGGCCAATGCATCAGCCCCAGCAGGATGGAATGCGCGGCGGAGACCGGGGCCCCGGTCCATCTCAGCGCGACGACGGTCCCCGTTTTGCCCCGCCTTTTCACCGGGGTCAGGAAGGACCTCATGGCCCGCCGCCGATGAACCACGAGCGTGGCCGCGAAGGCCCGCCGCGTGATCGGAGCGTGTGACATTTGCGAGTGCCGAAATCATGGCATGGCGGCCCGGGGAAACCGGGCCGCTTTTTTTTGCGCAATTGCAGGTGGCATTCGCGTCTCGTGAGTTGTGTTTGTGCAAACGAACTCCATAGTCGCGCCGCCGCCAGCAGCCCCGCACGGGCTGCCACGAAATCCACCGCATGAGCTTGGTCAAAAAACTCGCCAAAATGTTGAACTCAAAAGCGCAGTCATCTGCGAACGGAGTTCATGGACCGGCGGAGCTGCCATGGTGGTCGCCAGACCGGTGGGCGCACCTTTGGAATGGTCAGCCGCAGGTGTCCGCCGCCTCAGCCGCCACGGCCAACACCATGCTGCCGGTGCTGATCGAAGTCTTCGCGGCTTTCAGCAAGCTGGACGGCAACATCGAGGAGGAGGAAGTCGAATCCAGTCTCGGCTACCTGCGCTATGACTACCCGGAGGCGATCTACGCCGACATGCGGCGTCTCTACTTTGAGGCCCTGCAGGAGCCGCAGGACCTGACGCAGCGCGCGAAAGAGCTGAGCCAGAAACTCACCCAGGAGCAAAAGATCCTGCTGGGCGTGCAGTTGTACCTGCTCATCTCGCGTGCGCAGCAGAATCAGCGGCAGATGGTGGAGTTTTACCTCTTCATGACGAATCTGGGCATCGCTGCCCAGGCCATCGACATAGTCTATCAGCTCAATGCAGGGGACAAGCCGCCGGAAGAGGGGTTTTCCACCAAGGGCGGCCAGCCGCTGGACACGCTGCGCATCGGTGCCACGAAGAATTGCGACGTGCTGCTGCGCTCCCTTTCGGATGACTGCTCCGTGGTGGCGTTCCGGTTTCAAAACCTTGTGTTGCTGAAAAACACCGGCAGCATTTCCATTCTGGTGCGCAGCCGCAGGCAGCCGCCGGGAGAGTTCTCGCGGCTTTATCCCGGCGAGCGCGTGGTGATGGAGGACGTGACACTGGACTACAATGACCTGATCACCTACTTCAACTCCAAGAAGACACTGTCAGGCACGCAGATCTACCTGACACTCACGGAAAATGGCAGTGCAGAAATCGCCCCGCAACGCACGCGCGGCACCAATCTGCGCCTCAGCTTTGGCCTGGGCGTCACGGTGGAAGCCCTGCGGACCACCAAGGCCACGCTGAATGGCGTGGTGCTCAGCAGCGGCACTGTGGTGGAGGCCAGCATCGAGGACAGCATCATTGCCCATGGTGAAGTGGAAATCGCGTTGCGCGACTTGCGCGTGCGTGCGCAGGAGTTTGGCGGGCAGTTCCGGTTGGAAGGCAGCCGCAATACTTATCTCGTCTCCAACAAACCTGAGCTGCTGGATGAAGGCGACATTCTTCTCTCTGAAGACACTGATGGTGAAATCCTGCTGCGCATTGAGTGCAACTACGCGCAGAAGACCGGTGTGCTCGAAGTGCTGCGCTCTTCGCGCCCGCTCTACATTGGTTTGATTCCGGTGCGTGACCGGATCACCCTCAATGACGGTGATACCATTACTCTTGGGGAGGGACAGTACCTGCGCTGTCACTTTGCCGATCGCATCATCGAAGAGGAGCGCAACACCGTGCGCCAGATCGAGGTGCGAGAACTCAGTCATCGCTTCGATGGTCGTGACACTGCGCAGGACGGCGTGAGCTTCATCGCGCGCCGTGGTGAGATGATCTGTGTCATGGGTCCCAGCGGCTGCGGCAAGAGTACGCTGCTGCGCATTCTCGGCGGGCAGCTCAAACCCAAGGGGGGCGAAGTGCTGATGAACGGCATGGCGCTGTATGACAACCTGCACAATCTCACGCCCTACATTGCCTACATTCCGCAGGAGGATGCCTTTGACCCCTTGCTGAAGGTTCAGGAAAATCTCGACTTCTCTGTGGCGGTACGCTGTCCGCATTTGAAAACAGATGAACGGCGCAAACGCGTGGATGCGAAGCTGGCGGAACTCGGCCTGGCCGATCTGCGTGACCGGCTGGCAGGCACGCCGCAGCAAAAATTTCTCAGCGGCGGCGAGCGCAAGCGTCTCAATGCGGGGCTCGACATGATCGGCATTTCCGACGTGTACCTCTTTGATGAGCCGACTTCCGGCCTCTCCTCCAAGGACAGCGAGCACGTGCTCGAAATCATCCGCAGTCTGGCGCGCAACAAGATCGTCATCACCTCCATCCATCAGCCCAGCTCACGACTGCTGCAGATGTTCGACAAGGCCCTGCTTTTGGACAAAGGCGGCAAGCTGGCCTACTTCGGCACGCCGCAGGGCATGATCGAGTACTTCTGGCGCGTGTATCACACGGAGACCGGTCAGGCAGGGGATGCCGATGCTCAGCCGCCGGACAAGCTCACGCCGGACTTCGTCTTCGACGTGCTGGAAACACCGCTGCGCGACATCAGCGGAGACATCATTCATGAGCGCAGTGCTGACGGGCATCTCGTGGCTGCGCGCCGCTTTCCGCCCAACTTCTGGCGCGACTCTTATCAGCGGCATCTCATCATGGAGACCATGGCCAAGCAGCGGTCCGCGCCGGGCAGCACCAGCCTCATCGCCCGGCCCAAGCGCGATGAAAGTCACAGCGCCAGCCGCATGCGCAGCACGCCCAAGCCGCCGAAGCATACCTTCCGCGAGGAGAGCATTCTCTTCTTCACCCTGCTGAAGCGCGCCTTCCTCAGCAAGCTGCGTAACCGCACGAATCTGCTCACGACCCTGCTTGAGGCTCCCTTGCTGGCCTGGATCATCTCCAGCGTGCTCAAGTACTCCGAAGAGACGCACTACACTTTTGCCACCGCCTTCCACATCCCGACCTACCTCTTCATGAGCCTCGTCGTGGCGATGTTTCTCGGGCTGACCAACAGCGCCGATGAAATCATCCGTGACCGCCACACCCTGAGCCGGGAGCGAAATCATAACCTGCGAACGTTTTACTATTTGAGCGGCAAGATCATCTCGCTCTCCACCTTTGCGCTCATCCAGTGTGTGATTTACCTGCTCATTGGGAACTGGGTGCTGGAGATCCGCGACATGTTCCTGATTCACCTCTGGTGGATGTTCCTCACCTCTCTCACGGGCGTCTGCCTGGGGCTGTTCATTTCCAGCATCGTCAGTGACAACCGCACTGCGGTGAATGCCATCCCGCTGCTCCTGATTCCGCAGATCATTCTCGGTGGTGCGCTGATCAAGTACGAGGAGATGAACAAGAACCTCGATCTCGTCTATTCCGTGGGCAAGTGGCTCAAAAAATCCGGCAATGACGAGGAAAACGCCAGCAAGCTCAAAGTGCCCTTCATCTGTCAGTTCATGCCGCTGCGCTGGTCATATGAAGGCATGGTTATTTCGCAGTCCAAGCTCAACCCGCTGACGCGCAACCAGGATTTCCTCGACGAACGCATCCAGTCGCTGCTGCCGCCCTCAGGGGCGGACATGAACGACCGGCAGCGTCATGAACTGGAACTCACCAAGCAGTCTCTGGCAGTCGTCTCCGGCCTCTACGCCGAGAACCCGCGCGAAATCTCCAAGCGCCTCGGCTCCATCCGCGATGCCGTGCTCAGCGGTCGCATCGAGCCTCCGATGCTCGATAGCATGCTGCAACAGAACGACGGTGTCAGTGCTGAAGAAATCTACGTGAACCGCAAGGTGCTCGACCTCGTGACCAAGGCCGAGATGGAACGCGAAGACTACCGCCGCAAGACGAGTCCCAACGTGTTTTTCGGCACGCGAAAAATGTATCTGGGCACCAAGTACAACACCCTTTGGATCAACAGTGTCGTGATCCTGTTTACGCTGTCGCTCATCATCGCTGCGGTGGAGTTGAGTCTGCGCAGGCAGTTGACGAAGGTGTGAGGTGTTTTTATCCCATCAATAC
>NZ_JBIPNG010000521.1:0-4408 GCF_044373815.1 Prosthecobacter sp. | reverse complement strand
TCAAAAAGCGCCTCCGTCGTCGCGTGCTCGGAGAATGGGCCGGTGGATTCCATGATTTTGACTGAATTGGCAGTCGCTCAGCCAAAAAGCAATCAAGACCCTTCAGCCATCCCCAATCATCCTCCGCAATGTCTCTACCCAAATGGTCCGGCGTTTTTCCAGCAGTCGTCACTCAACTCCACGAAGATCAGTCGCTCGATCTCCCAGCCTCAGCCCGCCACTTCGAAGCACTGATCGACTCCGGCATCTCCGGCCTCATTGTCTGCGGCTCCCTCGGTGAAAACCAATGCCTGCAGCCCGATGAAAAACGCGCCGTGCTCAAATGCGCTATCGAAACCGCTAAAGGCCGCATCCCCGTCGTCAGCGGCGTGGCAGAGATGAGCACCCGTGCTGCCATTCAATACATGCAGGATGGCGAGCAACTCGGCGCCGCCGGTTTCATGGTCATGCCACCCATGGTTTACAAAAGCGATCCTCGCGAGACCGAGCACTGGTTCCGCACGCTCGCCAAGGCCACGCCCCTGCCCTGGATGCTCTACAACAACCCCGTCGGCTATCACACCGATGTGACCCCGGAAATGTTCGCGCAGATCGCCGACATCGAAAACCTCACCTCCATCAAGGAGAGCAGCGCCAACCCACGCCGCATCACCGAACTGCGCAATCTCGTCGGAGATCGCTACCAGCTCTTCACCGGCGTGGACGATCTCATCCTCGAATGCAGCATCCTCGGCATTGATGGCTGGGTAGCAGGCAGCGGCATCGCCTTCCCTCAGGAAAATCAAAAACTCTGGGAACTCACCCGCGCCGGTCGCTGGGATGAAGCCCGCACCCTCTACCGCTGGATGCAGCCCCTCATGAAGCTGGATACCCACATCCACTTCGTGCAATACATCAAACTCCTCTGTCAGGAAACCGGCCTCGGCAAAGAATGGTGCCGCGAGCCACGCCTGCCCCTTGCTGGAGTTGAACGCGAACAGGTCCTCAAGATCATCCGCGATGCACTGGCCAGGCGCCCGCAATGAAGCGCATCCCCACCATCGACTCCCACACCGGCGGCGAACCCACGCGTGTCGTGCTTGGCGGCATGAGTCCCGAGGATCTCGAAACCTACCGCCGCGCCATCCTCTGCGAGCCACGCGGGCATGAGGTCATCGTGGGTGCCCTTCTCACGGTGCCCAAGGATGCGTCATGCACCGCAGGCGTCATCTTCTTCAACAACGTCGGCCGCCTCGGCATGTGCGGCCACGGCATGATAGGTCTCATCATCACCCTTCGCCATCTGGGCCGCATCGTCCCCGGCGAGCACCTCATAGAGACACCCGTGGGCGTCGTCACCGCCACCCTCCATAAAGATGATCGCGTAAGCATCCGCAACGTGCCCTCTTATCGCAAAGCCAAAGCCGTTCAGGCAGGCGGCGTCACCGGCGACGTCGCCTATGGTGGAAACTGGTTTTTCCTGGTGTCCGATCACGGCCTCGCCCTAACCCGCGAAAACATCCCCCATCTCACCCAGGCCAGCCTCGCCATGCGCGCCGCCGTTCACGCCGCCGGCTTCCCCGAGGTCGATCACGTCGAACTCTTCGCCCCTGCGCACCATCCCGCGAATCACAGCCGCAACTTCGTCCTCTGCCCCGGCGCCGAATACGACCGCTCCCCCTGCGGCACCGGCACCAGCGCCAAGCTCGCCTGCCTTGCCGCAGATGGAAAACTCGCCCCCAATGAAATCTGGCGGCAGGAAAGCATCATCGGCAGCGTCTTCGAAGGCACCTACACCCCCGCCGAAAACGCCATCATTCCCACCATCACCGGCACCGCCTTCATCACCGCCGAATCCACGCTCATCCTTGATCCTGCCGATCCATTTCAATTCGGCATCCCATGAAATTCATCCTGCTGCTCCTGCTCTCTACAAGCGCCATGGCTGCTGACTTCGAGCAAGCACTCAGCCTGCCCAAGCGCACTGAAAACCTCGTCTTCCGTGATCGCGTCAAAGCAAACTGGCTCCCCGGCGGCAAGGCATTCTGGTACCGCATCCAAACCGGACCAAAAACCCACGAATTTATCCTCATCCAAACCGCCACCGGCGAGCGCAAAACCGCGCAGTCACTCAAAGCGCTCGGCCTGCCCGAACAGGAAGCCCTCAAATCCTCTACCGCCAAGATCGAGTTGCTCAAAACAACCCGCACCGGTGAGGAGTCCGGCCTCAAGTTCATGAATCAACTCGATGCCGACGTCGATCTCTTCTGGGTCAATCAGCAGGGCGAGCACATCCGCTACGGCGGCATCCGTGCAGGAGCCGAACGCGAGCAGCACACCTTCGACGGCCACGTCTGGCTCATCACCAGCCGCACCGGCGAGCACCTCGCCATCATCGAGGCCGGCCCTCTGGTGCAGACACTCATCATCGATGGCAAAGGCCTCTTTAAAGCCAAGGAGGAAGCAAAAAAGCCCAGGGAGCCCGGCTTCAGATCACCCGACGGAGCATTCCTTGTCACGAGCGAGGCCGCCCCCGTCACACGCCGCCAGATCACCATCGTGGATTCCTCGCCCAAAGAAGGCGTTCAACCCAGGCTCAAAGTCATCGACTACATCAAGCCCGGCGATCCCCTGCCCAAGCCGCAGATGGTCATCACTCACAAAGAGGGTCGGAAGATTCGTGTTCCCACGAATCTGTATGAGAACCCCTTCACCGAATCCGGCAAGCTGGACGTCACATGGGCTCCCGACAGCCGTGAGTTCTACTTTGATTACAATCAGCGCGGTCATCAAATCTACCGCATCCTCGCCGCCGATGCACAGACCGGAGCCGTGCGCGTCGTCGTTGAAGAAACCTCCAAGACCTTCATCGACTACACCCATAAAACTTGGCGTCACTGGCTGCACACCACCAGCGAACTCCTCTGGATGAGCGAACGCGACGGCTGGTCCCAGCTCTACCTCTACGACACTAAAACCGGCAAAGTAAAAAACCAAATCACTCGCGGCTCATGGCCCGTCCGCGAAGTTCTTCATGTGGATGACGCCAAGCGAGAGATATGGTTCCTCGCCAGCGGCCTCCGCAAAGACGAAGACCCCTACCACCTCCACCTCTGCCGCGTGAACTTCGACGGCAGCGGCCTCCAGCAGCTCACTCAGGGTGACGGCAATCACCACATCGAGTTCTCTCCCAACCGCGACTTCTTCACCGACACTTATTCCCGCGCCGATCTCCCGCCCGTCCACGAACTCCGCCGCAGCCGTGATGGCAGCCTCGTCTGCGAATTGGAAAAAGCCGACGCCTCCCAACTCCTCGCCGCAGGCTGGACCATGCCCGAGCGCTTCGTCGCCAAAGGCCGCGATGGCACCACCAACATCCACGGCATCCTCATCAAGCCCTCGCACTTTGATCCCGCAAAGAAATACCCCGTCATCGAAGACATCTATGCCGGACCTCACAGCGCCTTTGCACCCAAGGACTTCGGTCGCCTGCTCACACATCACATCCTCGCCGAACTCGGCTTCATCATCGTCAAGCTCGACGGCATGGGCACCAATCATCGCGGCAAAGCCTTCCACGATGTCTGCTGGAAAAACATCAAAGACGCCGGCTTCCCCGACCGCATCGCCTGGATCAAAGCAGCCGCCAAAACCCGCCCGTGGATGGACCTCACTCGCGTCGGCATCTACGGTGGCAGCGCCGGTGGCCAGAACGCCATGCGTGCGCTGCTCGATTACCACGACTTCTACAAAGTCGCCGTCGCCGACTGCGGCTGCCACGACAACCGCATGGACAAAATCTGGTGGAACGAGCAGTGGATGGGTTGGCCCGTCGATGAAAGCTACGCCCGCAGCTCCAACAAAGACGACGTCCACAAATTGGAAGGCCACCTCCTCATCATCGTCGGCGAGCTCGACACCAACGTCGATCCCGCCACCACCACCCAAGTCGTCGGTGCCCTGCAAAAAGCCGGCAAGACCTTCGACTTCATGCCCATCATCGGCACCGGCCACGGTGCCGCCGAAACACCCTACGGCTCCCGCCTCCGCATGGAGTTTCTCGTGCGTCATTTAAAACCATGAGCAGGCACGTCACCATCCTCGGTGCCGGTGTCATCGGCCTCAGCACGGCGCTCTACTGCGCCCGACGCGGCATGCAGGTCACCATCATTGATCAAAAGCCCGCGCAGCGCGACGGCTGCTCCTTTGGTAATGCAGGCATGATCGTCCCCAGCCACTTCATCCCCCTCGCCGCGCCCGGCATGGTCAAACTCGGCCTCAAGTGGATGTGGAATCCCGAGTCCCCCTTCTACATCAAGCCCCGCCTCGATCTCGATCTCCTCTCCTGGGGCCTGCACTTCTGGAAAGCCGCCACCGCAAAACGCGTCGCCGCAGCAGCCCCCGTACTGCGAGACCTCAGCCTGCTAAG
>NZ_JBIPNG010000520.1:0-4411 GCF_044373815.1 Prosthecobacter sp. | reverse complement strand
CACGGCGCTGGCTGGCGGCACTGTAGCTGGCGGGAGTGGAGAGATTCAGAATCGGCTCGCCCGTGCCACGCAGCGGGACGCCCTGATAGGTGGTGGGCAGGAAGCCGCTGCCCCAGAGCACGGCACCGCCACGGGGACCGCGCGGACCGCTCTGCAGCACGACGAAGCCGGGCAGATCGCTCGACTCGCTGCCGATGCCGTAAGTGACCCAGGAGCCCATGGAGGGGCGACCGAACTGGCCGCTGCCGGTGTTCATGAAGAGCTTGGCCGGGGCGTGATTGAACAGCTCCGTTTTGCAGGTGGTGACGATGCTGATGTCATCCACGACGCCCTGCATGTGGGGCAGCATGTCGCTGACCCAGGCACCGCTCTGGCCGCGCTGTTGGAACTCGCGGCGGGTGCCAAGGAGCTTGAAGCCGTTGCTGGTGCCCATGAAGGCAAAGCGCTTGCCCTCGATATAGCTCTGCGGGATCGGCTGACCGTTCAGCTCGACGAGCTTCGGCTTGTAATCAAAGAGCTCCAGCTGTGACGGACCGCCCGCCATGAAGAGGTAGATGACGTTCTTGGCGCGAGGCGTGACATTGGACTGCTTCATCACGCCCGGCCCTGCCGCCGCTGCGGCGCTGGCCGCGTGCAGTCCGCGCTCCGCCATCAGCGATGCGAGCGCGACGGAACCGATCCCCATGCCGCACTGGCTGAAGAAGTGGCGGCGGGTCTGGTCGCGGAGCTGGCTGTCGTCCTGAGAAATCATCTAGCGAACTTACGAAGCAACTGACAGCCATGTTTCAAACAGTCACCCCGAGCGCCGCCAGAGTCTTCAGCACGATGGGTTCCCCAGGCTGGAGTTTGTCGCGTTCTTCAAACAGGAGGCGCGTCACTGTTTCATAGCCCGGGAGTTTGCCGGTGCGGCGCTGGGCGAGGAGGCGGACGTAGCGGACAGCGCGGTCGATGAGCTTGTTGTTGCTGGGCTTCACGTAGGTCATGAGGTTGTCGAGGTAGCGGCCCAGACGGCCCATGACGAGGGTGGAGTGAATATTGATCAGCAGCTTGAGCAGCAGGTGGGAATGGAATTCGTGGATGCCGGTCAGATCGATCTGGTGCTTCAGGCCATCGAACTCCCAGACCATCTCCCCTGCCCCGCCGTCGATGTGAAACTGCAGATGCTCGGCCTGTTGGGTGCGGATTTGACGTCGGGCCGCAAGCTGCGCCGAGAAGTCATAAGATGCCAGCACCTCGGCACCGGCGACGTGGCGCACGTCCGGCCATTCCAAGGTGCGCGGCTCACGGTGCAGCAGTGCCTGCCATGCGGCATGTGCGCCGGGCTGCTCCGGCATGAGGAAATGGCACCAAGAGGCCGGGGCGGCAGGATCATCTTGCTTTTCAAACGGCACGAGGCTGAAGGTGGGGGCGCGCTCGGTGGTGTCTGTGACGACGGTGATGCCAAACCGTGCGCTGCTGTAGAACACATAGGCCCCGCGATCATACACCGCCGCCTCATGCTCGATGAAGGGCACGAGAAACTGGCCGTCGCAGTGAGCTACGTGCCGCAGCAGTTGCAGCACCTCTCCCGGGGCATTTTCAGGATCGTGCTGATGCATGAACGCAAAGCCGATGGCCGCCATGAGCACGGTGCTCGCCTGCAATCGGGTGCTGCCGGAGACCGCCATGGCACCCACGGAGAGATTGAGTTTGTGGATGGCCGGATTTTCGATGACGCGCCTGGAACGCGCGGCGACTTTGACCAATTGCTCGTCTGGATTGCAGTAGAGGAACCAGGGGGGATTGGTGGAGAGTTCCGCGGCGCGTTCAGTCGCACCAATGACAAAGGGCGTCTCGCCGCCTTCGGTGGTGGCGATGAGCAGGTCGCCATTGATGAAGCCCAGTTCTTCGAGCTGCCGCGCGCCGTATTCGGGATGGTCCTCAAAGGTTTCAATGGCCTTGATCAAGGCGAGATCCCCGCCGGCCATGAAGGCGACGATGCGTTCCGGATCAGTCACGGGCAGGACACCCATGCGACAGAACACCTCGATGCTCAGCGACAGCCGCCCGGTGGCACCGCAGCCGCAGAGGAAGATCCGGTGCCCGTAGGCGAGGGTGGCGGCGATGGCGCGGGCGAGGTCCGCGAGAGGGGCGGATTTGGCAGCAAACTGGCGCAGGGCGAGCACATCCACCTGATGCATGAGCTTGACCGCCTCCCCCACATCCGTGCGTGCCATTTGCGACAAAGAGGTGGTGAAAGGATGCTGTGATTCCGTATCAAGCGCCCCGAGCTGGTAGTCGGTGGCGACTTTGAGGAATTCGTCGGCAGCATTCATGCAATAGAGGATTCGACTGGCGAGGCGGGAAGGATGTTCACATGTGACTGTTTCCCATCTTGCACGCAGCGCGGCGCGTTTCACTATGCATGCAAAATCGCATGATGGAATTCGCATTGTTCAGGCTGCCCGATGGGCGGGCATGGCTGGGAGAAGGCCCCTTCACCGCGCTGGCCGCCGCGCCGGCCGCGGGGGGAGCCTTCTATATCAATGACTTCGACCTGAAGGACCCCAAGCCCTGGAAAGTGCCTGCGCGGCTGCATGAGATCACCGCTGGCAGCCTCGCGGAGACGATTCACCTCAATGGTTCACAAAAGCCTCAGATACAATGGGCTAAACCCGCCACGGAATGGTTCAAGATGGCCTTCCGCCGCATCCGTCGCGAGGTGCAGGCCAAACGGCTGGAGAAAATGGTGCCCGTGCTCACAGAATCCGGGACTTTGACGGCTGGTGACCCGAGGCGGCTGCTCGACGCGATCATGCACGCTCCTGCGAACATGTGGGGCTACGCCCATGTCCAGGAGGGCGGCGGATTTCTCGGCGCCACGCCCGAACTGCTGTTCAAGGTGAAGGCGCAGCAACTGGAAACGATGGCGCTGGCGGGCACGGCCAAGCCCGGCAATCAGGACGCGTTTTTGACGGATGTGAAGGAGATCGAGGAGCATGAGATCGTGGTGCGCTACCTCACGCAGCAGCTGCAGGCTCTAGGGGCCGTGACCCGTGATCCGCGCACCTTGTGCCAGACCTCCGGCCTCGTGCATTTTCAGACCAAACTGAGCGTGCAGCTAAACTCCGCCGCCGATCCGGCGCAACTGGTGCCGCTGCTGCACCCCACCCCGGCGGTGGGCTGCCTGCCGCGCGATGATGAGTCGATGGAGAAACTGCGCGAGTACCGCCAGCAGCTGAAGGTGCCGGGCTTTTTTGGCGCACCGTTTGGCTTTGCCGAAACCGATGGCACCACGCACATCGTCGTCTCCATTCGCGGCATCTGCTGGGAGGGGAATCAGATCAGCCTGCCCTCGGGCTGTGGCATCGTGGGTGGCAGCGCCTTTGATCACGAATGGCGCGAACTGCGCCTCAAACGCGAGGCCGTGCTGAGACTGCTGGCTCTTCAATCATGACGCAGACCCAGCTCATTCAACAAACCCTGCACACGATCGCCTACCTCGGGGTGCGTGAAGTGTGTGTGGCCGCCGGTGCGCGCAATGCGCCGCTGGTGTCCGCTCTGCTAGCCTGCAGCGGCGTGAAGATCTGGAATTTCTTTGAGGAACGCAGCGCGGCCTTCTTTGCGCTGGGCCGCATCATGGCCGACCGCCAGCCGGTGGCGGTGGTGACGACTTCAGGGACTGCGGCGGCTGAGCTCCTGCCGGCCGTGATCGAAGCGCATTATCAAAATCTGCCGCTGGTGCTGGTGACGGCAGACCGCCCGAAAAGATACCGTGGCAGCGGGGCTCCGCAGGCCATTGAGCAGGCGGGATTGTTTGGCGTTTATGCGACCACCGTGGGCGACTGGGATGCCACGGATGAATCCCACGAAGGCCACTGCTCCGACGGGCCGATGCACCTCAACGTGTGCCTGGATGAACCGCTGGAGACGAATGTGGCTGGCGTTGATTTTTCCGCCGCTCCGCCGCTGCCTGCCACTGAAGAAGGACCGCTCAGCGACCTGCAATGTGATCTCGTGCTGGCAGCGGGTATGCACCCACGTGAGGCCGCTGATGCGGCCGCTTTGCTGGCCCGGATCGGTGCACCGATCATCGCCGAAGCGACCTCAAATCTGCACCGCTTCCCTGAGCTGCAGCCGCTGCTGATTCCCGGTGGTGAACGGGCGCTGCAATCCGCGCGCCCGGCGCATGTGCTGCGCATCGGTGCGGTGCCTTCATGGCGCTGGTGGCGGGATTTGGAGGATCTGCCGAAGATCAAGGTCACCAACATCACCCGCACAGGCTTCAGCGGACTCGCGCGAACGGAGAATGTGGAAACGCTGGCGTGGGAGAACATTCGCAGCACGCAGTTTACCCGCGTCGATCCGCCCTGTGGCATCCTGCGCTTTGAGCCTGACTTTGAAAAATTCCCGGATTCCGAGCCGGCTTGGG
>NZ_JBIPNG010000519.1:0-4412 GCF_044373815.1 Prosthecobacter sp. | reverse complement strand
CTGAAAACAAGCCGAGGTGTTATGGAATATGATGGAAATAAATGATCTATCCCATTCTACATACAGACACGCCAACACGACAGGAAATGCCTCAGGTCTGGAAATTGGCACAACTTCCCACCGCAGACATGCACGGAAGCAAGATCAAAACCTTCCCCTCCGCACATGGGTTGCTGATATGACTGAGCCAGTTGTCTTGCATCTCGTTAACAAAATGAGGCAACCCATGACAAAGCTTTCTTTAACCGCGGTATCTGCAAAAAATAAGACCATTATCAAACCACATTCACAATTTAGAAAAAATGAAGAAGACCGTGCTGATTATTGCTGAACACATGATGGTGGGAGAGTTTCTGACCACTTTCCTGCAGGAGCAATTTCAAGGTTTCACCATCTTCCGATCCATATCAATGAATGAAGCGCGCGAGCTGCTCCACAGCGTCTCGTTCGATCTTGTTTTGGCCGATGTAGTCGAGTTTGACATTTCTGTTCTTTCGATCATCAAAGAGATATCGCTCAAATCCCCAAAGACGCGATGCCTCGTGCTGGGCGCCGAAGCCAACCCATCATGGATAGATCGCGCGATGCGTGCGGGTGCACATGGCTTCCTCACCAAGACATGTGCCCGCGATGAGATCCTGAAAGCCGTGCAAGCCTTAATTCAAGGACGCAGCCACCTGTCACCCGATGTAATTCAAAGCCTGTCCGATCACATAGCGAACGGAAGAAAAGGTTTCCCGCACAGCGTCCTGAGTCCGCGCGAGCTTGAAATTTTTGTGCAAATCGGCCAGGGAAACTCTCTCAAAAAGATCTCAACGGAGCTCAAATTATCTCCCAGTACCGTTGGGGTGCACAAGCACAACATCAATAAAAAGACCGGAATCAAGTCCACGGCAAAGATTGCCCACTACTGCATTAAGCACGGCCTCCTGAGCAGCGCCGCCTGACTTAGTTTATATCCAACAGTCAAAAGCTGGCGGCGGTCAAACAAACCGCCACCAGCCCAACAACCTCAGCATAAGCGCCTGCCCATGTGGAGCTCCTCAGCTTTGGTGTTGAATACTCCAAGTGGCAAACATTGGCTTGGGGTAACACATTGTGGAATTCAAGGGTTAACCCAATCGAGCAATCGCCTCAGTAAGCGGTCTTGGTTAGGGTGGAACTATGATGTCCCTTTCCGCCTTAGCAACCCTCCTGAGTCCGTGCCAGTTGGATGCCATTCATACAAGCACCTCGGACACCGGAGTTCCTTTGGAAATTCCTGGTTTGGAAGAAGCCTGCGGATTGCTGGGAGGCACCCATGCCTGGGTAACGCGCCATAGGGGCAACAGCTGTCAACTCGTCAATCTTTTAGGTTCCGCCATTGAGATCGATTCCACCTTGAATGCGCTTCTTGTACATTCAGCACAAAATTCCCTCGAAAGACCGGTACTGCTGTTGCGTTGGAAAGATAAAACCCACATGTGCGCCAGACTTTCAACGCAGCAAGAGGCGGATGGCTGCACCTACATGCTCAGCATGCTTTTTGACGGTCAGTTTGAACTGACTTCACGTCTGGCTGGCTTCGTGGACGGCCTGCGGTGCAGCATGCAGGCATTGATCAGCTGGCAGCTTTCAAAGCAAAGTGTGGAATTGGCTCAAGCATCGGGGAGGCAAACCATTTCCTGCACCTGCTGCCACCGCTATCATTCCTTTGAACATGGCTGGATGCACTGGGATCACCAAAGTAATCTGAGGGATGTGCAGGGTACTTTCCGCACGGTTTGCGAGAAGTGTGCGCTGGCGCTTTACAGCGTTGTGCTCCAAGATCAGGCCTGAAAGTTCCTCCATGCCATCCACTGTGCCTCACTCATCACGGAAATCTCCCCAGCGAACCGCCTTGGTCGAGGACGATCCCGTTTATCGCGCTTATCTCTCCGGCCTGCTTAAGAACACACCTGAAGTCGAACTGGTGCATGCATGGGAAAGTGCCGAGGCCATGCTGGCGGACACTCGTTTTCTGCTTGTGGAGCTGCTCTTCATCGACTTGGAACTTCCCGGCATCAGTGGGCTGGAATTGCTTTCTCGTCTGAGCAAGCTGCAGAATCCTCCACGCTGTGTGGTGCTCACCTCCTCGCTTGAGCCTGAGCATGTTTTTTCCGCCATAAGAGGGGGGGCGTCCGGCTACGTCGTCAAAACTTTGGACACTCAGGCTTTTTTAGAAAATCTGAGGCAGGTGATCCAAGACGGCGTCAGCCTGAGCCCGTTCATCGCGCGCATGCTTATTGATGAGTTCCGTCATGCACCACCCCAGCCTGGAGGCAGGCATCTGGCCCTGAAAACTCTCACCGCCCGTGAACGCCAGGTGCTGGACAGCATGGCCAGACATGGCAGCGCGAAGGGCATGGGCGAGGCACTCGGCCTCAGCCACGAGACCGTGCGCGTTCACATGAAAAAGATCTATCAGAAGCTGCATGTGAAGTCGAAGTCCGAAGCGCTCGCGGTGCTGGCGCAGGAGACCCAGAGCTGATTCACCCTGCTGTCATGCTCCGCTCAAGCAATGCCACGGATTGTTGAAAATGTTCACTCAATTCTTCGAGCAGACCTGCTGCGACACGATTGTCACTACGAATCGCCACCTCCACAGAGGTGCAGGCATCCATGAGTGAGCGCATGCCAAAAATGGAACTCGCTCCACGCAGCGCATGAGCTTCCTTGCGCGCGGCTTCCGGCTGGCGGCGCTTCAATGCCGTAATGAGTCGCTGATGCCGGCCCGGGGCTTCCTCCAGCCAGATGTCCGCCAGCTTGCGGGCTTCCACCGCTCCAATCTGTTCCGTCAGTGGTGCTAGCGGATCAGCCACGGCAGCAGCCACCTTATTCCCGGCAGCACCTTCCACCGCACCAGGCTGCCGCGAAATATCGACGAGCAATCGCTCCAGCGATTCGGCACTGAAGGGCTTGGACAGATACTCGTCCATGCCTGAGGCAAAGCAACGCGCCCGCTCTTCAGGCAGCGCGCTCGCCGTCATGGCAATGATTTTGCAGCGCCCCAGTCTTTGCTGTTTCCCACTCCGGCTTTCCCACTGGCGGATTTTTTGCGCGGTCGCATGACCGTCCATGATAGGCATCTGGCAATCCATGAGCACGACGTCAAAAGGCTCTTTCTGAAATGCTGCCACAGCTTCCTTGCCATTAACGGCCACCACCGAAGTACACCCGAGATTATCCAGCAGAAGGCAGGCAAGACGTGCATTGATGCGGTTGTCTTCCGCAACCAATACGTTGAGCCCCAGTGCCAGCCGATGCGTCGAGGATGTTTTGCCTTCCGCAGCAGGCGCAGCCACGGGCCAGACAGCCCGCTGCAAGGACCGGCGGTGCAAAGGCAGCGTGACCGCTTGCACCTCCGCGGGTGCTTCGCCGGCTGCATAGATCCCCGAACCAATAAGCACCACCTGCCACCGATTCAAGCCAGCCCCTTTTGGCTGCGCAGCTGGCTTCTTTACCACCGTCGCTGGCATCCAGGCGGCATCCATCACCAGCACCTCACCTGCTGCACGCCCCTTGGCCAGATGCCTGCGGACTTGCACTCGTTTTAATTCATGGAAATCCACGCCCGGCGCAGCCAGCGCGGCGCGGATGCTCTCCCTTACACGCGGTGATTCATGGGCAATCCATACATGCCGCAGATGGGACTGCGGTGCGACACGCCGCGCAGGTTCTTCAGGCCCGGCATGCAGCGGCACTCGGAACCAGAACTGCGAGCCATGCCCAGTCTCGCTCTCCACACCGATGCCACCGCTCATCGCATCCACCAGCTTCTTGCAAATGGCCAGCCCGAGGCCCGTGCCGCCAAAGCGGCGTGACAGAGAGCTGTCCACCTGGCTGAAAGGCTTGAACAGGCGCTCATGCGCTGCGTCTGGCAGGCCGATGCCTGAGTCCTCGACCCGAAACTCGATCTGATCATCCACGCCTGACACACGAATGGTCACATGTCCCTTGTCCGTAAACTTGACCGCATTGCCTGCGAGATTGAGCAGCACCTGGCGCAGGCGTCCTGCGTCTCCTCGAATCACTTCCGGCAATTCGGGGGCAAGGATGGTGGTCAGTTCCAGCCCCTTCGAGGAGGCCTCATGGAAGAGCAGATCCGCCACCCCTTCGACCAGTTCGTCCAGCACCACCGGCTGCTCGACCAGTTCGATCTGGCCGGCCTCGATCTTCGCGAAGTTAAGAATGTCATCAATGATGTTCATCAGCGCGCCGCCGCTGTGGTGAACAGCTTCCACCATCTCCGATTGTTTGGCATCCAGCTGGCTCATTTTCAGCAGTCCGGCCATGCCAATGACACCGTTCATGGGCGTACGGATTTCATGGCTCATCATCGCCAGGAACTCACTCTTCGCACGGCTGGCCGCCTCCGCCTTGTCACGCGCTGC
>NZ_JBIPNG010000518.1:0-4413 GCF_044373815.1 Prosthecobacter sp. | reverse complement strand
GCTGAGCACCGCCGCCATGAATTCGACGGGGTAGTTTGCCTTCAGGTAGGCCGTGCGGTACGTGACGATTCCGTAGGCGGCGGAGTGCGACTTGTTGAAGCCGTATTGCGCGAATTTTTCGAGCAAGTCGAAGATGGAGTTCGCGAGCTTGGCCTGGATGTCGTTCGTCTTGAGGCAGCCTTCCACGAAGATGAGACGCTGACGGGCCATCTCTGCGGCGTCCTTTTTACCCATCGCTCGGCGGAGCAAGTCAGCTTGTCCGAGGGAGAAGCCGGCGAGCAAGTTCGCGGCCTGCATGACCTGCTCCTGATAGACCAGAATGCCGTAGGTCTCCTTGGAGATCTTCTCCAGCAGCGGATGTGGGTAGTCCACCTTCTCCTCACCCTTCTTACGCTTGATGTAGTCTGGAATAAACTGCATCGGGCCGGGACGATACAGCGCCAGAATAGCGATGATTTCCTCGATGGTGTCAGGACCGAGCTGTTTGCAGGTGTTGACCATGCCACCAGATTCCATCTGGAAGACGGCGACCGTTTCGCCGCGTTTGATGAGATCGAAGGTCTTGGTGTCTTCGAGGGGCGCATCGGCCACTCTGAAGCCGGGGACGCGCTTGTGGATCCAGTACTCGGCTTCGTGGATCACCGTCAGCGTTTTGAGGCCGAGGAAGTCCATCTTGAGCATGCCCAGCTCGGTGAGCGGCTTCATGGCATACTGCGAGAGGATGGCGTCTTCCTTGTCTCGTGTGAGGGCGATGAAGTTGTCGAGACGGCGATCACCGATGACGACACCGGCGGCGTGAACGCCCGTGCCGCGCGTGAGGCCTTCGAGGAAGGTGGCATGCCGCCAGAGTTCCTGCGCATTGCCGTCGGACTCGAGCTTCGCGGCGAGATCGGGGTTTTTCTTCACCGACTCCTCCAAGTCGATGTTCAATTCATTCGGAATCATCTTCGACAGCGCGTCGCTGTCGCCGTAGCTCCAGCCCATGACGCGACCGACGTCGCGGATGACCGACTTGGCACCCATGGTGCCGAAGGTGATGATATGGCAGACGCTGAGATCGCCGTATTTTTCGCGGACGTACTGAATGACTTCCGGACGGCGTGTCTGGCAGAAGTCGATATCGATATCGGGAGGGCTGACACGCTCGGGATTGAGGAATCGTTCGAACACGAGTTCGAAGCGGAGCGGATCGATGTCTGTGATGCCGAGACAGAAAGCGACGAGTGATCCGGCGGCGGAACCACGACCGGGGCCGACGGGGATGTCGTGCTTACGGGCCCAGTTGATGAAGTCCCAGACGATGAGGAAATAGCTGGTGAAGTTTTTCTCCTTCAGCAGGGCGAGCTCCACCTCCATGCGCTCATGCAGCACTGCGTCATTGAGTGCGCGGTCGCGGCCATAGCGGAGTTCGAGGCCGTCCATGGTCAGCTTGCGCAGGTATTCATTTCGGTCCCCGCCCTCTGGCATCGGGTACTGCGGGTAGCGCTCGATGCTGGTGGAATCGAGGTGGATTTTCAGATCGCAGCGCTCGGCGATTTCCAGCGTGGCGTCGCAGGCCTCGGGCACTTCGGAGAACAGGGCGCGCATTTCCTCGGCGGTCTTGAAATAGACCTCCGGGGAGTAGGTCATACGGTTCTGATCGTAGATGCTCGCGCCCGTGCCGATGCAGATCATGATGTCGTGGGACTCGTGATCGCTGCGATTGAGGAAGTGGACGTCGTTGGTGGCGACGGTCTTCAGATCGTACTGCTTGCCCCACTCGATCATCTGCCGCGCGCTCTTGCGCTGGGCCTCCATGTTGTGATCTTGGATTTCGAGGTAGAAGTTTTCGGGGCCGAAGATGTCGCGAAACTCCAGCAGGCTTTTTTCCGCCTCGTCCTTGCGGTCGGAGAGGAGCAGTTCGTTGATTTCGCCGTTGATGCAGCCGCTGAGGCAGATGAGGCCTTTGGCGTGCTCACGCAAGGCGTCTTTGTCCACGCGGGGTTTGTACCACTGGCCGTCGAGGTGGCCCTTGGTGATCAGCTTGGAGAGATTTTCGAAGCCTTCGTTGCTGGAGGCGAGCAGCGTGAGATGCGAGGAGCGCTTGCGGCCCGGCACTTCGTTTTTGTCCATCATGGAGCCGGGGGCGAGGTAGGCCTCGCAGCCGATGATGCTCTTCACCTTGGCCTTTTTGGCGGCCATGTAAAAGTCGATGGCGCCGTAGAGATTGCCATGGTCGGTCATGGCCACGGCAGGCATGTTCAGCTCCTTCACGCGTTTCATGAGCGCATCAATGCGCACAGCGCCGTCTAGCAGCGAGTATTCGGTGTGGAGATGGAGATGGACGAAGGAATCTGACATGCGGCGGGGGACAGGATTAACCCCGCTTCGAAGGCATGAAAGAGGTAGTTTTTCACATTTTTCCAGCACCAGGCTTTCGGTGCGCACGGTGGTGGTGGCGGTAGTGGCTGAGCAGCAGCCAGCCGGTGATGATCACGATGCATGACACGGAGATCGCGATGATCAGATAGATGTTATTGCCCTTAGATGCCGGGGCGCCGGGTGGCGTGACTGCAGCTGCGACCACGTGGAGCTGGAAGGGACGGCTTGTCTCTCCCGGGAATATTACCTGAGGACGAAGTTCGGTCTTTCCCGCCATGGAGTGCAGCAGGATCAGGCTGGTGTTGGCATCTTTGGCAAAATCGACCTGGAAGGTGGTGGAATTCGTCGGCAGCTGGCCGCTGGCGGTGGCGAGCAGATGTACTTCCTGAGTGTCTGCCTTGAGGGGTGTGTTGTCAGCACCTTCCATGGCCCGAATTTTGCAGGCTGGCAGGATGGTTTTTTTTCCTTCAAAGAGCAACCCAAGCGAACTGGCGAGGTATTGCTGCGCTTTTTCATGGGTCGCGGCGACCTGATCGGGTGTCTGCTCTAGGTACCATGAGGCCGGAACGGGCGGCAGGGAGGTGGGATCGGAGGCGAGAAAGGTGCGTGGATCGACATTGATGCGCAGCGTGTAGCCGCCTGTGGAGTCGAATTCCGCCTCGACTGTCATATTAGGCACCACATGCGCACCCACAATGCTGGCGACAGCCCAAAAAGTCAGGAAGACGACGCCGATGATTCGCCTGCTAAAAAACCGATGCATTCACCATGGTGGAGGTGCCTGCGGTAATGGCAAATATATCGTCGCGTCCAGCCATAAACAGGGTGAAATTAAGAGTTGATTTTCAAGATGCCGCAACGCTTTCGAAAGAACCTGCGAAAAACCTTGTAGCTAGAAGACGACCGCGCTTGACTTGCGGCGTGTAAATTGCTTCAAAAGAGCATTTCCTTTAACCACTCACATGGGCGCCACACTCAAATCACTGGAGAAAGAACTCGAGATCACTCTCGAGGACTTCAATCTGGTCGGGCGCAGCCCTGATGCCAGCATCAGGCTGGTGGACGGTGGTGTCTCACGCCAGCACGCCACGATCCGGCGGGACGGGCAGCTGTTCTGGGTTTCCGATCTTGGCAGCGCGAACGGCAGTTTCGTCAACGACGTGGCGGTGACCACGGCGCGGGCTCTGCGGCATGGTGATCGCGTGCAATTTGGCACCAGCACCTTTATTTTTGACAGCCAGGACGAAGAACGGCCACCGAGCGAGTCTGGCAACGTCAGCACGCAGTCGCTGCATACCATCGCGCTGCCGGTCAAGACCGTGCGCGCCACCCTGCTTGTGGGCGATTTGCGCAACTTCACGACCATATCCTCCCAGCTCAGCGCTGAGGAAGTGGCTGCCATGCTGCGTGAGTGGTATGCGCAGTGCGAGAAGGTTCTGAAAACCCGCGATGCCATCATCGACAAGTTCATCGGCGACGGTGTCTTTGCCTACTGGCCAGGAGATGACATCAGTTCTCGCATCAAGGCGACCGAGGCCGCCAAGATTCTCAGCAGCCCTGATTCCAGTGAATCTCCCAAGCGCAAGTGGCTGAAGGAGAACATGAACCTGGAAGTTCATTGCCACATCGGCTTGAACATTGGTGATGTCGCCCTGGGTGCCATGGGCCGTGGAGTGAACACCGCTGTGGGTGAAGCGGTGAACGTGACCTTCCGTATCGAGAGCCTGACCCGCAAGCTGCAGGTGCCTGTGCTTGCTGGTGCGCCGTTTCTCAATGGCTGGCCAGATGGGCTGCAACTCTACCAAAACGCTGGCATTCATCCGGTGAAGGGGCAGCCTGATCCTGTCGAGGTTTATTCTCTGATCGACGTGCCAACGATGTCGTTCTAGGACGCGTCGCGGTCGAGAAGGCGCTGCATGTCTTCGCGCGTCATGCGGTAGAGCAGCCACTCGCTCATGCGTTTGGCACCGATGCGCTGCTCATAGACTTGTTGAGCGTTCACATTCCAATCCAGCGCCGTCCACTCCACGCGGCCACAACCGCGCTCATGCG
>NZ_JBIPNG010000517.1:0-4417 GCF_044373815.1 Prosthecobacter sp. | reverse complement strand
GCCAGACGATGCCTGGGCGGGCCTGGCTCATGTGCTGCTTACAAGCAACGCCTTCCTCTATGTTGACTGACTCCAAGCCGATGAACTCACTGTTCCAACCGTCCCGCCGTGAGTTCCTGCACCGCGCCTCAGGCGGCTTCGGAGCGCTCGCGCTGGCGGGCTTGTGGGATGAAGCGCATGGCGCTCCAGTCGATCCGCTGGCCTCGCGACAGGGTCATTTTCCAGCCAAGGCGGACCGCGTCATCTTCCTCTACTCGACCGGCGGTGTGTCGCATGTGGACACCTTCGATCACAAGCCCCGGCTCATCCGCGATCACGGCAAAGGCATCACCGCCTCGCGCTGGCTGAACAAGCCCGGCAAGTTCGACCGCTTCCTGATCAAGTCGCGCTGGGACTTCAAGCCGTATGGCCAAAGTGGCATCATGGTGAGTGATCTGTTCCCGCATGTGGGCGGTGTCATCGACGACATCTGCGTGCTCAACGCGATGCACTGCGACAGCGATGGACACGACAAAGCGACGCTCGCCGCGCACACCGGCTCCGCGCAAGCCATCAGGCCCAGCGCCGGTGCGTGGGTGAGCTACGGCATGGGCACCGAGAACCGCAATCTGCCCTCCTTCATGGTGCTCGCGCCCGCCGCTCCGTATGCCGGTGCGCAGACCTGGGGCAGCGACTTCCTACCCGCCTGCCATCAGGGCACGCACGTTGTTCCAGGTATTGATCCGCTGCCCAATTTGAAGCCCAACGCGTCTGCCGCTGAACTGCAAGCGCTGGAGCTCGCGATGCTCGGCAAACTCAATCGCAGCCACCTCGAACACCGCGCCGCCGACCAGGCGCTGGATGCGCGGATCCGTTCCTTCGAGACCGCCTTCGGCATGCAACGCGAGGCTCCCGAAGCCTTCGATCTCTCTCGTGAATCCGAAGCCACCCTGAAGCTCTATGGCCTTACACGCGGTGCCACGACGGGTTTCGGCTGGCAGTGTCTCGTCGCGCGTCGTCTGGCCGAGCGCGGCGTGCGCTTTCTCGAACTCATCGACGTCGGCTCCAGCGCCAACTGGGATTCGCACGGCAACATGGCCGACCACGAGCGCCTCGCCAAAGCCATCGACCAGCCCATCGCCGGCCTGCTCACCGACCTCAAACAACGCGGCATGTTGGAGCGCACGCTCGTCGTCTGGACCTCAGAGTTTGGCCGCACGCCCTTCCATAAGGAGGCAAATCATCCCGGACGCGAGCACCACAACCTCTGCTTCACCTCCTGGATGGCCGGCGGCGGCGTGAAGGGCGGCCTCGTCCATGGCCAATCCGATGAGCACGGCATCCTGCCCGGCGACGGCGCGGTTCACACGCACGACCTGCATGCGACGATGCTGCACCTTCTTGGCATCGATCACGAACGCCTCACATATCGCTACGCTGGCCGCGACTTCCGCCTGACCGATGTCGCGGGCGAGGTGGTGCATCCCATCATCGCATGAGGACCTTTCTCCATGATCAACACCACCCTCCACTTCAAGAAACCCGGCAAGCAGCAGGGCTTTCTCCAAGTGCCCTACTCACACCACCTCGGTGGCTGAGCAAATGTGACGATCCCCATCACCATTGTCGCGCGTGGCAAATGACTGACCGTGCTCGTGCTCGGTGGCAATCATGGCGATGAGTATCAAGGCAAGATCGCCATCATGAAACTCGCGCGTGAGTTGACGTCTGAGAAGGTCAGCCCCCCCTCACACCCCGTCCCCGCGCTACGCCCAGGGCCAACTCGACCCGGCCCCCTCAATAGCAATTTCCTAGGGCGTGTTTTAAAATTGGTTTCTGAGGGATAAAGTGCAGATGGCAAGCAAGACAAAAGCCATGAAGGAGACATCGGTTTTGTCATAGCGCGTGGCTACGCGGCGCATCCGCTTGATCTTTTCAAAGAAGTTCTCCACCCGGTGCCTTTTCTTGTAGAGCTTCTTGTCATAAGTCGCAGGTGCCACCCGGTTGCTGCGCGGCGGGATGCAGCTTTTCATGCCCTTGCTCGCGATGAGTTCCCGCAGTGCATCACTGTCATAGGCCTTGTCCATGAGCACATGTCTCGCGTCGACGCTCTCCAGCAGAGTGGGAGCATGCACCACGTCGGCCTCGGTGCCTGCTGTCAGGATCAGTGCCTGGGGTTGGCTGCGTCCATCCACGGCGGCATGCAGCTTGGTGTTGAGCCCTCCCTTGGTGCGGCTCATCGCCTGCTTCTCCTGGCCTCCGGCGGGGTTGGCACCGTCGCGGTGAACCTTGATGTGTGTGGCGTCGACCATGCCGAGGTCCTTGCCTGCACGCCACTTCATCTGCTGCATGGCCTGATCCCAGAGCCCCGCCTTGGCCCAGCGGCGGAAGTGGCCATAGACGGTCTGCCATGCAATGTCGGGAACATCCAGCGCACGCCAGCTGCAGCCTTCCTTGAGCACGAAGAGGACCCCTGCGACGACCCGCTCCAGACTGCTCAGCGGACGACCTGCACCTGTGGCAACAGGCTGCCCCTTCTGGTATTTAGGAATCTATGGCTCTTATAACCCGGGCCAGCTTGGGCACCGCCAACTGATAGCTTGGATGTAATTCCATTCTCCCAGCTACACCATTTTCTATCCGTGTACAATTTTGAGTCTTCGCTGTTTGGAGTGGGTAGCGAAGGGAAATCGCCGCCGGAGCGAAGCACAGTCCATCAAGGTATTGGGCGTCAACGGACTGCGTCAATTGGGTAGGACTGTGCTCTTCTCGAAACCCCATAATGACGGCTTGCCGATGGGGATTTGAGGAGGGCGCAGTCGTGGTACGGAGCCCACCAGGCCAAGGCTTCAACAGTCCTTTTGGATGTGAAGAGGCTTGTTTGGAGTTTCTTCTACCCACCCAAAACAGCGAAGCGCCATTATTAAACGTGACACGCCAGATCAATTGAAAGCAGTCCTCAGATCTTGTACACGACAAAATGATGAGTGACAAAATCAGCGCGGATCGATTGAAATGCATTCTCGTCAATCTTGGTCGGCTGGCATGTCCTCCGAATCACCCAGGTTCCAGAACTTGCCGTTGTCGAGACGATGGATGGGCTGGAGATGGGTCATATTGCCATTGGGAGATTGGCTTGGAGAAAATCCGCCATTGGAGTTAAGGACAAAATTATGGGCTCCGTAGCAATCCGGAAGAAAAGTGACTTATGGATTCGTTATTCAAAAAGCGCATTGAACGATGACTTTATAATATGCTATGTTTGAGAAGCCAAAATCTCTGATCGAATTGTCTGAGCACGAGTTCGAAAATCTTGCAAGCTATATGAATGGGGCTTGGGACGGAAGTGGCCCGGATCCCGGATACTGCTGGAATGAATTTTTTAGTGACGCAGACCTTGGTAAAGTGCCAGAGTGGTTCGATGAGTGGCTGGCCGTGTTTGAATTGGAAGAATTAGTCTTTCTCGAACGTGAAGATAATGATGCATGGGCGGCACTTTTTTTGCTAAAGGACACAAAAAGTAATCAGTTCGTGGTTTACAAGTCCATGCGAGACGATCCCCCGGTGCGCGCTGGTGAACTATGCTACTCCATCGACAGCATGAATCCAGAGATACTACGGGCTTTCGTCGATGACTTCTTGGGGCCGGAAGGAATTAAGCAAATTGGTGTTCGATTAAATCAAGAGCTTGTTCCCTTATTTTGAAGTGCGTCTTTGCCGGGTGCCGTCAAAGACGCGGCTTTCGCCAAGTAAAACGCTTTGCATTGGGATAGGTTGTGTGATTGCGATTTGAAACAGGGATTGTCTTCAAAATACGACGTCTGAGCAGTTGCGCGCCGTTGTGCTGTAACTAGCTGCCAGGTTGCAGCTCGCCGGCTTAGAAAACATCGATCGGGTGGCGGATAAGGTGGGAGGGATGCTCACCAAACCCCCGCTAATAGCGGATCATCCAGCATTCCAAGCCGCTTTGACGCGTCCAGTGCAGTCACCCTGGTCACAGCTTCCAAAGCTGCTTCTCGCGTTCCTATCTGCCCTCTGATTCGCGCCAGAGATAGCCACACTGAAACGCTGCCCGGCATGATCACCGCGAGGCTATCGCCAAGGATCTCCGCCTTTTCCCACGACCGTAGGCACACGAGGCTCTCCAGCCTCAATTCCAGCACGCGAGGGTGATTCTTCAATTCCGTTGGCAGGTCTTCCAAAAGCTCCCATGCTTCAGTCCGCCGGCGAAGTTCACGGTCCATCAGTTCGGCCAGAGGTCGCGGTGGATTGCAAGGCGATCGTGTCGTTCACATGCAACGATCCAGAGGCAGGCCCGGCTGTGAAGACGCCAGCGACTCAAAGATTCCCAGAGATCGTAACATAATGCCTCAACGCTGCTCCCGAGGAAACCAGCACACTGCCGGCTGCACACCACCAAGATGGGCAAGGATGCACA
>NZ_JBIPNG010000516.1:0-4422 GCF_044373815.1 Prosthecobacter sp. | reverse complement strand
CGGCTGGAATCCCGCACACACCCTTGAAAAGGGGCTGCATGATACCGTGTCGTGGTATCTTCAGCATCAGGGCTGGGTGGAATCGATAGCTCGTGACTAAATTCATGTGGGAGATACTCCCGTTCAAATTGAAGATTACCGCAATCTTGTCGGAAACTGGCTGGCCATTCGCAGTTAGACCGAGATCAAGTGCAGACATGGAACGTATTGATCACAGAGCGAAGACAACGACTCTGCGCCAATCATGGCCTTGCAGGGTTCAAGGTGGGGTCGTTCATCCAGCTCTCGAACGCCCCCTGGGTCACCAAGGGCGGCTCAGCCCAGTAAGAATGGATATGCAAAGCTTGGCCTGCGGCATTCAAATGCCAGTCAATAGGACGGTTGAAAGGCGGATGCGCAAATCGGCTGGACAGCACACGCTCCGCGCAGCCGGGATGAATCAGATACGCCTCCGTGCAGCGGGAGCAGCCGCCACCACCCCACAGCAGTCCGCGTTTCCAGCCGCGCCAGTAGATGTGTTTGCCGGCGCGGCGCAGCCACCAGGGGACATGCAGATCACAGCCCAGTCCGACAAAGCACATGTCCCACTCTTTGGGAAGATCAGTCAGGCAGTCTGCCAAAGCGGGCAGAAAGTCAGGACGGATCAGGACATCATCTTCCAGGATCAGATGCCACGCGTGCGGCTCAGCCACGACTTTGCGGTACACCGCCAGATGCTTCAAGATCAGAGAGACCGAACCCGCTGCGATCACTTTTGGGTCGCCCCACTCGCCGCGTTCAAACGCACCGTCTGCCAGCACTTCCTCGCGATCATGCGCTGTCATCCAGCTCACCGGAAAGTGGTCCAGCCCATGCTCACGCAGCGTCCGCTCCATGTGCGCCCGGCGTTCGGTCAGGCGTGTATAATGGATGACATGCACCCGCAGGTTTTCCGGAGTGATGGCGGCAGTGGCTTGTTCCATATGCGGAAGGCAGTTTCTCACACACCCTGCAGTTCCTGCAACAGCTAAGAGCCGCAAGCTTGCTCAGCTCCTCACTCGTCTCGAATGTTATCATGGCTGTCACTTCGCCACAATCGACTGCGCCTTTACCGCTGGAGCGCGATCTTTGGCGGCTTCGCATTGGTGCAGTTGGTCGTGCAGGCGCTGAATGCCGTCGCTGGATTCCTGCTGGTGCGAACCTTGGAAAAGCCGGATTACGCCTGGTTCACCATTGCCAGCAGCATGAGCGCCGCGCTGGCCGTCCTGGCCGATGCAGGCATTGTCAATGCCGTCACCTCAATTGGTGGCACGATCTGGCAGGACAAGGCATCTTTGAAAGGTCTGGTGCACGCCGCGCTGCGCCTTCGGGTAAAGCTGGCAGCTCTTTCTTCAGTCATCGTTGCAGGCATTTCCCTCTGGCTGCTGCTGCGCAATGGCGCAGGCCTTCCCTCTGCAATCGGGCTTACCGCGCTGGTGCTCGCCCCCGTCTGGCAGATTTCCACCACCGCTGTTTTCAATGTCGTCAACCGTCTGCAATCGCGCACACAGCAGCTTCAGGTGGCAGATCTCGTGCCTGTGCTTGTCCGTACTGCGCTGACAGCGGCACTGGCTCTGCTGGGTGGGCTCACTCCACTCACTGCTCTCATGGCGGTTCTTGTGGCCCATCTTACCCAGTATGGCATCGTCCGTATGCAGGTTCTGCCATTGCTGGGGGATGTGCAGCCCACTGGCATAGCCGATCATACGGCTCGCATCTGGGAGGTGGTGCTGCAGCTGCTGCCAAACTGCATTTTCATCTGCATTCAGGGCCAGCTAGCAACTTGGCTGATCAGCGTCTTTGCCACCACCAGCGAGGTCTCGGATCTCGGGGCTTTGAATCGACTCGCCGTCATTTTCGCCGTGCTCGCCGGGCCTCTCGCGCAGTTTGTGTTTCCTTCCTTTGCCCGTGCCTCGGACAGAAAACGGATGTGGGCTATGGCCATCGCCATGGTGGCAGGAACGGTGGCATTCAGCATCATGGTTCTGGCGTTCGCTTGGTGGCAGGGGCATTGGTTTCTCTGGATCCTTGGCGGCAAGTACATGCATCTTCAGCGGGAACTGGAGCTGGTGCTGGCGGGCATGGCCCTCACCAACGTATCTGGTTTTGTCTGGGCCTTGAATGCGTCCCGCGGATGGAATCATCTGGCCTGGCTCAATATTCCATTAACCCTCGGTACCCAGGCTGTGGCCGCCTGGATGCTGCCTCTCAACAGCGTGATGGGGCTGGCTTGGTTCATCATAGCTTCGTCGGCCGTGCAGTGCGGCCATGCTTTGGCCACATGCATCTTCGGTCTCACTCACGACCCGCGCATCCAGTCAGCGGCTCGAATATGCTGAATCAAATCGGCTTCATTCGGCTTCGATTTCCACTTTTTTCATGAAACTCCTCGTCACCGGATCCTCCGGTCTCATCGGTTCCGAAGTCGTTGATTATTTTTGTCGGCAGGGCTGGCAGGTGCATGGCGTGGATAACAACATGCGTGCCGACTTTTTTGGCCCGCAAGGAGACACCCGCTGGAATCAGGAGCGGCTCAAGGCAGCGCACCCTTCATTCCATCACCACGAACTGGACATTCGTGACCGTAAGGCAGTGCTCGAATGCCTCGCCACACTGACGCCCACCCACGTTGTCCATACCGCTGCGCAGCCAAGCCATGATCTCGCGGCTTCGCGGCCATTTGATGATTTTGACACGAACGCAGTAGGCACCTTGAACCTACTGGAGGCCACCCGCCTCCATGCCCCGGAGGCCGTGTTCATTCACATGAGTACCAACAAGGTCTATGGTGATCGTCCCAACACCATCAAGCTCAAAGAGCTGGACACCCGCTGGGATTATGATGATCCCGCCTATGTCGGCGGCATTACCGAGGAATTCTCGATTGATCAGAGCAAGCACAGCCTTTTCGGCGCATCGAAGGTCGCTGCCGATGTCATGGTGCAGGAGTACGGGCGCTACTTTGGCATGAAGACCTGCGCCCTGCGTGGTGGCTGTCTCACGGGCCCGAACCACAGCGGTGTCGAGCTCCATGGCTTCCTCAGTTATTTGATCAAGTGCAACCTTGCCGGGAAAAAGTACAACGTCTTCGGCTACAAAGGCAAGCAGGTGAGGGACAACATTCATAGTCTCGATGTCGTCCGCTTCATGCACGCTTTTTTTGAAAATCCTCGCTGCGGCGAGGTGTACAACATCGGTGGTGGTCGCGACAACAGCGTCTCAATTCTGGAGGCCTTCGACAAGATCTCCGCCATTTCCGGCAAACCCATGCAGTGGGAGTATGTAGACAAGAACCGGGAAGGGGACCACATCTGCTACATCAGCGATCTGTCCAAAATGAAGGACCATTATCCCGGATGGGGCATCACCAAGACGCTGGACGATATCTTCGAGGAGATTCATAGCCGTTCCGCTGGCCAGCCACTGAAGTGACATCTCTTTTTCTTTTTGGACGTTTATCTCTGTTGGCCCATCAACATAGCTCACCTTTTCCTGTCATAGCCTCATGATTGCATCTTTTGAAAGCAGGCTCATTGCGTGTCGCTCTTCGCGAAAAAGACATCCACCGCAGCATGGCAATTATAGGATATGCCATCTTAATTGAGTGCAGCTTAGAACAGCGCACTTTCGGCCTACGTTTTTTTGGCAACTGCACCTCAGTTTAGGCGCAGAGCTTGGCAGTCATCACGTTTCCATGCCACCCTGTTCAACGAGATCGTTGACTGGGACGGATGCAACAAGGCTTCATTATTTACCTCGTTGTGAAAATGTTCATTTGCCGAAAAGACGTGCCGACAGTGATGAGACTGGCATCTGATCCTAATACATTTTGGAATTGTTCAACGCGCGATCAACTTATTCAGGCATGATTGGCGCAGTTGCATCCGAACCTGTAAATTCCTTGCGGTCGCGCTTTGAACGCTGGCGGGCACCGCTTCAGTCTTTCCTCGTCGGTCAGCCATTGGTTCAGATTTTGAATGTCATCACGGGCTTTCTCCTGATCCGCTGGCTCGACGTCAAGGATTTCGCCATGTTCGGCATTGCCTTGGCATTTCAGTCCATGATCACCCAGTTGACAGATGTTGGGTTCTCAGGCTCCATCGTCGCCCTTGCGGGATCACGGGGACACGATCCCGAGGTCCTGGGGGGGTATCTTCGTTCGGCGCGGTACTGGCGGTCAAAATTGCAGTGGGTTATGCTGCTGGTGGCAGCAGTGGCCTTTCCATTGGTCGTATGGAGACAGCCGTGGAGCGCGCCGATCAAGGGGATGCTCTTCGTCAGTATTGCGCTGGGATTGTTGTTTCAGAACTGGAATATGTATGGGACCCCCTTGCTGGTGCATCGGGAGTTGCGGAAGTATTACACCCCGCAGATTTTGGGGGCAGTGTTCAGGCTGGCTCTCTG
>NZ_JBIPNG010000120.1:0-14879 GCF_044373815.1 Prosthecobacter sp. | reverse complement strand
GCCACAGTTTCATGGTCCGGCGCGCAACAACACAACGTCTGAAACAGGGTGGCGCAAAGAGTGGCCGAATGAGGGCCCGCCAGTGGCGTGGCGCGCGAAGGTGGGCGCGGGCATGGCATCGTTTGCCGTGGTGGACGGGCGTGTCTTCACAATGGGCAATGATGGCGAGAATCAGGACACCCTTTTCTGCCTCGATCTGGCGAGCGGAAAGCCGCTCTGGCGGCATGACTACCCCTGCAAGAGTGCGGCTCATCAAATGCCCATCGTACCCGGTGGTCCGAGCGCCACGCCCTGTGTTGGCGACGGCAGAGTCTTCACCGTCAGCCGCGAAGGGGATGTGTTCTGCCTGGACGCACTCACGGGCAAGATCGTGTGGCAGAAAAACCTTTTGCTCGATTTCCACGGCCAGCGACCTGTCTATGGTTACGCCGGCAGCCCACTGCTCTGGCAGGGAAAGCTTATTCTCGATGTCGGCGGAAACGTTGGATCGACTGTTTGCCTCAACGCGGCCACTGGCGATACGATCTGGGCTCAAGGTGTGGGCGAAGCGGGCTACTCCACACCGGTGGTGGCTTCGCTGAGCGGTCAGGACAGGCTGGTGATGTTCAAGGGGCGGGAACTCGCGGTGCTCGATCTTCAGAAAGGCAGTGCCATCGCCAGCTATGCGACAACGACGAACGACTTCTGCAACTGCGCCACCCCAGTTGTCACTGCCAGCGGCATGATTTTCATCTCGCATACCGGCAACGATGGCTCCACCGGATTGAACTTTGATGGAAGCACGCTGAATGCAGCGTGGAACGTGCGTGACCTCGGTCTGCTGTACAATTCCGGCGTGCCTTGGGGCACCAAAGCACTGATGGTCTTCAACGATTCCAAGCGCGGTGTGAATGACCTGCGCTGTCTCGACCTGACCACCGGGAAGGCCTTGTGGCAATCCGCTGAGGTGGCCAAGGGCATCGCCATCTCCAGCGACGGTCATCTCATCGTGCTGAGCACCACCGGCGAACTGCAACTCTGCCAACCCTCGGACACCGGTATCAAAGTGCTGGCGCGGGCACCGGTGCTCGAAAACAAATGCTGGGTGCTGCCCGTGCTCTCCCGGCACCGCCTGCTGTGTCGCAGCAACACCGGGGATGTGGTGTGTCTTGATCTGCGACAACCGTGATCGATCCCAGCTTGCGCATGCGATGTGTCCGATCTCATACCTGGGCCACTTTATGCACGTGGTCATCATTGACCCAGTGGTATCTGTGCATTCATCTCGGCCATGTCTTTTTTGGTTGTGTGTAACGTGGGGCATAAAATCGGTGTTAATTGCGGTGACTCGGGATGCTCAGAGCATCCGTTGCGACGACGGCATGGGATTTGGCGAGAACGTCGAATTCCTCGTAGCTGTGCTAACCAACAGACATCGGTCGTGAGGTCAGAAGTAACCTCACGCTATCTAGAAGCTGCTGCCGACTGCGGGATAACCGCATGGCGGAGAACTAATTTCCTCGGGGCAATGATACGATGCTCTGAGGTTTCGCAGGTTTCGCAGGTTTTGTCACCGGGGGCCTATTGTAATGAGCTTAACTATCTCAGTGGGTCTCCCACCGTTTGCTGCTTGAAGTTTGATAATTGAGATTTGATCCGGGTGATCCTTTGCGATGGCCTCAATTTCGCCTCTTTCGTAACCGTTTCGTCGGGCAAGGTCGCGCAGCGTGCAAGCCATGCCGGGTTTCACTGCCAGCAAATTAAAGAGTTTAGTGCTGCGCTCAGTTCGTTTTTGTTCCCGTGCGCCACTGAGTATTTCAAGTTGCCGGTCAGCAAACCAATTCATTATGGCGATGGCTGCCCTTGCTATGTCAGCGTTCAATTCGTGATTTATTGCGGCCTCGGCGTATGACCCTGCGTGGAGAACCAGTGCAATCCTCCACGCGTTTTCAGCCCATCGCGCAGCGTATGAATTGACGTCGTTTAGGTCTCCATCATTTCGGCGTTGAACGATCATGTTGTGGTATTCGCGAAACAATTCAGCAGCCTCTGGTGCAGTTTGAATGGTGACGGGAATATCCCTGTGATGAAAGTTCTCGGCCAGTTTAACCACAAGGTTGCGCCACATTTCACTGACAGTTTTTTGGATCGAGTGACGGATCAATGGTTCTTCCTGAGGGCGGGCGCGTGAATTGAAGATCAGACAGCGGGGCATCAGGCCACCTGCGGTGAATGCCTCAGTTCCGGTCAACTGGTCAATTTTGTCTGGTTGAAAAAGCCAGAGCAGCGAAAGGCATGGGCGGTGCAGGAGGACTGGCTCACGATTGACCCGGTCACTAGTCAGTTGGTCCCCGGTATAACCTGCAAGATAAAGGCCCTCATCGGTCATGCTGTTGTATCTACCACAGAGCACGTCAATACATCCTCTGGCTTCACCGTTCATGCTCGCAAGCGCTTCATTTTTGCCGTGTGCCAGTTTAATGGCCAGCGCTTCTTTTGTGGCATCGGAAACAATCATGCGAGGTTCGACCAGCTTATTTTTGACGGCTGCAACAGCTTTATTTAGACGTGCGATCTCTTTAATGAGAGCATCGCGGTCGAGCTGAGCCTTACCACCCTTTGCACTTTTTTGCCGCATTTGGAGCTCTTGCTCCAGGACCAAAAGTTCTGCCGTAAGTGACGGTTTTTGATTGTCGTTCCATAACAACAACAGATCACGTTCGAATTCTTTGAGAGGTTCAACGACGGCGCTGAATGCGCGACTTTTCCCGGTTCCGCTCTCCGCTGCTGCCATGATGAACAAATTGCCACGTAGCGATTCACCACCACCGGTGGCAATCTCCACCCCGGCCCCAAGGGCTGCAGAAACAGTTCCCAGAACGCACGCAGCGCTCAATGAAACGGTTGCAAGTGTTGATCGGCTAACCTCTTCAGCGATTCGACGCATGGCGATTGGCAGGCAGTCCAATGGGAATTCACTCTCGCATTCTTCCTCGGTGTCAAAACCTGCGTTTCCTGCGAAACCATCAGGGTGATCATCAGATGCCTCAGGTTGGAATGCCGGTGGAAAAACCAGTTGAGGGGTTGTCATCGCATTCCCAACACCTGGTTGCGATATGATCGGCGCAAGTGAATAAACAGGTGGCGCCAATGGAGAACCTGGAAACAGCGGCGTTGGATTGGACGGCGGCGGAAAGCCACCATTCCACTGCGACGAAGTAACTCCGCTGCTGGGGTCTGGAGGTGGCGGTGGAAGAGATGTGTTTTTATCTTGATGATGATTGAGCGGGTTCATGGCAAAAGATTCGAAAAGTTGAAATGAGTATTTTGATGCAATGACGTCATGTCGTTGAGGTCCTTGGCCGGGGCGCCATCTGCGCGCAGCAGTCCGTGGAAGGTGAAATAGTCCACGTCACATCCGTGCACCCGCAACTGAGCATGCCATGCCATTGCGCTACGTATTCCGCCTCCATCTGCATCCGCATGCGGATAGATTCGCACACGTTTTCCAGCCAGAAGGCACAGCGCCCCTGGATCAATTCCGCCCGATTTCCCAGCTCCCCTGCCAAGCATGGCAACGGGCACGACGTCGCGCACTCCAAAATGGTGCAGGAAATGAAACGCCGCGAGGTAGTCCGGACCACCTTCCACGAGCATGACCTTTCGAATTTGTGGATAGCGGCGCAACAGCGATGTGCCGAGTGGCCATGCCTTGCTGGAGCCGTACACAGTATGGGCTTTTCGCTGGGACAGTGGTGGTAACGACGGATAGTATTCGCCGTTCAGTCTTCGAGCTTCCGCGATTTTACGTTCCGAGTCGGTCAATATCCATGAAGGTTGCCCGCACACAGATGCGAAGAACAGAACCTGCTGGCTGCATGCCCATGCGATCGCAGCTTCGGAAATTCTGCGCACCGCACTCAATTGCTTCATATTTTCCTCAGTGAACGGCCAGAGCCTCGGCATGGATAGTTCCTGGGGCTTTTGGAGCGCAGGTAGAGAGATCGTCGCGGATCCACTGGTAGGAACCGCTCCAGCAATGTCTGTAAACTTTTTGAAGGCATCACGCTTGTTTAGCGAAAGCCAGCGCTGGACGAATTCCGGACCATCTATGTTGAAGTCACAGGTGAAACATTTTGCGCGGGTGCCATTTCTATAGACGTTGAAGGACGGATTGAGATCACCGTTCCTATGTTCGCGATGCCAAGGACAGCGAACCGATTGACCATCGCGCATCGGGATTGATTCGCGTGGAACTCCTAGCCGTGTCATCAGCTGAGGCAGGCGCAGGGCGCATTTCGCCCCGTACAGGTTAGTTTTCATGGTGCTTTGTTGTTGCACCCCACTGGCTAATCAGGTACTTTACGAGTCTCCGCCAAGAGAGCCGCACTTACCAAAAAACTGGGGGTGCGGTTTTTTTATAGTTCGGATCTGAGATTCCTGTCCGTTGGTGGTTGGTCGGGGTTTGGGGAGAAGTTGCCCGCCTTCTTTCGCGCTTGGCGGGTGGCTGCTTCCTTGGTGTTGGCGTCGACGGAGAAGTGGGTGACATAGCCAGGGAGCTTCTGGATGTTCCCAGCCAGGCAGCTGTGCAGCACGTGCCCGAACCAGCGCCCGCCCTTGCGGCACTCCACGCGCTCGATGTAGCCAGCGTTGATCAGCAGTTGGATTGCCTTGTTGCAGGCGGTGCGGCTCAGTTCGGCAAGCTCGGACACGCGCGCAGGGGTCAGTTGGAACCATGGCTTGTGCGTGCCGAGCTCGTGCATCACATGGTAAGCGTTCTTTCCCAGCGTTTTACGTATGTGAACAAGCCCTTGATTGAACAGCGGGCTGTTGGGGGATGGGAACTCCTGTAGCGTGGGGTTCACCAACTCGCGCTTGCCCACCGGGTTTTTCGGCTTGGCTTTGCGCTTCGGCTCTCTGGGAGCGTCGGGATTGTTGATGACGAGCGGAGGGTTGAATCGGAATGTGGACATGACGAGAACCGGGTAAAAATGTTTGATGGCCTATGCGCGAGCTTGAGTCTCAAAACGTTCGACGTCGGAGAGAGAGAAGCGAACGCCTCGTCCTAGATGGATTGCCTGAATTCGTCCGAGCCGCCGCCACCTTCTTAGAGTGACGGTCGTAACAGACCATCTGGCCGCGAGTTGTGCGGGCGTTAAAAGTTCGGGTGTACACGAGGGGGGTTCTGGTTTCATCGTGCCTGACCCTTTCACGATTTGTCGCCAGAAGTCTCGCTATGAGCGTATCGCCAAAATTTTAATTTTTGGCGATAAAGACTTTTATTGACGTATTTTGTTACTCGATTGGCAAATTTTTCAGCCCCGCTTGCTCGAATTGCTCGCTCCAGTTCACAGGTGAGAGATTCTTCTTGTCGCGTTCTACAATCAATTCTTGATGATGCCTTGTTTCCAATTCATCGCTCAATTCTTTTTTGAATGGGCACCTCTGCAGTTGGTTAGCTAATTCCAAAGCAACATCGATTGCTCTTAGGGTAAGCAGCGATTTTTCTTTTTTACCGTCATCATATTCAAGACTGACATGAAGGGGTTTTTGTGGAGTTTTTCTGCTATTTGAAAGAATTTCCAGTGATGTGGCAAATCTCTTCGTCAAAATCTTCAATGCTTCGGATTCATTGAGACGCGATGATTCATTTTCTCCGTCCATGTTCGAAGAGATGAAGGACTTTTGCATTAGAACTGAGAGTTCTTTGCCAAGAGCTTGTTGAATATTCAAAACCACTTTGCAGCACTGATGCATCATGAAGAGCAAGCCCTCTTTCGATTCGGAGCTCAACGATTCACCGAATTCCTCCATGCAGTCTTCATCGGACATCGCCAAAAGAATATGGCGATTGTATTGAACCAGTCGTTCAAGTGATTCCGGAGAGATTCGAAGGGAAATGTCCAATGCATTGGAAAGATTCAGCTCCCGAGCTTCCGCATTGAATTTCAGCTCATCGTATTTTTTAGACAACTCAGGCTGCATAAAAGCTTTGTATTTCCTCCCGCCAAACTCCTGCACAAAGCGAAATAATCCCGGCACATCCTTTGGCGGTCCGTTCCTGGTGTTCACGATTTTGAGGTGGGGTTGGAATGCTCAGTTCAATTAATCCGAATTGGCAAGCAGTGCCCCCAAGCCGGCTGTTATGCGCTTTTTCTTGTCGGCATAGTAAGCGGCAGTCGTGCTGATCTGCGCGTGCCTGAGCACGCTCTGAGCGGCAAAAATGCCCTGCTCTGACGCGAGGACTGCACCCAGTTCTTTGCGCAACGTATGGAGCTTTTTGGTGTCGCTGATACCATGGCCCTTCAACCACGCGTACAGCGCTTTGAAGTGGCGGGTGCAACGATAATTGGAGCGAGACATGTGCTGCTGCGGTTTTAGGTCCGGCGCTATAACGAATTCTCCCTTGCCCTTGGCTTTCCAGCCTTTCATGAGCCCCAGAAGCTCAGCATCCAAATCCACGGCTCCGAATGACTCCTCGCTCTTGGGTTGAAAAAGCTCCGTTGCCTCGATGCAAATCTGACCGCTGTGAAAATCGACCTGCCGCCACAACAACGTGTCGATCTCACGTTTTCGCAGGCCGCAGAGTAAACCGAGGCAAAAGATCTTAAATGGCTCGCCGCTCAGTTCGACATGGGCCGTCTTTATCAGCGAGTGGGTGTTGATCCGGGAAACGTAACGAGTACCGGTCATTTTGGGTATTTTAAGCCCGGCAAATGGAAGTGGATTGGGCAGGGTGAGCGTGTCGAGCACGTATTTGAGCGCACGCTCTGAAAACAATGCTCTGGCGCTTCGGAGGAGGGATCCAGCCGTGTTGGTGGCTCTTCGAACCGCATCGGGTGCCGTGCCTGCTTTCTCGATGTATGCGAGTTTCCACCGCTGCAGGGCAGCAGCCGTTAAAATATCCAGCGTTTGCGCCTCCACTTTCGCCACCCATGCCACCCGCCCACCACTTTGATGGTCCCGACGCGAAAGATAAACGATCCGTTTTTTGCGGTCGCGCTTGGGTTGTCCATCTTCATCCAGAGCGGGCTGGTCGCCGATGTCGCAGATTTCAGCTGTTATTTGTCGCAAGCTCTGAGAATAAACTGTGAACGTGGATGCACGAAAACCTGCTGTGGCTTTCACCTCCGCGAGGAATTCTCCGACGGTAGCGATATGCGTCGATTTCGCGGCCTTCGGTTTGAATTCCGCCAGCGTCTTTTCCCATCCGTCGGTGAGCAGAGATGAATAAATTTTCTGCGCTGTCCGTGCCGCCGCATCACGATTCGGCGAGCCGAGGTTGAAGGTTTCGCGCCTCCCTGCGCGGGCGATGCGCGCGCACCAATCTCGCGTGAGCGATGTTTCATCCCCGTTTTGATAGCTATTTCGAAACAAGCGGGCGAGCCAATACCGCGAGTCTGTTTTGGGCAATGCCTTCGTCTTCGTTTTCTTGTGACCTGAAACAACCTTGGCCACTTCTTGGCCACTTTTCTTGTCCATCTTTGCTCGCGCGTGATCGCTCAAGTATGCGGTCGATGGCTCTTAATCCTTTGATTCATAATCATTTATATCGTTCACAAGCGAACATTAGCAAACTTAACGAAACCCGCAACAACGAGACTTAGGATCTGGTTGGGAAACTAGTGCAGGTTCGAGTCCTGTCTCCGGCACTTGCGAATGGGAGCTCCGCTGAGGCGCTGGCAAAAAATCACATTGAACAAAGCCGGCCTTGCTCGCATCTTACCTTCGCCATGGTATTCCTTCCCAAGCGCATTCTTGCCTCACTGGCCGTTCTGGTCGTGGGCTGCGCGCAGGTGTTTGGGATGCAGCGCGGATTTGTCTGTGATCATCATGGAACGAGGGTGGAGACAGCTGCGGAGCACTGCCATCACGAAGTGGAGACCGGAAAGACCGGGTTTGTTTCCTGCTCTGAGGACTCGCACGAGGAGGACGGTGACCATGAGGATACGGAGCAGCATGCGCCGCTGACCGTGGATTTGCTGACGGGCACCGCAGGTCTGACGGTGGTTTCCATCCCGGCCTTTGTAGCCGTCTTGGTGGCGGAGATCCCCGTGCATGAGTGGGTGCTGATTGAAGGACTCACGGTGAATGAAATGATGAAGACGCCCCTGGAGACCGGGGGTGAGAGTCCGCCGCCTGCGGCTTTGCAGGTGGCACGCTGCATGGTGATTTTGGTTTGAGAGAGGTGTGCGCCGCCGTCCACGACTGACGGCTGAGGCGCTTCTGCTTTTTCCCCTGGCCCAAGGCATGGCCTGTCCACGCCTGCAAATCTCCAACCATCATGCTTTCCATGTTTCGCTCTTCTCTTTTGTGCACTTTCTTAATGATGGCAGCCGCCGTCACGGCCCCTGCCCTGACGCTTTCGCTTGCTGATATCGGCATGCAGGTGCGCATTTCGCACCCAACTCTCAAAGCCGCGCGGCTCGCGGTGGAGGAGGCGCGGGGCCGTCAGCTCGGCTCTGGCAGGCTTTCGAATCCGACGTTTGGCTACGCTCTTCAAAATCAAAGCAAGGTCAGTCCACAAACGGGGGTGTTTTCCATCGATCAGGCGTTTCCCATCACCCGCAGGCTGAGCCTGGAAAAGAAACTCAGTTCGCAAATAGTGGGAGCGGCGGAGCTGGAGGTGCGGGATGCGGAACGGCGCTTGATCGCGGAGGCACAGAGCCTTGCGGTGCAATTGATGTCGCTCACCCAGCAGCGTATTTTACGAAGGCAGCAAACGGCACTGGCCACGAAGCTTTCTGAGTTTGTGCGCGGGCGTGCAAAAGTGGGGGAGATTTCCGCTCTGGATGCCGCCCAGGCCCAAGTGGATGCGCAGCGACTGCTGCTGGAGACGCGGAAACTGGAGACAACCAGCATCAGCCTGATGGGTCAGCTCAAACCCATGCTGGGTCTGCCGCCTGAGGAGGCATTGAATCTCTCGGGCGAGCTGCCGGAACTGGCCGTTCCAGGCATGGGTGCGGGCTGGATGCAGCGGGCGGACTATCAGCTGGCCCAGACCAAGATCGCAGCAGCCACGACGGACCAGCAACTCGCCAAAGCGCGGCGTTTGCCGGATGTGAAAGCGGGGGTGTTTGCCTCTCGGGAAATGCAGGATGTGACTCCGACTTACCGCCAGTACACAGGCTATTATGGCTTCAGCATTTCCATCCCGCTGCCGTTCTGGAGCCGCAATCAGGGAGAGATCGCCGAGAAGGCCGCGAGTGCGGAGCGTGCCGTGCTGGAACGAGAAGCGCTGGGCAAGCAAATCATCAGCGAAGCCGAAACGGCCCGCCTCGAAATGCAGGCCAATGCCGACCTGGCCCATGAAACGCGGGACAAGCTGCTGCCGCTGGTGATTGAGCAGACAGACAAGCTCGAAAAGGCCTACGAGCAGGGCCAGACCAATCTGCTGACCATCCTGCGTGCGCGTGAGCAACGCCTGCAACTGGAGGCCGCGGCGCTGGATGCCGTGCGTGATTTCCATCTGGCGCGCATCCGCTACGAAGCGGCCACGGGCAAGCATGCGCCTGCGGGTGCAGCCACCTCATCCACTCCAGCAAAACGCTGAACGACCTGCCCCTGCTCTGATTTACCTTTATGATTCGTTCTCTTTACCGACTGATCCTCTGCCTCGCCGTGTCAGGCATGGCGCATGCCGAGGGCGACTCCAAACGCGTGGCTAACACGGTGGTGCTGGATGAAACTGGCGTGAAAAATCTTCGCATCGAAACCGTGGAGGTGGAGGAGACGGACTTCGAGGCCACCATCTTTTCACTGGGCCGCATCGAGGCCATCCCGAGCAAAGTGGCGGCGGTGAGCACGCGTATTTCGGGGCGCATTGTGGAGCTGAAGGTGGCACCGGGCGACACGGTGAAGAAGGATGATGAGGTGGCGAAAATTGAGAGCCGCATGCCCGGTGATCCGCCGCCGGTCATTCCGCTGAAGGCTCCGCTGGCAGGTCTGGTGACGCGGGTGGATGCGCGGCTGGGCGATCCGCTGGACCCGGAAAAGGCGCTGCTGGAAATCACGGACCTGAGTGAGGTGTATGCGGTGGCGCGCGTGCCGGAACATCAGGCCGGACGCATGAAGCCAGGCACGGAGGCGCACATCAAAGTGGCCGCACTGCCCAATGAGAAATTCAAAGGGGAGCTGCTGCGCTTTGGCACGAGTGCTGACAAGGAGAGCGGGACGATCGACGCGATCTTCCGCCTGACGAATCCGGGCGGGCTGCTGCGGGCGGGGATGCGTGCGGAGTTCTCCATTGTGATGAGCAAGCGCAGCGATGTGGTGAGCGTGCCACGCGCGGCCCTGCAGGGGGAATCGAGCAACCGCTTTGTCTATGTGAAGGACTTTGACCTGCCGAATGCTTTTATCAAAACGCAGGTGCAGGTGGGCGAGATCAACGACCGCTTTGTGGAGATCACCAACGGCCTGCTGCCTGCGGACGAGGTGGTGACGCGCGGTGCTTATTCCCTGTCCTTTGCCGGAGCCAGCAGCGTCTCGCTCAAGGAGGCGCTGGATGCGGCGCATGGCCATGAGCATGCGGAGGACGGCTCCGAGCTGACGCCAGAAAAGAAGGCCGCGATGGAGGGGAAAAAAGGCGGTGCGGCGCATGACCATGAGCATGAAGAGGAAGGCTCCAGCCCGATGTGGATGTATGCTTCCATCGTACTTTTTGTGCTGCTGCTGATCTCGCTCTTTTCCAAAAAGCGCGAACTTGCCGATGAGGATGCCCCTGCTGCGAAACCCACTGAGAAGGAGGCGCAGTAGCCATGCTGAACAAGCTGATTCATTGGTCGCTCGCGAATCGAGCAGTCATCATTGGAATGTCTCTCGTCCTTATGGTGATGGGTGTGCGCACGGCCACGGAGCTGCCGGTGGAGGTGCTGCCGGATTTGACGAAGCCGACGGTGATCATCCTCACAGAGTCGCCAGGGCTCGCACCGGAAGAGGTGGAGATGCGTGTGACGCAGCCAATGGAGAGCGCGCTGATGGGTGTGGCGGGGCTCACACGGCTGAGGTCGAATTCGGATGTGTCGCTCTCGCTCGTGTATGCGGAGTTCGGCTGGGACACGGACATCTACAAGGCGCGCATGCTGGTGCAGGAGCGGCTGCAAAGTGTGCGCGGCCAGCTGCCGCCGGGCGTACAGCCGTTCATGACGCCAGTGGCTTCGCTGATGGGTGAGATCCTGCTGGTCGGCGTGCGATCAACGACCAAGGAGGGCGAGCCAGGCCACATTCCGCCGCGTGAGGTGCGATCTCTGGCAGACTGGACGATCAAGCGCCGCCTGCAGAGCATCTCCGGCATTGCTGAAATCTTGAACATGGGCGGCGGCATCAAGCAGATCGAGATTCAGCCCGACCCCTACAAGATGCAAGCCAACGGCATCAGCTACGATGAGCTGGAGCGTGCTGCTGCCGAGGCAGCCAACACGACGACGGGCGGCTTTCTCAATACAGGACCGACGGAAATCATGGTGCGCAATCTAGCGATGACGGTGGAGCTCAACGACATCGCGCGGACGATCATCAAGAAGATCAACGACCGGCCGATCTCCATCGGTGATGTGGCGAATGTGGTCTGGGGCATCGAGCCGATGCGTGGTGATGCCACGGTGAGCCAGGCTCCGGAGAAGTCGCCGACGTATGGCGTCATCATGTCCATCACAAAGGCGCCAGGCTTTGACACGCGCAAGCTGACGGAGCAGATCAAGCAGGCGCTGGATGAACTGCAGGCCACATTTCCGAAAGGCGTGGAGACCACGCTGCTGTTTCAGCAGAAGGATTTCATTGATCATGCCATCGGCAATCTGACCGAGGCCATCCGTGACGGGGCCATCATGGTGACGCTGGTGCTGTTTTTGTTTCTGCTGAACTTCCGCACCACCTTCATCACGCTGATGGCCATGCCGCTGTCCTTTGGGATCACGCTGCTGATCTTCAAATGGTTCGGCATCAGCGTGAACTCCATGACGCTCGGCGGACTTGCCGTCGCCATCGGCATGGTGGTGGATGATGCGATTGTGGATGTGGAGAACGTGTTCCGCCGGCTGCGGGAAAATGCGGCGCTGACGAAGCCGCATCCGAAACTGCAGGTGATCGCCAAAGCCTCGGGCGAGGTGCGGAACTCCATCTTTTACGCCACCATTCTCATCATCCTTGTCTTCCTGCCGCTGCTCGGACTGACGGGCGTGGAGGGGAAGCTGTTCGCGCCGATTGCCATCGCCACGATCATTTCGATGATCGCCTCGTTCATCGTTTCACTCACGGCCATTCCGGTGCTGTGCTCGCTGCTGCTGAACCCGGCCGCAGGGCATGCGCACAAGGACGGCTTCATCACCCGCAGCATGAAGCGGCTGCTGGAGCACACGCTGCTGCGCTTTGCCCTCAATCAACCGCTCATTGTCCTCACGCTGGCGGTGGTGCTGCTGATTGGCTCGTTCTCGCTGTATCCGCAGATGAACAAGGACTTCCTGCCGAAATTCCAGGAGGAGACGGCGCTGGTCGCTGCGACGACTGCGCCGGGCACTTCGCTGGAGGAGATGAACAAAATCTCCGACGTGATCGAGCAGCAGATCCTCACCGTGCCGGAAGTGCGCAAGGTGGGCCGCCGCCTGGGGCGTGCGGAGCGTGGCGACCACGTGGTGCCCGTGTCCACGGCGGAGTTCGATGTGGATTTTCGCGAGATCGAAGGCGAGCACGCAGGGAAGGGGCGCACTCGCAAAGAGATCCTGGATGACATCTCGAAGAAGATCAAAACGGTGCCGGGCGTCTTTGCCATCGTGGGTGGGCCGCTGGCTGACCGCATCGGCCACATGATGAGCGGCGTCTCCGCCCCTGTGGCGGTGAAGATCTTCGGGCCTGATCTCGACAAGCTGCGGCAGATTGGCATCGAGATTCAAAGCATCGCCAAATCCATCCCGGGGTTTCAAGACTGCAAGCTCGACCAGACCTCCTCCATCCCGCAGCTCCGCATTGAGGCGGACCGTGATCGCGCGAAGGCGTATGGCATCGCGCCGGGCAAACTGAATGACCAGCTCTCCAGCCTCATTGGTGGCAAGGCGGTGGCTGAGCTGCGCGAAGGCCAGCGGCGTGTGAATCTGGTGATGCGGCTGCCGGTTGAGTGGCGTGATTCACCGGACAAGATTGCCGAGCTGCCCATCGAGATGCAAGACGAGGGCGATGGGCGGCACTTGCAGCGTATTCCTTTGTCACTGGTGGCCGATGTGCGTGAGGCGAAGGGGCCGAACGTCATCTTTCGTGAGAACAGCCAGCGGCGTTTCGCGCTGGCCATCAAACCCACGGTGCGGGATGTGTCGAACCTCGTCGTGAGGTTGCGTGATGAAGTCACGGCGAAGATAAAACTGCCTGAAGGCTACTTCATCACCTTTGAGGGCGAGTTCCAGGCGCAGCAGGAGGCCACGCAGCGCATCGCGCTGTTTTCAGCCATCGTGTTCGTGGCGATCTTCCTGATGCTCTACGGGTACTTTCGCAGTGCCTCGCTGGCGTTGCAGGTATTGGTCAACATCCCGCTGGCGCTCATGGGCGGGCTGGCCTTCACGTATTTCAAGCTGAACAACATCAGCATCGCCACGCTGGTGGGCTTCATCGCCGTGGGCGGGGTGGCGGCGCGCAATGGCATCATGATGATCAGCCATTACCTGCACCTCATGCAGCATGAGGGCGAGGAATTCACGCGCAAGATGATCATACGCGGCACGCTGGAACGACTAGTGCCGGTGCTGATGACGGCACTGTCTGCGGGCATCGGCCTCATACCGCTGGTGCTGGCGGCGGATCAGCCGGGCAAAGAGATTCTGCATCCTGTGGCTGTCGTGATCGTGGGCGGTCTCATCTCCTCCACTTTTCTCGATATGGCGATCACGCCTGCGATGTTCTGGCTGCTTGGCCGCAAAGCCGCCGCGAGAGCCATCGAGAACGAAGCCTCTGCATCTCACTGAATTTCCAATGCGGCCTGGCATCCAAGCCTGAGCTGCCAAGATAAAACCAAACCAAACAAGAAGACTGACACCATGAAAAAACTGCTCACCACCACCCTGCTGACCCTCGCGCTGGCCTTCACCGCCAGCGCTGCCGACAAAGACAAACACGAACATGCAACCAAGGCTGGTCCTACTGGCGGAAGGCTCATCACGGAAGTGGAACCCCACGTCGAGTTCTTCGTGAACAAGGACAAGAAGATCGAAATCCGCTTCATCAACGACGACAACAAAGTTGTGGCTCCTGGAGAACAAGTCATCAGCGTCACGCTGGGTGAACGCTCGGCACCGACGAAGCTGAGCTTTGCGAAAGATGGCGACAAGCTGATCTCCGACAAGGCCATCCCTGAAGGCAATGACCTCCCCACCGTGGTGCAGATCCGCGCGAAGGAAGGTGCCAAGGCGGTGAATGAGAAGTTCAATCTCAACCTGGAGCAATGCCCCACGTGCAAGAACAAGGAATATGCCTGCACCTGCGCGCATGGCGATGAAGTGAAGAAGTAGCATGACGCGAATCACAGTCACGGCATGGACATGCCGCGCCCTATTGATATGATCATCTGCATGAAAAAGACTTTGATTCACCTCACCATGCTGCTCGCGCTTTGCGGCAGTCTGCATGCGCACGGGCGCTTCATCTTCAGCCCAAGTGGTGGTCGCATCCTGGCGATTGATTCCATAAGCACGCCGAATGCGGAATTCAACGTCAGCGCGGATCGTCGCTTTGAAATCACCTTTCTGGACAAGGATCGCAAGCCCATCGCGATTGGTGAGCGGAAGCTCGTGGTGACTGCGGGGGATCGCAGTGCGGCAAAGAAACTCAGCGTGGAAGCCAAAGGCGAAACACTCGTGACGGAGACCGCGCCTGCAGGGGAGGATTACTACGTGATCATGCAGTTGCGCGAACCTGGAGCG
>NZ_JBIPNG010000515.1:0-4436 GCF_044373815.1 Prosthecobacter sp. | reverse complement strand
AACGATCACAAGCCGCTCCCGCGCCATGGAAACGAGATGACACAACGTATCATCTGAAGCGGAAGTGAAGACTCGTGACATGAGGTGATTTAGAGGCTGATGCGGTTGCCTTTTTCCAACTCTGCCTGGGCCGCCGTGCGGAGAGCTGCGAGCCACTGATCAAGGTCAGACTCGCTGGCGATGTAGGGGAGGTTGCACTGAGGGCGCAGGCTGGTGGCGGAGGTGTAGCGGACTGGCGGTGGGGACGGAGGTGTTTTGTCACCCGGCTTTGCTGGAGGTGTCGGTATTGGAGCCGCGAGCCGCGAAGCCAGTGCAAGCTGGGCCGGATAATCCTGCGTGAGGTAGCGTTGGAGCCGATCACGGATGCCGGTGACGAAGCGGGCGGATTGAATCGCTTCACGTGCTGCATGGGTAAGTGCCAGAACTTGGGTGCGACCGGACTCATCAAGAGCGGTGAAATCTTCGACGGCCTGGAGACGAGCCTGCTGCGTGTCCAAAGTGGCCAGGGCTTGCTCACGCTCGGCCTTGAGCAGGTCCGCTAGAATACCGCGCAACTTGGCGACTGCTGTCTTGGCCGTAGGGACTCCATTCCCCCGATAAGGATGAAGGGATGCCGCGAGGTCGCGCAGGGGCTGCACTTCAGCGGCGGGCACTTCGGCGAAGTTGGCCTCCTCTTCACGCAGGAAGGTGATGGCCTCATCAAAAGCATTGCGCTGCGGGCCATGCATGAACGCTTTGATCGGAGAAAGGAAATCGTCCTTTGCGGAGAGGAGGTCGTCCTGGAAGTCGGCCAGATGGTTGAGCAGGTAGGTGTAGTCCTTTTCAGCCAGCGTGGTGAGACGTGCGACGATGGGGCGCAGAGGTTCAAGGAAGGGATAGCGTGCGGCTTGATCGAGCAGCACGGTGAGATCGCGAATTTCGGCGACGAGGGCTTCGGCAGTGAACTGGCCGGCGGAACGGGCATCCGTGCCGCTATTGGAGCGGTCAAAGAAATCGTGATGGAAGGTCTTGAGTGCGTTGACCTTGGTGGCGTCAAACTGCTCCTGCAGCCGCACCTTCACGCTGCCGTGCTGGCGAGTGTTTTTGAGGTGATCAAAGGCACTGCGGGCATCGAGCAACTCGGCGGCACGCAGCTCTACCTTGCCCATTCGGAAGAGGCGGCTAACAAGGGTGAGCACAGCCATGGGATACCAGCCGTAGGGGCGCTTGCCGAAGTTCCGAACGATCTCCTCAATGGAGGTGCGTGTTCCATCGTTCTGATTGCGCATCACATAGGTGAGGATTTCCTGCTCTGCCTCTGACGGCGTCTGGGTGCCGCTGGTGAGCAGATCGTCCTGTGAGAGCAAAGCCTGTGACAGAGTGGTCTCGTCATAAGCCCCCTTCAACATGCGCAGGCTGGGGAAGGAGAAGGAGATGAGTTCCTGACAGGCTTTGGAGAAGCGGTTGCGGGCGTCGCCTGCTCCAACGCTGTCGAGCCGGGAGCCATTGAGGTAGAGTGGGGCCTTGCTCAGGAACTCACTGGCCATGTCCCGCATGGTGGTGGCGCGGAGGCCGTTCTGCTGACTGCGCTGGTCGAGAATGGCTTTGCGAGTATCGTCTCCGCCACCGGTGTTCTGCTGGACGTATTTTTTGGTCTTGAGATAAAGCCGGGCTTGATCAGTCAGACGTGTGTCAGCGGGGAGAACAGTCAGGAGTTCCGCTTTCCCCGTATTCTGAGCAGCCAGGGTGGTGGCGTCGGTGTGATTGGGGTGTTCGGGAGTGATGATGTTGAGAGCAATGTCCGCCTCTCTGCCGATCAGGGCATCATCCAGCTTCCTCGCATAGGAGTAGTCCTGCCCATTCCCCTCGTAACGGATCTTTGGATCACGCAGGACATCCGAGAAGAGCACCGTGGCAAGCAGATCAGCCACCTGAGATTCGTCGATCTCGGTGTTTTTGATTTCGACCTCGATGTCCTTTTCCGTATCCGTGAGGAACTCGAACAGATCGCCATTGCGTTGCAGATAAGACTGACTTTCCAGCTCAGCCAATGCCTTGAGAACCGCCTTCTCATGAGCACGAATGTCGGGATCAGACCGGTCAATCAATAGAATGGCGACATTGCGCGGAGAGGCTTTGAATTCACGCACCCATTTGAGCAGGAAGAGCGATTTGAGAATACGGATGGGGATGCCTTCTCCCAACTGCCGTTCTGCCATTTTGATCGTGGTCTGCATGTCACCACGGATCGAGGCGGAGATGCCATCATACATGAGGTCGAAGGTGGCAAGATGACCCACCTCCTGGTTGCGCACTGTCTTGGCAACCTCCTGGAAAACCGCGAGCATGGAGCGTTCGCCGACCGAGAGATATTTACCAGTGAACACGCCATGCTTGGAGAGTTGCTGGATAGCAAGCTGGAACAGGTCGAACTGATAGGTGTGAAAGGGGTAGAAGCCGCAGAACTCATCACTGCCACGCCAGCCTTGCAGGTTGATCGAGTTGTCGCCAAAACGGAAAAGAGTCTGCAGGTTGTCCTTCTCCTCGTCATAGATGTCGGTGAGCACTTCGGGTTCTGCCTCCTGCTTGGCTAAGAGCCGCTTTTGGATGACCTCGCGAACATCCGCACTGGCAAGCGTCAGCTGTGTCTTGAACCGCCCCATGATCTTCGTGATGTCCTGGGCCGCCATGCCTTTGAACGAACCGAGAACGCCTTCGAGATCGGCTTGAGAGGTGACGAAGACCCAGGCGCGACCATTACAAATCGTGCCCAGCGTTTCCGCCACGGTCTGAAGATTGAGCATGAGCTTCGAGTCCTGGCCAATGAACTGTCCCACTTCATCGACAAAGAAGTTCAGTCGGAATCCGGCAGGCTGGCGGGCGATGTAGTCCTTCACCATCTGCGCGAAGCTCTCAATCGAGACGCGGTAGTCTTCACGAACCTGCCGCATGAGGGATGAGGCTTCGGTCTCGGCCACACCAAAATGCGTTGCGTAAGCCTTGGCAAAGGCGGCTTTCCGCGCCGTGGCGATGGCCTCGCGATCCTTCTCCCAGGTGGCACCATTGATCTTGAGGTAGGTCTCTTTGAAAGGGACGAAGTCACCCCGAATGTCGAGATCATGCTCAAAGCGGGCGATGTAGCCCTGTTTGCCATAGTAGCCTTGCAGCTCGTTCAAGACCTTGACGAAGACCTCGAGAATGGGTGCAGAGTGATCACCGCCAATGCCATCAAATTTTTGGTCAATGTTGAACAAGATACTGCGCGATGGGATGGCCGTGGCCTTGCGCAAATTGGCCTTCACGATCTCGTCTTCGATTTTGGGCAGCACAATATCGGCTGGGCGCACTCCATTGGAAAGGGGCTGGCCATCAAGAATGAGGGACAGGATTTTCAACAGATGTGATTTACCTGAGCCAAAGAAGCCGGAGATCCAGACGCCATTGGCCGTTAGTTCCGTGAGGTAGCGGTCGGTGAAAACACCAAGGCCCCGGGCAACATCGCGTGTAACCACATACTCTTCCAACTCGGTCTGGAGATTGCGATCGTCGTCGGCCTTGATAACGCCATCAATGGGGCGCTCAACGGGTTTGAGGAAAAGCTCGTGGATTTTCATGAAAGTCAGAGACGATAGTGATCGAGATTTGTGGCGCGGTAGTAAGGGTTGTTGATCCGAGGGCTCGGGATCGAACCAAAAAGACGCAGGTGAGAACCACCGGCAGGATCCTGGGCGTATTCGCCGGGAAAAAAGATCACCACCGGATGTCTGAGCATGGCAGGCTGAAGAGATTCCAAGATGGTGTGGGTTCGCAGGAACGGGAAGATCCGACCCGGTCCAGTGATGAGAGTCAACTGCACGCCATCGTCCCCGATTTCTCGAATCAATCGCGGGATCAGGTGAGTCTTGGGGTCAGAATAGTTCTGAAGCGTCTCCAAAATTTCCACCTTTTCAGAGTCTGCCTCACCCTTCAAAAGGTCATCCAGGATGTCGTGCTCTTCCAATTCCTCTAAAACCAGGCTGAACAGGTCGAGAGATTTTAAGTTGATGCCGGTATTCCGCATTCGGCCCACGAGGCCATCGACCATCCGCCTGATGGCATCCTCCTGAGATGGCTCATACGTCTGAATGAATATAGGCACCTCGTTGGCGAGCCCTTTCATGGCGAGGAAGTTCGGATGACCGAGGATTTTGAAAAGGCGCTCGGCCAGATCGTTTATGTCCATGGAATTCAGCGGCTTGGAATTTCAATGTCTGGAACCAGGAATCCGGCCAGCCAACTCGGGCTGTCTGTGTTGATGACGTGCAAAACTGCCGGCGAGAGGGCTGGTCGCTGAATGGTCCCAAGCGAGGTCCCTTTTACAAGCAAGCCTGCCTCGGTTAGCATCCGCAGGAGGACTTGTCGGATTTTGTTCTTCGATGAGGTCGTCAATCGAACAAACTCCGGGTGAGACAATCCTT
>NZ_JBIPNG010000514.1:0-4441 GCF_044373815.1 Prosthecobacter sp. | reverse complement strand
CGGCCAGACAGGACGGGGAAAACGAAGCTTGCTTAGCAGACGCCCATTTCAGAAAATCAGTTAACAAATTTAATGCCATGGAAATTCCTACCGCAGCCAAAACCCTGTTGGAGCACAAGGGCCGGGACACCTGGACCATCTCGCCAACGGCAACTGTCTATCAGGCCATTCAGATGATGTCTGAGAAAAACATCGGTGCTCTGCCAGTGGTGGAAGGCACCCGGCTGGTCGGCATCATTTCAGAGCGCGACTACATGAGCAAAGTGGCGCTCCATGGCAAATCCTCCAAGGAAACGCCCGTCAGCGAAATCATGACGCGGGAACCGGTGACCGTGGGGCCAGATCAAACCGTCTCCACCTGCATGGAGATCATCACGGAGCATCGCATCCGCCACCTCCCCGTGCTGGATGGCGAAGAACTGCTCGGCATTGTTTCCATTGGCGACCTCGTGAAGTGGATCATCGCCACCCAGCGCATGACGATCGAGCAACTCAACGCCTATATCTCCGGCGGCTACTCCGCCTGAGCGCATCACACCAGTGTGTTCGGCCTGTTCCAGCGGATCTTGCCCAGGTGCAGATCGCCTTTGAAGCCATGCTTTGGCAGCATGCCACCGTCAGTCACCCACGATTCATTGGGTGCGATGTTGGTGGTCTGGAAATTGCCCATCAGCGGCACTTCATCCGGTGCTTTCACACCATCGCCTTCCAGTGGCAGCACGATGCGCTCCGTGTCGCGGATGAGACGCAGCGTTTTCAGGTCCACCTGCGCCATGAAGAGAGGCGAACGCCAGCGCATCACATTCGCATTGCTGGCGTCTTTGCGCGTATAGACCAGATGCAGCGCCTCGCTGTGTGGCAGCCAGTGCTGCTGCGTCGTGCTCATTTCCAGCGGTGTGCCATCGTCCCAGCACCATGGCTGCTTCTCTTCGAAATCGAGCCCATCATCACTCGCGGCGACATACCCGCGTTTGTCCTCCGCCCGCAAAGTCGCATAGAACTTCCCACGATACCGCACGAGCGATGGCTCCAGCAGCCCGCGACCTGCCGCATGCTTGATCTCGCGTCCCACCTTTTCAATGGCCAAGGTCTCGCCATCAAACGAACAGCGCACCCCGGCGGCTGAGCGGCCGGTTTGCTTCGCCCCAAAGGACATCACGAAAGCAATGCTGCCGTCTTCCAGCACCTCACGCTGGCCGCAGTTGTTCGTGTAGATATTCGCGCCGCGCGGGTCATCCCAGATCAGCCGTTTACGTTCCGACCAGCGGCCATCCTTGTAAACCGCATACACCGGGCAGCGTGCCGGCTGGTTGCGGTCAAACTTCGGACCTTTGTAAAAGACGTTGTGACCGACCGCCAAAATGCTGCCGGTTTTCGCATGATACTGCGGCACCACATCGCACACGCCTTCATCGCCACGCCCGTCCGATGTCGGCACACGGCCCAGCGGTGGCACTGGCTGCGGTTCTGACCATGTCTGGCCCAGATCCCGCGATTCCATCCAATGCACCGGCAGAAAGAAATCCGAGCCGCGAATTTCCTGCATCGTCATGAACACCACCGGCCCGTCCTTTGACGGCACCAGGCAGGGCCGTGGATGAAACCACGACGGCCCACTGCCATCACGCCCATGCTTGAGCGTGATTTGATCAATGGAGGCAATCAGCGGAGACGCTGACTGCCCGGAGGCCAGATTGGCGGCCAGCATGCCCGCCGCGCTCTGTTGCAGGAAACGACGGCGGTTCATGAAAGTCTGAAAGGTGGGTTACTTCGCCTTCGGCGCTAGTTTTGGCTTCTCGGGCAGGCCCTGGCCGGGCTTGAGGTCGAGATTGGCCGTCATGTCCTCTTCAGTCACGGTCGAGGCCACGCCATCCGCAGGGATCTTGGCCTTCGCCGTCCAAAGGATCGCATTCAGCACCAGCTTGCGCTGCTCGTTGTTCGCCCAGCCCTTGTGGTAATGACCGCCGGTGAAGCCAAAGCCACGGCCACCGTCCGCACGCTCACAGGCCCAGGCGACATGCTGCTTCTCCTGCTTCTTCACCGACTCACGCACGGTCGAGTTGCCGCTGTGCGCGCCATCCGGGCGGCTCATCGTCGATTCAGGAGCCACATCGCTCAGGATTGGGGTCACGCCTTGCATGTTTGGGCGGAAGCGCATGAAGAAATACCATTCGTCGTTCGTGCCGAAAGGTTTCACGCCGGAGCTGATCGGGTGCGCGGGCAGTTCCTTGAAGTTCGCATCCCAGTGGGGGTTCACGCTCCAGTTGATCTCAAAACAGCCGCCCATCCAGTCGATGAACTCCTTGCCGCCCTTTTCAATCGTCGGCTCCACCGCGTAATGCAGCGTCAGAAAGCCGCAGCCGCGCTTCATCTCTTTATCGAGCTGGGCCAGGTGGTCTCCCTGCAGGGCCGGATGTCCGCCGCCGCCGTCCGAGTAAATGACGACCGTGTCCGCCTTGGAGAGCTCCTCCTGGGAGGGCCATTCGCCATTCAGGTGAAATTTGATGTCCGCCTGATCTGCCGCACCCTGCTCCAGGCACTTTTTCAGCAGCTGGATGCCTGCATTGTGCTCATGCTGCCCCGGACCATGGGAGGGCTTCCCAGCGATCATGACGATGGATTTTTTGTCCGCTGAAAACGCGGAGCCGAGGAGTGAAAAGGCAAAGAGGGCGGTGAGCAGATGCTTCATAGATTGGGGTCGGAACGTGGCAAGCAAACGTCCCAAGTGCACGCGTCATTTCACCCATAAGAAGCCATCTGGGGCGACCACCCCCGCTTCTGGCACGCCTTCCGCTACTCTTTCTCCTTCGCCCGACCGCATGCCCATCCCCAAGAGCCGCCCGCAGACCAATGTTTTCTATGCCTTTGCCTTCGTGGGCGTGGTCATGGCGGTCTTCACCGTGGGCTACCGGGTGGCGGGGTGGTCGTGGAGTGATGCCTTCTACATGGTCGTCATCACCGCCTTCAGCGTCGGCTACGGCGAAGTGGTGCCCATCGCCGATCCCTGGCTGCGGGCGTGGACGGTGACGCTGATTCTCTTTGGCTGCACCGGCATCATTTTTGTCACCGGTACTTTGGTGCAGTGGCTGACGGAGGCACAGATTCAACGAGCTTTGGGAGGCAAACGCATGGAAAACGAAATCGAAAAACTGAGCAACCACGCCATCATCTGCGGCTACGGCCGTATTGGCCGCATGATCGCCTCACAGCTGCAGGCAGGCGGCATTCCCTTTGTCATTGTCGATCAGGCAACTGACCGCGTGGCGGAGGTGCGGGATGCAGGATTCCTCACACTTCAGGGAGAGGCCACCGACGAAGCCGTCCTGAAACACGCCGGCATCAGCCGCGCCCGCGTGCTGGCCACCGTGCTGCCCAATGACGCCGCGAATGTCTTCATCACCCTCAGCGCTCGCAACATGAACCCTTCGATTCAAATCATCGCGCGCGGCGAGGTGCCTTCCACCGAGCGCAAGCTGCTGCAGGCCGGGGCCAACCGTGTCGTGCTGCCCGCGCACATCGGCGCAGACCGCATCGCCCACCTGATCCTGCACCCGAACACGCGCGACCTGATCGGCGGCAAGACGAAGGCCAGCATCGACTTCGACCACCACCTCACCGAACTCGGCCTCGACATGGAAGAGATCGAGATCCGCGCGGACTCCCCCTGGGTCCACAAGCGCATCTCGGAAGTCGAGACCGGCACCGCCGGGCGCATGCTGCCGGTGGCCATCCTGCGCAAAGAAGGTGCCATGGATTTGAACCCCAGCCCCTCCGCGATGCTCATGCCGGGTGACGCATTGGTGGTGATGAAACGCGTGCTGCGGCGGTCGATGAGCTAGAAGACTTCATTTTCCAGTCAAGCTGGCTCGCTGCCTGCGTCTGCACTGCGGACCATGCCCAAGCAACCCGACCGCATTTTCAAAGTAGCCATCATCGGCGGAGGGTTTGCAGGAGTCTACTGCGCACGCGAACTGCTGCGGCTCACTGAGGATGTGGCCGGCATGACCGTGGGCATCATTGCCAGCGAGAATCACATGGTGTTTCAGCCGATGCTGCCGGAAGTCGCGGGCGGGTCACTCTCACCGCAACACGTGGTCAATCCCATCCGCATGATCTGCCGTGGCGCGGAGGTGCTGAAAGGAGAGGTCACGCACATCGATCTGGAAAACCGCATCATCACGCTGAACGGCGGCATGTTTACACCACAGGTCACAGTGGGATTTGAGCACATCATGCTGGCACCCGGCGCCGGGGTGGACCTTAGCCGCATTCCCGGCATGGGCGAGCACGCCTACCTCATGCGTACCGTCGGCGATGCGATGAAGCTGCGCGCCGCCATCATCAGCCGCTTGGAGGAGGCCAATCTCATCACCAATCCCAAGCTGCGCAAAGAACTGCTCTCCTTCGTCATCGTCGGCGGTGGTTACTCCGGGGTGGAAAC
>NZ_JBIPNG010000513.1:0-4449 GCF_044373815.1 Prosthecobacter sp. | reverse complement strand
GCAGGGCTGGGGAGCCAGTACTCTGTCTCGCTGTGGTTTTGGAATGGCATGCCGAATGACGGGAGAGATACCAGCGGCTGGCTTTTTTCCCGGGGGCAGGATCATGGGCTCAGCGTGATGGGAGATCACCTCGGCATCGGCGGCAAGAGTGGCAATACGGGCAAGCTGATTTTCTTCAGCGGCACGAACGACAAGAGTCTCGTGGCAGGCAAGACCGAGATCCCGCGCTGGCAGTGGCAGCATCTGGTGCTGGTCCGTGACAAGAACCAGGTGCGTGGCTACCTCAATGGAGCGCTGGAGTTTGAGACGGAGAGCGCGGTGGAGGCGGCCAAATCCCCGCATGAGTGTTTCTTTGGCGGGCGGAGCGACAATGACTCGAATTGGGAGGGGCGGCTGGATGAGATCGCGGTGTTTGACCGGGCGCTGAAGAAGGAGGAGATCGCGAAGCTGGGAGCGCCGTGATGAAGCGTGCCTGATTCTGGCTCTTTCTCTCGGCCGAAGCGGTTTGCGTTGGAGACGTTTAGGATGAAGGATCACGTGCTGAGTGATGGCGACCTGCTGCGGGTTCGGAGAACCGCGCTCCCAGGGCTGCGCAGCCGCGAAACGAATTTTGTGAGTACTTTGTGCATGCAGCTGTTCATACACACAGTCCTGTGCGCCGAACTGTCTCTTGCATCTTTGACCACACTGGCTAACAGCATTGGTCCCTGATTCAAACAGGGCTTCGGGATTGTCCTGAAGATTCCTCATGTCAGAACACAAAAACTCAAACAGTTGGACCCTGGCCCTAGTTGCCTTGGGTGTGGTATTCGGGGACATCGGCACGAGTCCGCTCTACGCGCTGCGTGAGTGCCTGACGCATGCGGGTTACGTGCCAGGCCGGGATGGAGTGGACATGATCTACGGGCCGATCTCGCTGATGGTTTGGTCGCTCACGCTGATGGTTTCGATCAAATACCTCGGGCTGCTGAGCCAGGCGACGGCGCAGGGAGAGGGTGGGATGTTTGCGCTGCTGTCCCTGCTGCGCTCCAAAAAGGAGGCCCTTAGCCCCAAGTCCAGCGCCTTTGTGGTGCTGGTGGTGCTGTTTGGTGCGGCGCTGCTGTATGGCGATGGCATGATCACCCCGGCCATCTCGGTGCTCTCTGCGGTGGAAGGGATGAAGCAGATCAGCTCCACCCTGCCCCAGCACGTGATCGTGTACATCTCCGTGGCGATCATCTTTGGCCTGTTCATGGTGCAGAAGCACGGCACGGCACGGATCGGCGTGGCGTTTGGCCCGATCATGATCCTGTGGTTCGCGGCACTGGCGTCACTGGGATTTTATCGTTTCATTGAGCATCCGGAGGTGATCGTGGCGCTGTCTCCGCATTGGGGGATTTATTATCTGATGCATCATGGGTATCATGGGATCGTCATCATGGGCATGGTGCTGCTGGCGGTGACGGGGTGTGAGGCGCTGTATGCGGACATCGGCCACTTCGGCGCAAAGCCGCTGAAGCGTGCGTGGTTCATCCTGGTATATCCTTCGCTCATCCTGAACTACCTCGGCCAGGGTGCGCTGGTGATCAGCGATCCGGCGGCGCTGGAGCATCCCTTCTTCAAACTGGTGCCGCAGCCGCTGCTGGTGCCGATGATCATTCTGGCCACGGCGGCGACGATCATCGCTTCGCAGGCGATGATCACGGGTGTGTACTCCCTCACGCAGCAGGCGGTGCAGCTCGGTTATCTGCCACGTCTGAAGATCATCCACACGAATCCGGATGTGCGCGGGCAGATCTACATGCCGCAGGTGAATTTCCTGCTGATGGTGGCCTGCATCGCGCTGGTGATCGGCTTTGAGACTTCCAGCAATCTTGCGTCCGCGTACGGTCTCTCGGTGTCGATGGAGATGTTTCTCACCAGCATTCTGTTCTTCTTTGTGGCCCGCCGCATCTGGGGCTGGGCGTTTTGGAAAGCCTTTCTGCCGGTGCTGGTGTTTACGATCATTGAGCTGGGCTACGTCTCCGGCAGCCTGATCAAATTCATGCAGGGTGCGTGGTTTCCGCTGGCCGTGGCGGCGTGCATCTGGGTGATCATGAAGACGTGGACGGATGGTCGCGCCATCCTGTTTCAGGCCATGCAGCGTGGGCGGCTGCCGGTGGTGCATCTGATCGATGAAATCAAAAAGGACCGCATCATCCGCGTGCCCGGCACGGCGGTCTTCATGTCTGCCAGCGCCGACGGCCTGCCGCTGGCGCTGCTGCACCACCTGAAACACAACAAGGCGCTGCACAAGCAGGTGGTGCTGCTGAGTGTGAAGTTTGCGGATGCACCGTATGTCCGCGAAGAATCGCGCCATGAGATCAGCGAGTACCACGAGGAGTTTTACCGCGTGGTGCTGCGCTACGGATTCTCCGAGCCGCCGGATGTGTTCAATGATCTGTGCACGGCGATGAGTGAGAAGACCAAAGTGAAGCGCAACGGCATCACCTTTTACCAGAGCCGCGAAGTGCTGCTGACCAACGGGCCCGGCAAGATGGCGGCGTGGCGGAAAAAGCTGTTTGTGATGCTGTCACGCCTGTCCCGCCCTGCGACGGGTTACTTTGATCTTCCGCCACGGCAGGTGATTGAGCTGGGGATTCAGCTTGAGGTGTAGCGGCAGGCAGCGGAGTGCTCTGAGTGATCATGCGGAGCAGGTTCTGAAATACCCTGCTTCATGTCATTTTTGAGGGTTGCAGTTCCGAGCCGGTGCTGCACACCTCAACCATGCGCGCCCCTCGATTACTCATTGCCACGCTCTGCCTGCTGGCAGGCGCCACCGCCTTTTCCCAGACGCCGACTCCCACGCATGCCAATGTGCCCTACGGGGAGCATGAGAAGCAGGTGCTCGATTTTTACCAGGCGAAAGCGGAGCAGCCGACGCCGCTGCTGTTCTTCGTGCACGGCGGTGGCTGGATTACCGGCGATAAGGCGAATCCGGATTTCCTCGCCAAGTGCCTCGAAAATGGCATCTCGGTGGTTTCGATCAACTACCGCTTCATTCCTGAGGCGCAGGCGGAGCAGATCACGCCGCCGGTGAAGGCCTGCCTGGATGATTCGGCGCGTGCGCTGCAGTTTGTCCGCAGCAAGGCCGCCGAGTGGCGCATCGACAAGGAGCGCATCGGCGGCTGTGGCGGATCAGCGGGTGGCTTCACGGTGCTGTGGCTGGCCTTCAGCCCCGACATGGCCAATGCCAAGAGCATTGATCCCATCGAGCATGAATCCACGCGGCTGCGCTGTGTGCTGGCCTTTGTGCCACAGACCTCACTGGACCCCAAGCAGATGAAGGCGTGGATTCCTAACAACGACTATGGCAACCACGCCTTTGGGCTCGGCAGCATGCAGGAGTTTCTGGCCAAACGGGACAGCCTCATGTCGTGGATCGAGCGCTTCTCGCCGTATGCTCTGGCGAGCGCGGACGATCCGCCGGTGCTGCTGTTTTATGACAGCACCCCGAACCTGGGCAAGCCGCCGGCGAAGGACCCGGTGCACTCCGGCAACTTCGGTGCAGGCATCGCTGAGAAACTGAAGGCGGTAGGCATTGAGCACGAGATCAATTACAACAATGACTACGCGCACATGAAGTACCCGGATCTGTTTGGGTTTTTGAAGGAGAAGCTGGGGAAGTAGGCGGCGGCAGGAGCAGCGCCGTGAGCAGGTAGTTTTCGATCAAACTGAAGGTCGCTGAGATCGATTTTCATCCCCCTGCTTCATCCAAGCGGCTTCAACCGCAGATGGCGCAGTGTGTAGAAGGGCGCATCTGACTCGGGCATGCGGCGGGCGCCTTTTTTGCGCTTTGGACCGAAGAGGCCGCGCTGCGCCTCGAAGACGCCTTCCACGAATGCCTTGCTGCCCAAAGCCACGCCATCGCTGAAGTAGCGAACGCGCAGGTGCACGAGTTCGGCGGGGCTGAGTTTTCCTTTCTCCGCCAGCACGGCGCGTGCGGACTCGGCGGTGACACCACGAGATACCACCTTCTCATTCTGCGCGTCTTTTATTTCACGACCTTCGGCGTGCAGGAGGCAGCGATACGCTGCTGCAGCGCCGGCGGTCTTCCAGCCGTCCACCGGTTTGCTCTGGGCCTTGCACAGGCCGCGCTGGGCTCTGCGGCTGCCACCGAGGGCTTCTGCGTAGCCGCACCAGCGGTAGTCCTTGGGATCTTTGACGAGACCGGCGCGCACGGGATTGAGATCGATGTAGGCGGCCATGGTGCGCAGCGGGTCGCCTTTGCCTTCGACGAGCACGCTTTTGAAGCGATCCATCCAGAGCGTGCCACGGCGACCACGGCGTTTATTGAACCAGCGGCTGAAGCGTTCTTTGACTTCTTTGACGAAGAGGGAGAGATCGCAGAAGCGCTTCTTGAGTGCGTCCAAGCGCTGCTCGGCGAGGACGGCCATGCCGCGTGCGCGGAAGTCGGCGAGTTCATCGCGC
>NZ_JBIPNG010000512.1:0-4457 GCF_044373815.1 Prosthecobacter sp. | reverse complement strand
TCAACAGATTGGAAGAAGCCCTCCACCTCCTCAGCCTTGGGTTCTTCCGCGAGTTTGAGAAACTCGACAAAGTCGGTCACTGAATCAAATGGCAGTGCATCCGAGGCATCCCGGAAAAAGAGCACCAAATCGACAATCACCGATCCATCACGCAGGGCTGTGGCCTGAACTTCAGGTTCGATGGTAATTCCCATAACGGAGTTTAGCTCCGTGAGAACTGAGTGAAAACCGGTTAAGGACTCCCCAAGCTCCGACAAAGACACCTGCGAGTCAGACTCTTCTTCGGTGCCTTTAAAGCGGATGAAAAGGTTGGGGTCCATAAACCGAAGGGGTGGCGCTAGACTTTGATCTTTCCCGTCACCGCGTGGGCGATGAGGGTGGTGCGTAGGGTTTGTAGGGTTTGGATTTGGGATTCGAAGAGGCCCAAGGCATTCGTGATTTTGTCACACAGGCTTGTTACCTCCTTCACGATTGCAACCTGTTCGGAGAGAGGTGGGCACAAGAACTTCAATCGAAGAAACGAATGCGGATACAAGCGTAAACGACTGCTGGTGATCCCTGTAGAATGGATTGTGTAATGAGATCGATATACTTCTGTGCGTAGCAGATGATCGAGGTAGGCCGAATCGAATGCCTCTGGCTTCTTTTGCCGGTAGGTGGAATACGAGGGGCTGACTAGTCCCCGATACCGCGATACCGCAAGCGCAGCCATCCAAGCCCACATTGTGTTCACTGCAATGTCTCCAACCTCACACAACTTTGAACCTTCGTAGCTCTCGGCCATGAACATGGTAATGTTTTTCTCGCTGCGCGGTGTTACTCCGGTGAGATGCGAAACGGATAGCAGTTCTTCGTTACCAGTGGCGCTGCGGACGTCGGTTTCGTGAAAGTAGCGAAGGCCTTTTGCGACTTCCCAATGCGCTGGTATCTGGCCGATCCAGTCGATACCGGAATCTTTGAGTTTTGCGTGGGGGTTAACACCGCGGGTGACGGCGCGGGTGATGAGGATGGTCTTTTGCTCGTCCAGAAGCTCGATCTGCCGCTGCTTCTTCGCGATCAAGGTGTTGATCTGCTCCGTCTTCTCATCCAGGAAGGCTCCGATGCGCTCTTGTTCGGCAAGCGGTGGCAAAGGAAGGTCCACCAAGATGTAGTTTTGATAAGTCAGGTCCTGACCATCTCGAATGAAGTTGCCCGTCGATTGGAGGGCACCGATGTATTGAGGGCACTTGAAAAGATACGCAAAGTAGGAGGGCGTGACTTTGATCGCTGGCTCAAGAACGGTGTAGGAGGACCGAATGCATCCGCGTGCCCATGCACGTTCCAAGCCTCCCTGAAAGCTTCGCATGCTAATCACGAAGTCGTCTGGCTCCACATGCTTTCGCTTTTCCAGGTGCATCGAGATCTTCACGACGTTCCGCCCAATCCGTTCCTCATAATCGGCCTGCGGAATGACTCCATAGGCCTGAGTTGCCGATAACTGTTGGTCGTTTTTTCTGGCGAGTTCCTTGCGCTGGGTAAACACACGACGGCTTCGGCTTATTTCCCAATGCTCAGGCACCTCGCCGAGCCATTCCAGACCGGAGTCTTTATACTGGGGGTATTTCGTGAAGGCGGTCATGGCTCAGGGCTGGGCAAAGCGGAGGATCTGCTCCATGAGGCCTTCGGTCTCGGTCTCTAGCTGACGGATTTCGGCCACCACATCCTCCAGCGGGCGGAGTGGCTGGTGCTGGTAGAAGTATTTGTTGAAGCTAATTTCATAGCCAATAGTGGTCTTCTCCTCATCCACCCAGGCGTCCGGGACGTTGGGTAGAACTTCGTTTTGAAAGTAGGCGACGATGCATTTCTCGGCCGAGTCTGCGGATACCGCACCACCGAGGTAACTCATGGGTACGTTTTCGGTATCGCGCAGGTCGCTGTCGGGCTCGTAAGTGTAGCAGGTGCCAGCATCCATGTGGGAGATGAAGCAGCGGGCGGCGTCGAAGTCGTAATCAACCGGGATGTCCAACTGCCGAATATCGAGGATGATGGGCTTTGCAGCAGGATCGCGCCAGGAGACGGTGTCAAGAATGGCTTTCACGTCAGCAGGCTTAACGTCGAGCTTCAACTTCTTCACAGCGGCCTTGGTTTCCTCGGCAAAGGTGTTGAAGTCGTCGCTGACGGCCTCCCCGAGATGCTTGTGGAGTTTCTCGGCGGCCAGGAGGAGATCCCGGCGGGAGGTCCAAGTGGCGGTGTCGAGGAGCTTCTTTTTGTTAGCAGGGCTGATTTCGATCTGCTCATTCTCCAACCAGTGTTCCACGGCTTCCTTCTGCGTGGTGAGGAAGGCTTTGTCATAAACATTCTGCCCCCACTGCTGCCAGATCCATTCCATCTCGGTGCTGAGGGCGGGAATGAAGCGCAGGGTGGCGATGCGGCCTGCAGTGTATTGGGCGGACTTCCGCAGGGGGCGCTCGACGGTGATCTTCCAGTAACCGAACTCGTTGTTGGGGAAGACTTTACTCTTCAAGCCTGCGGCTGCAGTGGTTTGAGGCGGACTGGAGTGTCCGCGCTCCTTTTGATGCGCTCCTGTTTCTGCGGTCCTGTCGTCCATCGAGAGATAGGCCTGGGTGATCTGCTCGATGTGCGCCTGGGTGAAGGCGCAGTTCTTTTCGCCGAGGTTCTTGCGCAGCTTCTCATAGAGCTGGGAGGCATCGATGAGCTGGACTTTGCCCTTACGCTCCTTGGCCTTGTGATTGCTGAGCACCCAGATGTAGGTGGTGATGCCGGTGTTGTAGAAGATGTTGTTCGGCAGCTGAATGATGGCTTCGAGGTAGTCGTTCTCGATGAGGTAGCGGCGGATGTTGCTCGCGCCGCCGCCGGCATTCCCGGTGAAGAGGGCGGAGCCATTGTGAACGGTGGCGATGCGGCTGCCAAGGGGGCTGTCTTTGAGCCGTTTCATCTTGCTCACCATCTCCATGAGGAAGAGGAGCTGGCCGTCATCCACAGCAGGTGCGGCGGGTACGGTCTGCTTTTCGCCATTCACGGCTGGCAGCACAACCTCGAAGCGTCCATCAATGATGACTGTCTCGCTGCCTCTTTTTTCCAAAATTTGGCCCTGGTCGGTCTTCCAGCTCTTCCCATACGGCGGGTTGGAGAGCATGAAGTCGAAGCGCAGGGTGCTGAACTCGTCCGTGGCAAGAGTGGACCCGTAGCGGATGTTTTCGGGGTTGTTCCCCTTGATCATCATGTCTGACTTGCAGATGGCGTAGGTCTCCGGGTTGATCTCTCGGCCATAGAGATGGACTGGCGAGTCGGACTTGATGACACCCTCAGGGTCGATGATGAAGTCCTGGGCCTCAGTGAGCATGCCACCCGATCCGCAGGCGGGATCGTAGATGGTGATGACGGGCGGCAGCTTCTTTCTGACAGGTTCGAAGATGAGATGAACCATCAACTGGATGACCTCACGGGGGGTGAAGTGCTCTCCGGCTTCCTCATTATTCTCTTCGTTGAACTTGCGGATAAGCTCCTCAAAGACGTAGCCCATGCCCAGATTGCTCAGACCCGGCAGCTTCTTTCCATCTGGGGCAAGTGTGGAATGCGGACTGAGATTGATTTCGGGAGAAACGAACTTCTCAATGACACCAAAAAGGGCATTCGCCTCGGCCATTTTGCGGATTTGGTTGCCCAGATCAAATTTCTCGATGATTTCTCGGACGTTGTCGCTGAAGCCGTCGAGGTAGTGGTTGAGATTGGCGACGAGCTGGGAGGGGTTCCCAAGCAGGGTCTTGAGCGTGAACTTGGAGGTGTTGTAGAATACCTGCTTTGCGGCGTCCTTCAGTCCCTCAGGGTCAAGCACCGCCATCTTGGCCTCCTTCTTCTGAAAACGAACCTCATCCAGAACCGCTTCCTTGGTGTCCTCCAGCAGGCAGTCAATGCGCCGCAAAACGAACATTGGCAAGATCACATCCCGGTATTTGCCCCGTACAAAGACATCCCGCAGGCAGTCGTCGGCAATAGACCAGATGAAAGAGACAATCTTGTTGTGGGTGGCGTGATCCATTCGAGTTGGGTTGCGCCTCTCTGGGAATTTTCCTATGAGGCAACAGCATCAAAGCCGGGGTTGAATAGGAAGGCAAGTGAATCGCCGAAAGAAGGCACATCTGCCATCGTCAAAAAACCGGCGCAACCATTTCGCCATCCGATAATGAAGGGCAGAGCGATTCTTAATTTTGGTCTCAGCTAAAGAAAAGGGACCCGAATAAATCGAATCCCTCCCCTTTCACGCGCTCAACCCCACATGCGTATCGAGCAGTCCATGGAGCGCTTCAGTGCGTTTGGGCAGCTCCGCCAGATTGCCTTTGAGGCTCTCTGTGTATGCATTAAAAAGTGACCACACGTTCCTCCCTTCGAATGCATCATGGGATGGCTCACGCCATTCATGCAGCACGTCGGGGATCAGACGATTGGAGCACACACCC
>NZ_JBIPNG010000511.1:0-4464 GCF_044373815.1 Prosthecobacter sp. | reverse complement strand
GTTCGCCACTTCCATCCAGTTTAGCCATCCCAAGCCGGGGGGAAGACAAACCCCCAAGCAGCGAGCTGAAGCTCGCGAGTACTTTAAACCAGCCTCACCGGGGGAAGCGGGGTCAGAGCATTTCGACGACGACGGCGCTGGCGTTGTCTTTGCCGGATTCGGCGACGGCGTATTCGACGATGGTTTTGGCGTCGTCTTTGGCGAGCATGTCGGCGATGCGGTGGTCCCAGATGCCGTCGATGACGCCGTCGGTGCAGAAGAGGAAGCGATCACCGGGCTCGCAGCCGACGGAGCCGATGTGGGGATCGATGTTCTGGCGTCCGGCGCCGAGGACTTGCATGAGGACGCTCTTGCGGGGGTGGGTGCGTGCCTGGCGCTCATTGAGCTCGCCTTTGCGGCGGAGCCAGCCGACGTAGCTGTGATCATGCGTGAGCTGCTTGAGGGGGCCGGCTTTGGGGAGGTAGTAGATGCGGCTGTCGCCGACGTGGGCGAAGTGGAGCCAGCCGGGGGTGAACCAGCCGAGGCTGAGGGTGGCGCCCATGCCACGGCATTCTTCGTAGTAGCGGCCGAGTTTGCTGAGCTCGGCGTGGATGCGGCTGATGAGTTCCTGGAGGACGTCGCCGTGGCCGATGGAGAAGTGCTGGGCGGACTGCTTGAAGCTGCGGGGGAGGAGCTGGGTGATTTTTTCGGCGGCGATCTTGCTGGCGAATTCGCCGGACTTGGCGCCGCCCATGCCATCGCTGACGGCGAAGACGAAGTCGCCGCTGTCGAGGCTGGCTTCGCCGACTTTGCCGAGGTAGCGGACTTCGTGGGCGTCAAAATTGAGGCACAGGAAGGTGTCTTCGTTGTTGGTGCGGACACGTCCGGGGTGGGTCATGCCGGACCAGCGGAGGTGGGTGGTGGGTTGGTTGGGGTTGGGATCGCTCATGCTGCAGGCTTCGGCGGCTCGTCGAGGATGGTTGCGAGCTCGAAATCGATGAGGCAAAACCTGCCGTCGGAGTTGCGGTAGGTGATGTTGCGGGCGAAGGCGTCGTCATGGCGGACGCCGTAGTTGCGCTCGAGGTCGCCGAAGAGTTCCTTGATGCGCTTGTCGCTGATGTGGGTGACGATGGAGCCGCAGTTGGTGGTGACGATTTTGAGCTCTGCGGGGTCGGATTCGAGAAGGCGGGGGACGTAGTCGCAGCCGCGTTCTTCGAGGAGTTTGAGGACGCGGACTTCGTTGTCGAAGCGGTCGCGGGCGTTGTGCCCTTTGAACTGTTTGTACACCTTGCCGTCATAGCCGATGTGCACGATGGCGCGGGCGGTGTTTTTGGCTTCTTTCATGGGGTGTTTGCGGTGATACCTTCCTGCTGGTGGGCGGGATGTGCAATGGTAAAAGGGGCAACGGAGGGGGAGCCGGAGGGGTGGCCGCAAAGAGGCGCAAAAAAAGGAGCAAAAAAGTGGCGAGAGTGGGCGGAGGAGGGCTATTGGAGGTGGTTGATGGTGGAGGGCCTGAGATCAAGAAATGAGGGGTGGGGAAATGGTGGGGGTTTGCTGATGTTTCGGAGGTCCTGAGGAAGCGGAATGAGTGCAAAAAGTTGAAAAAACATCTCGCGTGTGGCATAGAACATGCTCATTTCAACGGTGCTGCTGCTGGAGGAAAGGTTTCCAAAGGCCTTAGGCAAGACTCAATCCACACATTCAACCATGGCCAAATACAAACTCGAATATCTCTGGCTGGACGGTTATCAGCCTGTCCGCAACCTTCGTGGCAAAACTCAGATCAAGGAGTTCGCCAGCTTCCCGAAGCTGGAAGAACTGCCAGACTGGGGCTTTGACGGCTCCTCCACCCAACAGGCCCCTGGCGGCAGCTCTGACTGCGTGCTGAAGCCTGTGGCGGTGTTCCCGGACAGCAGCCGCAAGAACGGCGTGCTCGTCATGTGCGAAGTCTACAATGCCGACGGCACCCCCCACGCCTCCAACGAGCGCGCCACGATTCTTGACGATCCGGACGCCTGGTTCGGCTTTGAGCAGGAATACTTCCTGTATCAGGACGGCCGCCCACTGGGCTTCCCTGAGAACGGCTATCCTGCCCCGCAGGGTCCTTACTACACGGGCGTCGGTTACACGAACGTGGGCGACATCGCACGTCAGATCGTCGAGGAGCACCTTGACCTCTGCCTTGACGCTGGCATCAACCACGAAGGCATCAACGCCGAAGTGGCGAAGGGCCAGTGGGAATTCCAGATCTTCGGCAAAGGCTCCAAGACCTGCGCTGACCAAGTCTGGGTGGCCCGCTACATCCTGCAGCGTCTGTGTGAAAAGTATTGCGTGGACGTCGAGTACCATTGCAAACCCCTCGGAGCCACGGACTGGAACGGTTCCGGCATGCACGCCAACTTCTCCACGAAGTACATGCGTGAAACCGGCGGCGAGCCTTATTTCCTCGCCCTCATGGCCCAGTTCGAGAAGAACTGCGCTGAGCACATCGCCGTGTATGGCCCTGACAATCACATGCGCCTGACCGGTCTGCATGAGACGCAGTCCATCGACCAGTTCTCCTGGGGCATTGCTGACCGTGGCGCGTCCGTCCGCGTCCCGCACAGCTTCAAGAAAAACGACTGGAAGGGCTACCTGGAAGACCGCCGTCCGAACAGCCAGGGCAATCCATACGCGATCGCCAGCCGCATTCTCAAGACGATCTCCGAAGTGCCGAAGCCTTAATTGGCTGCCGAGACATTTCTCCACGAACGCCGCCTGGAAACAGGCGGCGTTTTTTTTGTGGGGGAAGGGGAGAGGCGGAGGGGGAAATCCGGAACGGGCTGCTGCGTAGCCGCGAAGCGAACCCCGAACTACAAACGAAGAATTGAGACTCTGTGCCTCTTTGGGTCTGCGGTGGTGAGTGCCTAGCGGAGCGATAGGATCGAGGGCGAGGTATCTGGCTCTGGGTAGCGCGAAGACCGGCTAAAGCCGGGACTACAATACGTACCTGGCTTGGCGCGCATGTCTTGGGGTGTGGCGGGGCGGCAGGATCGAGAACGAGAACGAGGATGAAGAGGCGGGGTAAGAGGAAGAGGAGGATAAAAATCGTTTCACTTTTGACTTCTCGCGCTAGTTGAGACGTATCCCAACCCCCATGCCCACCGAACAAGACATCCGCACCGCCCTTGGCAACGTCCGCTACCCTGGATTCAGCCGTGACATCATTTCGTTTGGCCTGGTGAAGGGCATTCAGATTGAGGGGAAGAATGTGACCATCGACATCTCGGTGGCGACGCGTGACTCGAACATCCCACGGCTGATCCATGAGCAGGCGATGGACGTGCTGAACAAGCTGGCGGGGATCGGCGAGGTGAAGCTGAATTTTGACATCAAGGACCCGCCGGGAGCGGGCGTGACGGCGTCTGAGAAGCTGGGCAAGTCGAGCATCCCCGGAGTCAAGAAAGTGATCGCCATCGCCTCCGGCAAGGGCGGCGTGGGCAAGAGCACGGTGGCCTCGAATCTGGCGATCGCGATGAGCAAGAGCGGGCTGCGCGTGGGCCTGTGTGACTGCGATTTGTACGGGCCGAGCATTCCGCACATGTTTGGTACAGATGAGAGGCCGTATCAGAATGATGAGCAGCAGATCGTGCCGGTTGAGAAGTATGGCGTGCAGCTGATCTCGATGGGATTTTTGCTGGATGATGGCTCGCCGGTGATCGTGCGCGGACCGATCGCGACGCGATACACGCAGCAGTTTCTGCGGCAGGTGGCGTGGGATAATCTGGATGTGCTGGTGCTGGATCTGCCGCCGGGCACGGGGGACATCCAACTGACGATCGTGCAGACGGTGTCGCTGGACGGAGCGGTGATCGTGACGACGCCGCAGGAGGTGGCGCTGATCGATGCGCGCAAGGCGGTGGGGATGTTTCAGAAGGTGAATGTGCCGATCCTGGGGATCATCGAAAACATGAGCTACTTCCTGTGCCCGAGCGACGGGCAGGTGTACCACATCTTTGGCAAGGGCGGCGGTGAGCATGAGGCGAAGCGCCTGGGCGTGCCGCTGCTGGGGCAGATCCCGATCGAGATGCACGTGCGTGAGTGCGGCGACGAGGGGCACCCGATTGCGCTGGAGGATGCGGAGAAATCGGCGTCTTCGAAGGCGTTCCGGGAGATTGCGGCGAAGCTGAAGTAGTGCGGGCTGTCCTGACTGGGCAGAACCATGCAGGCTGGTAAAAGATGGGGGGTAAAAGATGTTTCTGAATTTTGGATTCAGGCATTTTTTACCCCCCGTATTTTTTAGCAGCTTTGATGCATGCCACGGAATGCATGGAAATCAGAGGCTGGATCTGATTCCGTGTATTCCGTGGTTTGAGCTGATTGGAAAAAGGGTGCTTGAGTCGCGGGCTTACGATGAATCTCGCCTTCTGTGAAAAAATTCCCCAAGATGGGGGAATGTCAGACGTGATGCCCGCCGAACACACTCCCATGAGCGAACCGCACGAC
>NZ_JBIPNG010000119.1:0-15061 GCF_044373815.1 Prosthecobacter sp. | reverse complement strand
TCCGGTTTCTGCGGGAGTTTCTCACCAGCGAACCGCTGGACTGGGAGCGCAACTGCAACCTGTACTGCTGGTACTATTACACCCAGGCTTTCTTTCAGGCGGGGGCGGATGACTGGAAGTTCTACAATGCGCAGTTTTTGCCGCAGATTCTCGGTGCCCAGCAGGCCGACGGCTCTTTCAAACGGGGGCGTCCGAACTGGCCTGCAGGCGATGCGGCGGACGCGATTTACCGTCAGTGCCTGTGCACTTTGCAGCTCGAGGTTTATTTCCGTTATCTTAAGGTCGCGGATCGTGATGAGCCGTCGATTTTCGAGAAGTGACCGGTGCAGAAAAAGCGCAGGAATTGCGCTACGCCACAAGATCGGGTGAGGCATTACCAAGGGGGGGGGAGCGACGGGGGGTAATCTGCGCTTCTATGGGTCCAGCGAGAGCCTGATGCTCCGCAGCCCCTTATGGAAGTTTTCGCAGTCACCATCTTCGTCAGCCTGATGTTCGCCGTCTTGTTTGCGGCCCTGTATCTGGCCGAGCGGGGACAAAGACGGCGGGGCAGCCTCGAACAAGATGCGCTGCTGCCACTCGACGAACCTGAGGGCGCTCGCGTGACCGTGCCTGCAACACTTTCCTCACACTCCCTTTCCCATGACTAGCACCGCAGCCTCCAAAGTACCCATTGAATTCAACGACAAAGTCGTCCGCCAGTTTATGCTGGCCTCGATCATCTTCGGCGTCGTTGCCATGCTCGCAGGCGTTTTCATCGCCAGCCAGCTTAACTTCCACCAGCTGAACCTCGCTGAATGGCTGACCTTCGGCCGCCTGCGCCCGCTGCACACCAATGCGGCGATTTTTGCGTTCGTGGGCAACATGATGTTCGCAGGCATCTACTACTCGACGCAGCGGCTGTGCAAGTGCCGCATGGGCAATGACACGCTGAGCTCCATCCACTTCTGGGGCTGGCAGCTCATCATCGTGGCGGCGGCGATCACGCTGCCGCTGGGCCTTTCACGCGGCAAGGAATACGCCGAACTGATCTGGCCCATCAACATCGCCGTGGCGGTGATCTGGGTGGTGTTCGCAGTGAACTTCTTCCTGACGCTGCACAAGCGCAATGAGCCCAGCCTCTATGTGGCGCTGTGGTTCTACATCGCCACGATCGTGACGGTGGCGATGCTCTACATCGTCAACCATCTCTCCATCCCCACGAGCTGGACGCACAGCTACGGCATCTTTGGCGGTGTGCAGGACGGTCTGGTGCAGTGGTGGTACGGGCACAACGCCGTGGCCTTCTTCCTGACGACGCCGATCCTCGGCATCATGTATTACTTCCTGCCGAAGGCGGCGGAACGTCCGGTTTACTCCTACCGTCTGTCGATCGTGCATTTCTGGTCGCTGGTGTTCCTCTACATCTGGGCGGGTCCGCATCATCTGCTGAACACGGCGCTGCCAAAGTGGCTGCAGATGCTGGGCATGTTCTTCAGCCTGATGCTCTGGGCACCTAGCTGGGGCGGCATGCTCAACGGCCTGCTCACGCTGCGCGGTGCCTGGGACAAGCTGCGCACAGATCCTGTGATCAAGTTCTTCATCGCCGGTGTGACCTTCTACGGCATGTCCACCTTTGAAGGACCGCTTCTTTCCATCCGTGCGGTGAATTCGCTCTCCCATTACTCTGACTGGACGATCGGTCACGTGCACAGCGGGGCTCTCGGCTGGAACGGCTTCATGGCGGCAGGCATGTTTTACTGGCTGGCTCCGCGCCTGTGGGGAACCAAGCTGTATTCCATCAGCATGGCGAACTTCCACTTCTGGATCGGTACGCTGGGCATCCTGCTCTATGTGGTGGCGATGTGGATCAGCGGCGTGATGCAGGGGCTGATGCTGAATCAGGTCACCGCAGACGGACTGGCCGTGAAGAACACCTTCCTGGACACGCTGCAGGCAATTCGCCCGCTCATGGGGCTGCGCATCATCGGCGGCGGCATGTTCCTCCTGGGCTGGATCGTGATGTGTGTCAATCTGTGGAAGACCATCCGCAGCGGCAAGCCAGTGAACGAAGTGCGTGAGGTGGCGGTGCTCCAGCGCGGCCAAACAGACACGATGGGCATGAAGGAAACCTTCTTCAACGACCCCACGGCCTGCACCTTTGGCGCGATGCTGCTCGTCTTTGGCTGGATCTTTCTCCCTCCTGGCGCTGACATCGCTTCCCTGATCTGCGCAATCATCTTCGGTTTTCTGGCGGTGCGCCGCTTTCAGAAGACGAGCCACACATGGGCCCTCTGGTATGAGAGCCTGCTGCACAACTACCTGCCCTTCACGGTGCTGACGTTTGTGGCCGTGGTCATCGGCGGTCTGATCCAGATCATCCCGACCGTGACGGTGAACAGCGCGAAGAACGTGGAAGACCGCATCCAGAAGCTCTATGAGCCGCTGGAACTCGCAGGCCGCGACATCTATGTGAGCGAAGGCTGCTACAACTGCCACTCGCAGATGATCCGCACGCTGGTGCCGGATGTGATGCGCTACGGTGACTATTCCCGCCTCGGAGAGAGCATCTATGATCATCCGTTCCAGTGGGGCTCCAAGCGCACGGGTCCTGACCTGGCACGTGAAGGCGGCCAGCGTCCAGACTCTTGGCACTATGAGCATTTGATGGACCCTCGCTCGATGTCCCCGATGTCCAACATGCCGCCGTATGCGCACCTGAACACGAAGCCGTTTGATCAAAAAACACTTCCGGCCAAGATCGCCGTGCTGCGTCAGCTGGGCGTGCCCTATCCGCCGATGAATGGCACGGAGATCAAGATGAAGGCTCTTGAGCAGGGCGTGAAGATCGCCACGGAGCTGAAGAAGTCGAACATCGTGGTGCGGCCTGACAGCGAAATGGTGGCGGTGATCGCCTACCTGCAGAAGCTCGGCCAGTTCGAGCAGCCAGCTGTGGAGGAAGCCCTGTCCAAAAAAGGTCAAGGAGTGCCATTCCCGCTCACCCCGATCATTCCTGACAACGGCCGCCGAGCCAACGGCGCAGAGTAACCCCACGCCCCTCCAAAGCAGCCCATGTACAAGCGCATCATTTACGAAAACTGGCACCTCGTTGTGCCTGTCATCTCCTTCGCCACCACCGTGCTCGTTTTTGGCATCATGACTCTTCGCGGCATGCTGCTGCGCAAAGACAAGGCCGAGCACATGTCACGTCTGCCACTTGAATAACTCCCTCCCCGCCATGGACCCCAAGAAGCCATCCCCCAACAACGAGCCCCAACTTCGCGAACACAGCTACGACGGCATTCAGGAGTATGACCAGAAGCTGCCGAACTGGTGGCTCTTCACCCTCTACATCGCCATTGCGTGGTTTGTGGTCCACTGGCTGTGCTACTACCAGCTCGGCCTGGGCAGCAGTGACACGGTCGTGATCGACAAGGCGATGGCCGAGATGCAAACGGCACGTGACAAGCAGATGGAATCCATCAACGATGAACAGCTCTGGGCGCTGTCGCGTGATTCCGCTGCGGTGGCGGCCGGCAAGGCCACCTTCATGACGCCGGGTATGTGCGTCACCTGCCATGGGACTGAACTCAATGGACTGCTCGCCGGCGTCAAACTGCCAGGCCTGCCACTGAACGATCAGGAATGGAAGCATGGCGGCAAGCCGACGGAGATTTTCAAGATCGTCCGCAAAGGCTCTCCCGACATCACCAAAGGCATGGCCGCATGGGAAATGGTGCTGGGTATGAAGCGCGTGAGTGAAGTGGTCGCGTTTGTCCTGAGTCATCACAAAGAAGGCGAGCCGATCACGCGCGCCGCAGATTCACCAGGAGCCACACCTGGAGCTGCCCCGGCCGCGCCCGCGCCTGCACCTGCTGCTCCCGCTACACCTGCCGCCGCGCCTGCCGCCAAATAGCCGCAAGGCCTCCCCATGCCACTCAACCCCCTGAACCTCGTTTCACTTGGATCCATCAATGAGGATGGAAGCAAGAAGACACTGCACCCGGCCGATGTGTCCGGCAAATTCACGAGGGGCCGGCGCTTGGTGGCGCTGCTGCTGCTCATCACCTATGTGGCGCTGCCGTGGATACCGGTGAACGGTTTCCCAGCGGTGTTTCTGGATGTGCTGAACCGGCGCTTTCACTTCATGGGCCTGACGCTGGCGGTGCAGGACCTGTGGGTGGGGTTCTTCCTCGTGACGGGCCTGGGGTTCTCGCTGTTTTATATCACCGCGCTGTTTGGGCGTGTGTGGTGCGGGTGGACCTGTCCTTACACGGTATTTCTGGAGCACATCTACCGCCGTATTGAGCGGCTGGTGGATGGCGATGCCTCGGCACGGCGCAAGCTGGACGCGGCACCGTGGACGGCGGGAAAGATCACGCGGAGAGTCATCAAGCACGCGCTCTACATCCTGTCCTCGCTCATCATCGCGCACATTTTTTTGAGCTACTTTGTCTCGCTGGAAAAGCTTTATGAGATGATGCACCACTCGCCGCAGGCGCACGTGGTCGCCTTCGGTGTGGTGATGTTTCTCACCGTGGGGCTTTATGGAGCGTTCAGCTGGTTTCGTGAGCAGTTTTGCGTGATCATGTGCCCGTATGGCCGTATGCAGTCCGCGCTGGTGGACGACGACACGATCAACGTGGGCTACGACAAAAAGCGCGGCGAGCCACGTGGCAAGGCGGGGACCACCGGAGCGGGAGACTGCGTGAACTGCCTGCGCTGCGTGCAGGTTTGCCCCACGGGCATCGACATCCGCAACGGGCTTCAGCTTGAGTGCATCGGCTGCGCGGCATGCGTGGACGCCTGCGACACGATCATGACGAAGCTGGGACGGAAGACCGGGCTGGTGCGCTACTCTTCCCTGACTGCGTTTGAAGGAGGCAAGACACGCTTCATCCGCCCGCGCATTATTTTGTATACCGGGCTGCTGTTTCTCGGGGTGGCGGTGTTTGCCTTTTCGGCGAGCCGGATCGAGCCGATGCGCGCCAATGTGCTGCGCATGCAGGGTTCGCCGTATTATGTGACGAACAACAGCGTGCGGAACCAGTTCCTCGTGCGCCTCATCAACAAGCGCAATGAACCGCGCACCTTCACGCTGGCGCTGGATGGCGGACTGCCCGCAGGACTGGCCGCCGCAGGTGCGGACGCGCCGATCACCATCGCCGCGCAGGGAGATGAACTGAAGCCGCTGATGATCACGCTGCCGGAGAAAGACTTCAAAGCCCCCTTCAAGCTCACCATCGTCATCACCGACACTAAGGACGGCAAGATCTACCGCACCAAGCCTTTCGAGTTTACCGGCCCTGACCCAACCCTGAAATCCAATGACTACCTTGCCCCCGGACAATATCTCCAAAAGTGAAACCCTGGGCTGCATCGCAAGCCGTCCGTGGCTGTGGGTGGTGCTCGCCTTTGTAATGCTTCTCAGTGCATGGAGCGTGCTGTTCTACATCGCACTCAACAATCAGCCAGAGATCGTGCCGCTTAAGCATCTGATACCGGCATGATGCAGATCGACACCAGCGCTGCAGCTTTCGTGGCCGGCATTGTCACCAGCGTCCACTGCGTGGGCATGTGCGGGCCGCTGTCGTGTTCGTGGGCCATCGGGCCGAAAGGTGGCGGCTTTATGCGCAGCACGGCGCTGTACCACACCGGGCGCATGATTTCTTATGGTGCAGCGGGCGCGATCGCCGGAGCGATTGGCGCGGTGCCGCTGGCCTTTTTTCAGCATGGGGCGGGCATGGTGCTGCCATGGCTGCTGGTGCTGGCGTTTGCCTGTGTGGGCCTAGGGCTGGATGCCTGGCTGCCGAAGCCGCGCTTTCTCTCCGCCGGGCTGCGCCGTGTGCAGACGGCGGCTTTTAAAATGAAGAGCACATGGCGTGCCGCCCTTCTCGGGCTGGCCACGCCGCTGCTGCCCTGCGGGCCGCTGTACATGATGCTGGCGCTGGCCTCAGCGAATGGCAGCGCCATGAAGGGTTCTGGATTTGCGGTGGCCTTTGGTCTGGGCACGCTGCCGCTGCTGTTTCTGGCGCAGACCCAGCTTCATTTGATGGGCGGTCGCCTTCAACCTGGCACGATGCGGAAAGTACAGCGTGGCCTGGCGCTGGTGACAGCGATCATTCTGGCCTGGCGGCTGCGTGATACGCTGGACTTTGGAAGCAGTGAAGCAGCGAGCTGCTGCCATGCGATGAACTGATTTTTTGAATGCTATGAACACGACCTGCAAGCACTGCGGGACACCGGTCCCCAACACCCGAAGCGACGGCTTTTGCTGCGCGGGCTGCCACTCTGTGCATGACATGCTGCAGCAAAATGGACTGGAACATTTTTATGATCTCAAGTCCGGACTGAACCTGCCGCCTGTACCTGCGCAGGCCATGCGGCAGCAGGACTATGGCTGGCTGGAAACCGCCACGCTGGCTGCCGAGGCGACGCGGGTGAGTGAAGACGTGGCCGCTGAGCTGAGCGTGTCAGTGCAGGGGCTCTCCTGCATGGCGTGCATCTGGCTGATCGAACGGGTGTTTGCCAAACTGGGTGGCACGCAAATCAATGTGGACATCTCCAGCGGTGAACTGCGCATGGCGTGGCAGCCGGGGAAATTTCAGCCGGTGGAGTTTGCGCGAGAGCTGCAGCGCTTTGGCTATCTGCTGGGCATGCAGCGTGCCGATGGTGGGCAGACCCGTGACAACGGCCTGGAGCGCCGCACCGGTGTGTGTGGTGCCTTTGCGATGAACGCGATGGCATTCTCCCTGCCTGCGTATTTTGGCATGCCGGCGGACTTTCCTTTTGCGCACTGGTTTGACCTGGTGGCGGCGGCCTCGGCCACGCTGTCGCTGCTGGTGGGCGGCAGCTACTTCGCGCAGCGTGCGTGGCATGCGCTGCGTGCGGGTGTGCTGCATATCGATACGCCGATCACGCTCGGGATTCTGGCGGCGTATGCGGGATCTCTCATCGGCTGGATGAGCGGGGAGCCGGGGCTGAAGTACTTCGACTTTGTGGCGATGTTCATCTTTCTGATGCTGGGCGGCAGGCTGGTGCAGCAGTTGGCCGTGGCGAGAAACCGCCGCAGGCTGCTGCGTGACCCCTCCATTCCTGAGGCGGAGATGCTGGAGGCGTTGCAAGCGGGTGCGACTTTCACCGTGAAACCCGGGCAGGCCGTGCCCGTGGCCGCGAAACTGACCGATGAGCATGCGAGCATCAGCCTGGAGTGGATCAGCGGAGAAAGCGACTCCTGCACGCGGAGCAGCGGCCAACTTCTGCCATCAGGTGCGCTGAACGCGGGTACACGTGCACTGAATGCGGTGGCTCTTGAAGCCTGGAGTGAGTCGACTTTGCACAAGCTGCTGGATGCACGCCGTGGTGGGGATCACCGGGATCTGCGACTGGAAAAACTGCTGCGTGGTTATCTGGTGGTGGTGGTGCTCGCGGGCGTGGTCGGCGGACTTTGGTGGTGGTGGCACACGGGCGAATGGGCGCGGGGGCTGCAGGTCATGATTTCCGTGTTCGTCGTTTCCTGCCCATGCGCGCTCGGAGTGGCGGCACCGCTGGCGGATGACATCGCAGCAAGCCGTGCGGCAGACCAGGGAGTCTTTGTGCGCACGCTGGGGCTGTGGAAAAAGCTCACGCGGCTGCGTCAGGTGGTGTTTGATAAAACGGGGACGCTGACGCTGGAGAACCCGATGCTGATGAATCCTGCGGTGCTGGATGAACTGGATGGCACATCCCGCCAGATGCTGCGCCATCTGACGAGCGGCAATCTGCACCCGGTGAGCCGCAGCTTGTTTGATGCCCTAGGCGGCATGCATGGTGAAGGATTTGAAGCTGATGTGTGGGAAGAACCCGGACAGGGGCTGCGCTGCGAGCATGCAGGCGCGGTGTGGGCGATCTCACGGCCGCAGGATTCGACTGCGGATGCGATCTTCACCCGCGATGGTGTGACGCTCTGCGCCTTCCGTTTTCGTGATGCGCTGCGCGCGGAATCTCTGGCGCAGGTGGAGGCACTGCAAGCTCGTGGGCTTCGCGTGAGCATCCTCAGTGGTGACCGCGAGGCCAAGGTGGCGGCGATCGCCGAGCAACTGCATCTTCAATCAGAGCAATGGCAGCACAGCCTGACGCCGGACGAAAAGGCGGCGTGGATCTCCGGCCATGAGCCACAGGGCACGCTCTACATCGGTGACGGTGCGAATGACAGTCTGGCGTTTGATGCGGCTGCGTGTGCTGGCAGTCCGGTGACGGGTCGCAGCTTTCTGGAGCACAAGGCGGACTTCTATTTCCTGGGACACAGCATGCGCTTCATGAGCAGCTTGCTGGACATTGCGGCCACGCATCGCCGTGCGGTGCATGCGGTCTTTGGGTTTTCGGTGACGTATAATATTGTCACGGTGATCGTTGGACTGATGGGGCATCTGAGTCCGCTGCTGGCTGCGATTTTGATGCCGCTGAGTTCTTTGGCCACTCTGTCGCTGGTGGCGCTGCTGTTCCGGCGTGGTGGGAATGCCGGGGTGAGGAAGTATGTGGAGCCGGATGTGGCGGGTGGGGTTCCGTGTGTGACGGCGTGTTGAGTGGGAGGCTATAGAAGCCTGGGGTTGCACCAAGCTGGCGAATGATTCACTGGGCCCCTCACCCCAGCCCTTTGACTTCGTCTATCTCCGCTGCGCTCCGGTTCCCCGAAGAGAAATTTGTGTTTTCGTCGTAGCTCAGGGACGGGGAGAGGGAGAACGGCTTTGGCTGCCTTGGATGTGGTGACACCGCATGATTTAAAACGCGCCTAGATGAGATGCGGAAAGCGACATGGGGCAGGTGGTGCATCTTCTTCTGCGTCTTCGATGTGCGAGCGTGTTTTTAGCCAGAGTTTCAATGTGCCGTCGTAGGCTGTTTTCATGCAGGTGTAGCATTCGGGGACTTCGGCGCAGCTGCCGTAATAGGTGACGATGCGTGTGCCGAGGGGTTTTAGCTCAAGCTGCTGCTGCACGTGGAGGGTGTAGTCGTCGTAGAGCCTTGATTCCATGTCCACATCGTGGTCGATGCGCAGCATGGGGAGGATGTTTTCCTCGAAGGGGTTGAAGAGATAGAAGGCATCGAAGGCTGCAAAGGAGATGGTGGTGATGTTGCCATGAACGATTTCAGCCCGAGTGATGCGGAGGCGCTCCAGGAGTTCGCGTGCGGCTTTGACGAGCCGACTGCGCTGCTCCACGCCGGTGAAGTGGCCGAGGGTGGTGGTGGCTCCGACGGCGCAGAATTTTCCGGGGCCGCAACCGATGTCCAGCACGCGGGTGCCGGGCTTTTCGACGAGCATTTGCGCAGCCATCTGGCAGACATCCATGGGGGTCCAGTGGCAGGCGGATTGTTCGCGAATGTGCTCCGGATAATGCTGGTCGAATTCGTGATCTCTGAATGCGGTCAGGAATTCGGTGTCGGACTCGATGGGGGGAGTCGGGCTCTGTGGGTAGAAACGAGTGGGCACGTCTTTAAGTATGACAGACACTCATGGCTGTCGATGCCGAGCGCTGGGTTTTGGTGTCAAGGCGTCACACATCCCAGTGGGGCGTGTCCGCGCATTCCGTGTGCGGTTTAAGGCAGACTGAAAGGGGACTGTCCGCGTTCTTCGGTGCTCAGGGGTATGCGTGTCGCACTCGGAGAGTGCGAACCACGCCGCGCTGGGTGTTTCTTCATGGCCTCCAGCATGCGTCCAGCTTTGCGTTCAGTGTCTTCACCTTGTCTGCGTTTTCGGATGCGAGGTTTTTCTCTTCGGTGGGATCTGCTTTCAGATCATACAGCTCCACGACATCCTTAGGCTGGTTGGTTTTGTCGGGGACGATGAGCTTGTCGTGGCCGTTGATGATCCAGCGCCAGCGCAGGCTGGAGGCGGGCACGTTGAGATCGACGAAGTTGTGGGTGAAGCATTCGCCGTAGAGTGTTTTGCGGGCGCTGACGGCGGATGTGTCGAGGAGGTCGATGCCGGGGAAGGTCTTGGCGGGAGCGATGCCGACGGCCTTGAGCAGGGTGGGCACGAGATCGATGGATTGTGCGAGGTCTTCGGACATTTTTGGCTGCACGTGGCCGGGCCAGCGGATCATGATGGGGGTGCGCAGGCCGCCGTCGTACTGGCTTTGTTTTGATTTCTCGGCGTAGCGTCCGGTCTTGGGGTTGGTGATCCAGCCGTTGTCGCTGAGATAGACGAAGATGGTGTTTTCTTTCATGCCATTGTCGTCAATGTGCTTGATGAGTTCGCCGCAGGTTTCGTCGAACCAATCCACCATGGCCCAGTATTTGGCCACGTGCTCGCTGGGGGCTTTGTCCTTGTATTTTTCCAACAGGCGCTGCGGCGGCGTGTGGGGATCGTGCGGCATCATGGGGGCATACCAAACGAAGAAGGGCTTCTGCTGCTTTTTGGCTTCGCTGATGAAATCATAGATGGGCTGCATGGTCTTGCGGCCGATGTCGAGGCCGGCATCTCCATGGCGGCCGCCGTGGGTCATGCCATGGGTGAAGCCGCCGCGCTCGTAGCTCTTCTGCCACCATTTGCCGGTTTGCAGACTGAGGTAGCCTTTCTGCTTCAGCATGGTGGGCAGGGTGCCTGCTTCTTCGAGGTGTTTGCTGATGACTTCGCGGCCGGCATCAAACTGCGGGCTGGTTTGAAACTCGCGCGGCTTCATGCCGGCGGGGATGGGCGGGTCGTTGCTCGTTACTTTGTGCTGATGCGGATAGAGGCCGGTGATCAGCGAGGCGAGGCTGGGGCAGCAGAGGCTGCAGGGGACGTAGCCGCGGGTGAAGGTGAGGCTTTCTGCGGCAAGGCGGTCCAGATTTGGCGTCTGGATGATCTTTTGGCCCATGAAGCCGTAGTCGCTGTACAAATGATCGTCCGAAATGATCATGACGATGTTTGGCGGTGCATCGGCGGCGGTGAGCAGGCAGGGCAGGGCGAGCAGTGAGAGGAAAAGTCGGCGGATCATGGGCGCATGAGAACGACGGGCCTGCGGGGCATCTTGCCGGGCAAATCGGGCTCAATTGCAGGAAGAAGGCAATCCAGACTTGCGCATGTGCGCTGGAACGGCAGCCTAGCGGGATGATTCGGAAACGCTTTCGGCGCGTGGTGCCGGCGCTCAGCATCTGCCTTTTTTCACTTACCTCCTGCAAAATGCACGTGGGCTCGTTTGCCTACAGAGCCATGCACAGCATGTCGAACCCGCTGACCTCGGAGCCGCTAGACTACCTGCCATTTCCGGATCTCAAGCAGTGGGCAGCCCTCCCGGGACCCATGCTGGAAGTGCAGGGGGGCAAAGCGATCCCGCGCAGTCTTTTTATTCGCGAAGATGAGTTGCCGAAGGGATCGCCCAAGGCGAAACGGCCGAGTTCTGGGCTGACGGGCAGGGCGGGGGATCTGATGGGGATGGTGACTTCGCTGCTGGCCATCGCGGCGGGATCCACTTCGGATGACAAGCTGGGGTCGATCGATGACACGCGGCGGCAGCTGGCGGTGAATGAATTTCCCTTTGTGCTGCTGCAGGGGGCGGACCTTGTTTATGTGAAGGCGGACAAGCAGACGTGGCCACGTCTTGCGCGTGCTGACAAATGGAGCAAAATCACCGTCATCACGAAGGACGGCACGTTCTTCGGCATCGCTCAGCGCATTCATTTTCGCAGTTCGTCCTCGGAGGTGGTGCTGGAGGGGGACCCGACGGTGCAGTCCGGGCAGCAGCACATCAAGGGGGCGAAGCCGGATGCGATCATGGTGCTGGATTTTGCGAAGCGTCGTGTGCAGGTGAACGGGCCGGTGGTAGAGAAGAAGCTGTTTCGGTGAACGGGGATGCTTTTTTGAGGTTTTCATTTTTCGGTCCGTCGTAAGCCTGTGCCTTCTGCCTGCGTTCTTTCGACATGGATCCTTTCCTTGAATATCACCGCAGTCAGACCCGCCGGCAGTTTTTTGGCCAGACTGGCCTGCGCCTGGGTGGCGTGGCGCTGGCGGGCATGATGGGTGAGCAGTTTGCGAGCGGGGCATCCAGCCTCGTGCAACCGGCGCTGCCCGGGCTGCCGCATTTTGCGCCGAAGGCCAAGAGGCTGATCTATCTGCACATGAATGGGGCGCCTTCGCAGCTGGATCTTTGGGATCACAAGCCGCAGCTGCAGCAGCATTTTGACAAGGATTTGCCGGACAGTATCCGCAACGGGCAGCGCATCACGACGATGACGAGCGGTCAGGCGCGGTTTCCGGTGGCGCCGAGCATGTTCAAGTTTACGCAGCACGGGCAGTGCGGGCGGTTTGTGAGCGAGCTGCTGCCGCACACGGCGAAGATTGTGGATGAGATCGCGGTGATCAAGAGCGTGCATACGAGTGCGATCAATCATGACCCGGCTTGTACTTTTGTCATGACTGGGAGCGAGGTGCCGGGGAAGCCGAGCATTGGTTCGTGGCTGGGGTATGGCCTGGGCAGCGAGAGCAATGATCTGCCGTCGTTTGTGGTGTTTACGCCGACATTTCCTGCGGCGAGTCAGGCGCAGGCTTTGTTTACGCGCATGTGGAGCAGTGGTTTCCTGCCGACGAAGTACACGGGTGTGGCGCTGCGGGGGCAGGGAGATCCCGTGCTGTATGTGAAGAATCCGCCGGGGGTGGATGGCAGCGACCGGCGGACGATGCTGGATGCGCTGAACAAGCTCAATAACATCAACCACGCCCGCATTGGGGATCCGGAAATTCAAACGCGCATCGCCCAGTATGAGATGGCCTTCCGCATGCAGACGAGTGTGCCGGAGCTGACGGATCTGAGCAAGGAGAGCAAGGCGACGCTGGAGATGTATGGGGACGATGTGAATCGCAGCGGCAGTTTTACGCACAGCGCCATCATGGCACGCAGGCTCATCGAGCGCGGCACGCGTGTGGTGCAGATTCTGCATCGCGGCTGGGACCAGCATAGCAATCTGCCGAAGCTGCTGCGTGGTCAGGTGGAGGACACCGAGCGGGCTTGTGCGGCGCTGATCATGGACTTGAAGCAACGCGGGCTGCTGCAGGACACGCTTGTGGTTTGGGGTGGGGAGTTTGGTCGTACGGTCTATTCACAAGGAACGCTAACCAAGGACAACTATGGACGCGATCACCACCCGCGCTGCTTCACCATGTGGATGGCAGGTGGTGGGGTGAAGGGGGGCATCGAGCACGGTGAGACCGACGACTTCAGCTACAACGTGGCCAAAGATCCCGTGCACATCAATGATCTCAATGCCACGATCCTGCACCTGATGGGCATTGATCATCGCAAGTTCAGCTTCAAATTCCAGGGGCTGGATCAGCGGCTTACCGGGGTGGAGGAGCACAGTCCGGTGAAGGCGGTGCTGGCGTGAGGTGAAATTGAGCCTATTGAGAGGACCGCCGGATCTCGACCGTCACGGAGCGGTGGTCGGAGCCTGTTTCGGTGCCGATGGTGCGCTTTTGGATGGTCAGGCCGCGTTTTGTGAGGACGTGGTCGATGGGGATCATCATGGGGAGTTTTAGCCCCCAAGTAGGAGGCCAGACGGGATCGACGGAATGGAAGTCCAGGCCGCCTGTTTCGCGCAGCAGGCGCATGCCTTCGCACCAAGGGGTTGCGTTGAGATCGCCGGCCACGATGACTTCGCCGGGGAGGCCTGAGACGAGGGTGGCGATGCCTGACAACTGATCGCGCCATTCATGCGCCCTCTGGCCGCCCATCGGCGGCATGGGATGGGTGCCGATGAAGGTGAGAGGTCTGCCAAGGTGATCGAGATTTAGCACGAGAGTGGGCAGCCACCAGACGGTGAAGCGGCGGACTTCGGAGCTTTTCATGGGCAGCCGGGTGTAGCAGGCGATGCCAAAATTGACGTCGCTCAATTCTTCCACGTGATGGGGGTATTTGATGCGAAGCGGCTCCAAGGATGCACGCCAGGAGTCATCGACCTCCAAGAGGCAGATGATGTCCGCGTCTGTCTGCATCACATGGGTGATGGCTGCGGTCTGGTTCTTGTTTTCCGTCAGGACATTGAAGGTCATGACGCGCAGGGCTTTATCACCTGACGCACCCTCCACCTCGGATGTTTGATGGAAGGCATGGATGATTTGTGCATTCCAGAGCACAGAGATCAGTGAGATGAGCACCAGCCAGGTGCGACGACGAATCAGCGCGTAGATCAACACGAGGGCGCAGACGATCACGTAGTGAAGCCGGAAGTGTGAAAGGAGATCGAAAAGCCAGCCATAGCGGCCCAGACTGCCGAGCCAGGTGCAGGAGAGGGCGAAAAAGACGATGGCATCACAAAGCCCGCCCAGTGAGACGGTCTTATTTACAGGGATAGGTTTGTCGGCTGGCGGCGCGTCGTCACTCATCGGCAATGAGGACCCTACGCATGCGCGGTGTGCATGCACCTTCTTCTTGCACGCTGAAGCATGCCGTTCATGGATGAAGGCATGGGTAAACTTCAAGATAAGATCGCAGTCGTCACCGGTGCCGGACGCGGCATTGGCAAAGCCATCGCCGAAACCTTCGCCGCCGAGGGCGCGAAAGTGGCCGTCGTCAGCCGCACACTGGCCAACGCGCAAAGCGCTGCGGATGCCATCAACGCCACCTATCCCGATGCTGCGAAGGCTTATGCGCTCGACGTGGCCGATGGTGCGGCCTGCGCCGAAGTGGGCAAGCAGATCCTGGCAGACTATGATCACGTGGACATTCTGGTGAACAACGCCGGTGTCACCAAGGACGGCCTGCTGCTGCGCATGAGCGAGGAAGACTGGGACGTGGTGCTGGACACCAATTTGAAGGGTGCTTTCAACATGGTGAAGGCGTTTCAGCGCAGCATCTTGAAGCAAAAAGGCGCGCGCATCATCAACATCAGTTCTGTGATCGGCTTGATCGGCAATGCGGGGCAGGCGAACTACGCGGCAAGCAAGGCGGGCCTCATCGGTTTTACCAAGTCCCTGGCGCGTGAGTTTGCTGGTCGTGGAGTGACGGCGAACTGCATCTGCCCTGGGTTCATTGCCACGGACATGACGCATGTGCTCAATGATGCGGTGAAGGGTGAGATTTTGAAGAAGATCCCGCTTGGAGATCTCGGCGCAGGTGAAGACATTGCTGAAGCC
>NZ_JBIPNG010000118.1:0-15080 GCF_044373815.1 Prosthecobacter sp. | reverse complement strand
AGATCGCCCTGCGCGTCATGAAAAAGCACGGCATCGCCATCGATGATCTTTACACTTTCCTCGCTCCACAGCTCACTGGCATCGCCAATCCGCAGGACGTCCACTTCAACGCCAAAGGCTACGAACTCATGGGCCAGCAGGTGGCGAAGTCGATTGAAGCACAGCTGAAGTAAATCACCTTCTGCCATGGCCACATTTCATTCACTGCTACCTTTGCTTCTGCTGTTCGGCGGGCTCGCCTCGGCATCTGCGCAGGGCGTGAAAAAAGCTGTGCCCGCCCCATTCGTCGTCCCACCGGATGTGAATGGGATGAAGACGATCATCGCTGCACCAGTGCTGACGCGGAAGATCAAAGTCGGCATCTACCGTGGCACAGGCTCACCCCAGAGCGGAGTGGACAACGTCATCAATGTTCTCAAACCGTTCCCTCAGGCGACAGTGATTGTTCTCAGCGGCCAGGAAGTGGGCAGCCTCAATCTCAGCTCCTATGATGTGCTCGTGTTTCCCGGTGGTTCCGGCTCCGGCCAGTCAAAAGGCATTGGCGAAGCAGGTCTCAAAAACGTTCGTGAGTTTGTGAAGCAAGGCGGCGGTTATGTGGGCATCTGCGGCGGGGCCTACCTGGCCTGTTCAAATTTCACCTGGGGCCTCGGAATTTTGAATGCGGGCACGGTTTCCAACAAGTGGCGCCGCGGACAGGCGCTGCTGGATTTGGAACCCACTCTGGCCGGTCAAAAATGGCTCGGCGATGTGAAAAGCACGTTTAAAGTCCGCTACCACAATGGCCCCATTCTCACACCGGCGGCTCGCACCGATATCCCCGCCTACAACGTTGTCACAGTTTTCAAAACCGAGATCGCAGAATACGGCTCCCCCGCCGGTGTGCAGGTGAATTCACCCGCGCACGTCATTTCCACCTTCGGCAAAGGCCGCGTGTTTATCTCCAGCCCTCATCCCGAGAACACACCAGGACTCGAAAACTTCATCCCTCGCGGGATATTCTGGTCTGCTGGAGATAAACCTCCCCACGCAGTGGACTGATCGACGCGATGGGCGGGAAGGCGTGCTGAAAAAATCCCTCTCCCGCGCATGCGCGACCGGCCCGAAAATCGACGTATTGTTTGCACGCGCCCTGCTCTCTTCTGTAACACCTGTTTCGTTGTCCCCCCCGGTTTCGGGGCGATGGTTGACACTTGATCCCCACACGCATTTTGCGTCGTCCGCGTTAGTTATCCTCTTCATGGCAGTCTCAATCCGCATCATCATTTTCCCAGATTTCCCCGCCCAAACCTCGGCGGTCTCGCAGATCTAACTGCGCTGCTGGAGTCATGAGAAACCTTTCCTCATCATCGCTCGGCGCCCTGCTCGTCGCCAGCCTCGGTCTGGCGGCTTCCGACGCTGCAGCGCAGACCACCACCTTCTGGGATGGCGGCTCCACCGGTGACAGCGGTTTTTGGAGTCTTGGCTCCAATTGGTCAGGCGACTCGGTCCCTCCAAATGCGGCAGATTCAGATGTCGTGTTCAACAATCGCAATGGCACGGGCACTTTGGTTAATATGACCGTGAGCGGCACCCGCGTGTTTGGCCTCCTGACCTTTGACAACATCAACACCAGGCTTCCCTCCAGCCTGACCATCGATACCAACAGCACCGGATCCACCTCCCGTTCGCTCACATTGTACAAAGGCATCACCCTGCAAAACACCACCACCTCGGTCATCTTCACGGGGGCCAATGGCACATTGTCCGTGGTGCTCGGTGCGGACAACATATTCACCACTTCAGCCACATCCACGCTGGAGTTCGGCTCTGCCGTGGCCATCAGCGGTGCGTTTCGCATTACCAAGGAGGGAGTGGGAACACTCATATTGGACGCAGCCAATTCCTTCACTGGAGGAGTCACCATCAATGCGGGAACCCTCAAAATCACCAAAGGCACCGCCCTCGGCCCCCTTCCTGCCTCCTACATCGCGGACCAGGTGATCCTGAATGGTGGCACCCTGGAGTACGCATCGGATTCAAATTTCAGCTCGGGCGCCAATCGCGGCTTTTCCATCGGCAGCAGCGGAGGCACCATTCGGGTTTCCGGCGCAGGCGACTACTCCATCTCAGCCATCGTGGCCGATCTGAGCGGTCAGTCTGGCGCTCTCACAAAAGAAGGGCAGGGCACCCTGACTCTGGATGCCGCCAGCAGCTACTCAGGCGGCACCACGATCGCCAGCGGCACTCTGCGGGTGGGAGTAAGCGGTGCGCTGGGTTTTTCCAGCGGCGTGGTGAATCTCGGCAGCATCGGCGGCGGAGATGCGTCACTCGTCAGCTACCTGGGCGGCTACGCTTTTGCCAATGACATCAATGTGGTCGCTGGCAGCGGCGGTGTGCTGACCCTGGGCTATACCAGCGGCGCGAGCTTCAGCTCCCGCTTCAGCGGCAAGATCACTCTCAATGACGACCTGGTGCTTTACAGCCAGTCGGTCGATACGTTTGCCCTGCGTATTTCCGGGGCCATCTCAGGATCCAAAAACCTCACAAAGACAGGCACAGGCATTGTGCGCGTGGAGGACAACAACACAGGCTACTCCGGCACCACGACGATCTCTGAGGGCATTTTGCAGCTTGGCGCCTTGGGTGGCGGCACCACCGGTGCCCTTGGATCAGGCAATGTCATCGACAACGCCACTCTGCTGGTGAACCGCAGCAATGCTTACGCTTTGACCAATCAAATCAGTGGCACTGGCTCTCTGACTCAGACGGGTGCTGGCACCACCACTGTGTCGAATGCCAACACCTACACCGGAGGCACGACAGTCATCAACGGATCTCTGCTCGCCACCAACACCACCGGCTCGGCCACAGGTTCGGGTGCCGTGGTCACGTCTTTTGGCACAAATCTGGGTGGCACTGGATTCATCGCGCCCACGGGTTCCAACGGCATCACTGTAGGAGGCAACGTGGCTCCGGGGGGCTCGGGTTCAAACAACGGCGTCGGCACGCTGACATTCACTCCCATGGACGGCAATGTGACGTTTCAAAGTGGCAGTTCCATCACCTGGGATCTCATTGGCAACCATGTGAACGACAGGGTCGTCTTCGCCGCCTCAGGCGCGGGCAGGATGGATTTCTCAGCGATGACGGCGGGCAGCCTGGCCGTGGCCTTTGTGGGCGGTTACATTCCCTCCCTGAATGACTCTTTCGATCTGCTGGATTGGACGGCCGTGTCCGGTTTGAGCACCAGCCTTTTGAACCTCAATACCACGGGCTTCCCCCCTTCCTGGACTTGGGACACCTCGCAGTTCACCCGCGCCGGCGTCATCTCCATCGTACCTGAACCTGCCCAGTTTTGGCTGCTCCTGATCGGCATGAAATGCGTTTTTCTGCGCCGCCGCCGTGCATGCCTCCATGGCTGAGTGATGCACTGGTTCGCCAATATAGGCTGCATGAAGCACAGTGACAGTTGGCATGCTTTCGGCATGTTGTTGCCATCCACAAAACCCACCCCATGACGCCGATCCCCTCCTCGAAACCCCTCAGTAAAAACATCCATCTACAGCGCTGGGTCGGAAAAATGGCCGCTCTCTGCAAGCCCGACCGCATTTACTGGGTCGATGGCTCGAAGGCCGAATACGACCGCCTGTGCGATGAAATGGTCGATGCCGGCACCTTCACACGGCTGAATGAGAAAAAGTGGCCCGGCTGCTTCTACGCCAAGTCGGACCCCAGTGATGTCGCCCGCGTCGAAGAGCGCACCTACATTTGCAGCAACTCGAAAGACGGCGCTGGCCCCACCAACAACTGGATGAACCCCTTCGAAATGAAGGAAAAACTGCGCAAGCTCTTCAATGGCTGCATGCGCGGTCGCACCATGTACGTGCTCGCTTACAGCATGGGCCCCATCGATTCACCCATGTCACAGATCGGCGTGCAACTCACCGATTCACCCTACGTCGTGGTGAACATGCGCATCATGGCCCGCATCGGCAAAAAAGTCTTTGAGAAGATCGACGAGGCCAAGAAGCGTGTCGTCCCCTGCATGCACACCGTTGGCATGCCGCTCAAGAAGGGCCAGAAAGACGTCCCATGGCCCTGCAACAAGGAGAAGTACATCGTCCACTTTCCTGAATCCCGTGAGATCTGGAGCTACGGTTCCGGCTACGGTGGCAATGCCCTCCTCGGCAAGAAATGCTTTGCCCTCCGTATCGCCTCCGCCATGGCGCGCGATGAAGGCTGGATGGCCGAGCACATGCTCATCCTCGGCGTCGAAGACCCCAAAGGCAAAAAGACCTACGTCGCCGCCGCCTTCCCCAGCGCCTGCGGCAAAACGAATTTTGCCATGCTCATTCCTCCCCAGCACTTCGTGCAAAAAGGCTGGAAGGTCTGGACCGTGGGTGATGACATCGCCTGGATCAAACCCGGCGCGGATGGCCGTCTCCACGCCATCAATCCTGAGGCAGGTTTCTTCGGCGTCGCCCCCGGCACCAGCGACAAGACCAATCCCAACGCCATGGCCTCGCTGCGCAAGAACACCATCTTCACCAACGTCGCTCTCACGCCAGATGGCGGTGTCTGGTGGGAAGGCATGACTGATACCCCTCCCGCTCAATGCACCGACTGGCAGGGCAATCTCTGGACGCCTGACATCGCCAAGGAAAAAGGCACCAAGGCCGCACACGCAAATTCACGCTTCACCGCCCCTGCCTCACAGTGCCCCACCATTGATCCCGATTGGGAAAAACCCGAAGGCGTTCCCATCAGCGCCATCATCTTCGGTGGCCGCCGCGCCACCACCATGCCCCTCGTCTATCAGGCCTTCAATTGGAGCGGCGGTGTCTACACCGGAGCAACGATGGGCAGCGAAATGACCGCCGCCGCCGCAGGCACCATCGGCAAAGTTCGCCGCGATCCCATGGCCATGCTCCCCTTCTGCGGCTACAACATGGGCGACTACTTCCGCCACTGGATCTCCATGCAGCGCACCCTCAGCGAGACGCCGCGTGTTTTCCATGTGAACTGGTTCCGCAAAGACGCCAACGGCAAGTTCCTCTGGCCCGGATTCAGCGAAAACATGCGCGTCCTCAAATGGATCATTGATCGCGCCACCGGCCACGGCAAGGCCAAGGAAACCCCCATTGGCTGGGTGCCCAGCTACGCCGACATCGACTGGAAAGGCCTCGACTTCCCCGAAGAAAAATTCGAAGAACTTCAGCACTTCGACCGCGACGCCTGGCGCACCGAGATCCTCTCCCACGAAGAACTCTTCATCGACCTCAAGACCCATCTCCCCAAAGAGCTCATCTACGAACGCGAGCTCCTCATCTGCCGCATGTAACACCGCCAGTACTGCAGCCATCTCGCTTCCCGCGAGATGCGCTCAGGGCAGGCCACGTCTCGATATGGCGTTGAGTCATTGCCGCCAGCACAGTGGCCATCTTGCTTCCGCGAGATGAGCCCACGTCCCGCATTGCGCATACCACGTCTCGGTAGTTCCTAAACAATTCCCACATCTGGCCCTTCGCAGCGCAGAGCGCACGCAGCCAATGGTGAGGCGAAATCCCGAAGAGGCACAGCGGGAACCACCAGACCATGGACATAAGGCACGCCACGTCCATAGACTCTCTCCGCACCCACTTCGACGTGGCTCTCAGAAGGGTCGTTGCGGAATCAAACGCCGCAGGCCAAAAAGCCCCCGGAGCGCGGACTTCCAGTCCGCAGCACTCCGCATGCACTCATGCCTCCGCGCATTTCTTCAGCACCTCAGCCTTCAGCGTGCAAGCCTTCTTGCCACACACCACGCGCCCTCTTCGATACTTCCTAGAAAGTCATCAGCAGTCCTTTTTGTCCTTCAGAAGGCATTCTCCACTTCCGTCGCCCCCTTCACTCGCAGACCAAGCCTCCCGCTCTCCTCTTTCACCACCGCTGGACATCCCCTCCCACCCCCGCTTGGATGTCCCTCTCATGCTCCATTCCGTCCGCCTCTCCGGCTACCGCTCCCTGCGCGATCTCCGTCTGCGCCTCGGCCGCGTCACCGTCCTTCGCGGTGCCAATGGCGTCGGCAAGACCAATGTCTATCGCGCCCTCCGCCTCCTCTCCGCGCTCGCCCGTGGTGATTTCGCCGAAGCCGTCGCTTCTGAAGGCGGCATGCGCAGCCTCCTCTGGGCCGGCAACACTGAGCACGAACGCCTCACCAATTTCTCCGCCGAAGTCCTCTCCGAAACCTTCGGCTACGAGTTCGAATGCGGCCTCATGCCCGTCAGCCGCTCCGCCTTCAAACTCGACCCCGACATCAAGCTCGAAGCCCTGCGCTACGGCAAAAAGCTCCTCGCCAAACGCTCCAGCTGCCAGGTCCGCCTCGCCGATGCCAAAGGCGTCATGCACACCCTCACCGAGCCCGTCGGCTCCTCAGAGTCCATGCTCGCGCTCATTCGCGATCTGCAAAACTACCCCCTCCTTCTCGATGCACGCCTCAGCCTCGAACGCTGGCGCTTCTATCACTCCATGCGCACAGATCCCGATGCCCCCGCACGCCGCCCCGTGCGCGGCTGCTGGTCCCCCGTCCTTGCAGAGGACGCCTCCAATCTCCCCGCCGTCATCCAGACCATCAACGAATCCAACGAAGCCACCGCCTTTCACGAGGCCTTGGCCCAGGCCTTCCCCGGATCAAACCTGCACATCGAGTGTGGCGACTGGTTCCGTCTCGCCTGGCAGGCTCATGATCTCCCCCGCACCCTCGCCGGCCACGAACTCTCAGACGGCACCCTCCAGTTCATCTGCCTCGCCGCCGTCCTTTGCAGTCCCCGCCCACCCCCGCTCCTCGTCCTCAACGAACCCGAAACCAGCCTCAACGAATCCGTCTTCCCCGCCCTCGCAGAGCTCATCTTAAAAGCCTCCGAGCGCTCCCAAATCCTCATCATCTCCCACTCAAAGCCCCTCGCCACCGTCCTCGCCGCCCTCTGCAAAATCCGCGTCCAAGAACTCACCATGCGCCTCGGCGACACCCGCCTCCGCGGCCAGGAAAATTCAAAGACCTGCTACGTGTTCGATGACGATGAAGAAGAATCCACAGCTCCCGCCTGACCTCGCAGCTCCGCGTACCTTCTCATGAGCACACTGAATCGACTCCTACGATCACTGCCGAGAAGCTCGGGGGAGATGGAGCGACAGAGCCGGGTAGGAATGACGCTCACGCTCAGTAAGGAGCGTAGACCACGGGTTGGTGACTCTTGCGCCTCCGGGAAGTCTGTACTGGGAGCGCCGATTTTTAATCGGCTCTGGCTTTGCCCCCTGATTCACGAACCACCAACCCGCTTCCCCTTCGCGCGTCCCGCACTCTATAGGCACTCTGGGCAGAGAATCAATTCAATCTCTGCTCCCTCTGCCTCTTTGCCCCTCTGCGGCAAACCGAACGTCCTTGAGGTCATCATGCCGGAAATGAGTAATGCGAATCGCCACTATCAAAAACCATTCATGTCAGCAAGTGCGCAAAGCCCAAATCCAGCAAGTCCCCCCACCGCTCCCACGTAATCTTCCGCCACAGCCACCTCCGCGTCTCCCTACTCCTTCCCCTCCCTGTCTTCGCGGCACACACCCACCACCACTCCAGCCATGCCCACCCGCCGCACATTCCTCACCACCGCCGCGCTCACCCTCCTGCTCCCAGCGCTTCTCCCTCTCCACGCTGAATCCACCCCCGCCATCACCGGCGAGACCGAGCACTTCCTCTACCGCATGCCCTCACCCGAGGCCCCTTATATCGACACCCAGCGGGACAACAAGGCCTTCGCCTTCAAAGGCACCCGCATCATGCTCTCCGAAGACAACGGCACCACCTGGCCCCACACCGCAGAATTCCCAGAAGCCGAAAACATCACCTTCAGCACCATCCTCAAAAACGGCAGCATCGTCTTCGCCACGCGCGAGCACCTCTTCCTCTCCACCGACAACCTCAAGACCCATCGCGAGATCATCGTCAAAAAGCCCGACGGCACCGATTACCTTCCCCACACCCCCGTCAAACCCGATCAGCCCGGCTGGTACTTTCACTCCCTCGATGGCGAGCACTGCTTCGACGTAAACGGCAAAGAAATGCTCGTCTGGGGCAATTACTGCAACGTCCTCGGCGGCCCCGTGCCCGTGAACATCTACTACTCCACCGACAACGGCCAGACCGTGAAACTCGCCTACTCCTTCGGCCAGAATCCCAAGTTCCAGCAAAAAGACGCACCGCCCTCCGCACCACTCCTTGGCGACCCCGCCAACACCATCATTGCCCGCCACGTTCACAACGTCACCTACAACCCCGCCGAAAACGCCTTCTACGCCTGCTCTGGCGACATCGACCGCGGCGATGGCAACGAATGCCATTGGCTGCGCGGCATCTACAATGTCGCCGCCGACACTTGGGACTGGAAAGTCCTCATCTCCGTCAACTCAAACTCCCGCTTCAAATGCGGCGGCATCAATTTCATTGGCGACAAACTGTACTGGATCGCCGACGCCAACGGCCCCGCCATCGCCAACCGTCATGACCGCGGCATCTTCACCTGCGCCCCCCAAGACATCACCGACACCTCCAAGCACACCCTCCTCTTCAATCCCATGTTCGAATCTGCCAACATGCTCGTGCAGGACGGCGTCTTCCTCGCCACCCACTGCGCCCCCGCCTCTACCTACAAATGTGGTATCATCTGGTCTCCCGACATGGGCAAAACCTGGGCTCAATATGACCTCAAAGAATTCGGCCCCCGCAGCGGCTGCCGCATCAACAAAAAGAACACCGACGGCTGGTTCCGCATGGACCTCCGCAAAGGCTGGATCGAACGCGCCGAAGTCCTCTTCCTCAAACCCAAGCCCACCGCAAAACCCTGACCCTGAAGTACGACAGACACTCCTGTCTGTCGACCAGCGTTCCCCAATCCTCCCAGTCCATCGAAAAATCTCAACCTCACTTAACAGGCTCCTCTGATTGAACACGAGACAATTCAAAATGCTCCAAGCATAGGCGTCGTGAATTCCATCGGTCCAGGCTCCCCCAATCAACGCGACAGCTTCTTGGACTGCGGTGGCAGAGATGCAAGGCACAAGCCTGCATCGCCGACACCGCTTTCGCGGGGTAAAGCGCATACTTCGTCCTCGCTTCGCCGCCAGCTCAGGTGGCATCGCGCCTGTCATGCAAGGCTGGCGAAATCATCACTTCTCGTCCTCGATGGCCAAGCACCATCACTGGCCGATCTTCAGCAGCTGCCCTTCTTCGATTGTCATCGTTCCATCCACACCATCAAGGGTGTAATCGACCTTCAATTGCTTCTCGATGCCATTGGCCGGGTCGCCAAAATTCTCAGCAGTGGCTGCCACGGTGAGCGAATCTTCGATCCAGTCCGCCACCTTCTGCGTCACGTTGACCACCGCAAGGTTGGCCAGATCGCCATACACCGCGTTCCTGATCACCAAACGCGGTGCCTTCGCATTCGCTGCGCGTTTCACGGGCTTGAGCTCCAGGAAGGGATTCCCGATCAGCAGGATGCCTGAGACAATGTCGCCAGGCACATGATCGCCGGGGGCGTGTTCGATTTCATGAGCCTGCTTGCAGGGAAGGTACGCTTTGCCGAGGTAATCTCCGGCGCGCAGTCGCTCATAGATAAGATCATCAAAACCGACGCCACCACTGCGTACCTGAGCAACTGCGGCCTGCCCCAGATGATTGCCAAAAACCCAGCTCAGCCCGCAGTTGGGCCCGTTGTTGTCATGCGCGGTCTTGTTCCAGTTGGCAGCGAAGCAGCCATGGCTGATGGTGATGAGGGAGCCGGTTTTCATTGCGGCGATCTCATGCGCAAACAGATCCTCGTCGTCCATGGCGTGACCGGTTTCATCCGAGTGCAGCGCCACGCAGGTCAGCGAGTAGCTGTGTTTTTGGAAAGCCTCCAGCGCTGCCTTGTGCGTGCATGCTTTTCCCTCCAGCAGCGTCACATTCTCGGGCGCGGAAAATCGCGCGCCACCGCGTCGCTTGAACCACTCCCCGGTGCCGGGCCAGTCGGCGGTGATGACCTCCGTGCTGAAGAGGAGCGTGCGGAGTTCCGGCACCACCCTGCTCGTGTAGTAGTCGTGCGTCTTGGCAAAAAAGCGGCGCAATGCGGGGATGTCATCGTCCCGCGCTTTTTCACAGGCGCGGATGTTGGCGACCCAGATCTTGAGCTGCGGTGTGCCCTTGTAGGCATCGTCCACGCCGTCCTTGTTGTTGTCCACGAACTCAAGGTCGAAGTCCTCATAGTAGAGCGGATTGGGATTGGCATGCTCATGCATGAAAAACGGATGCATGGGCATGGCCCCCACGAGGATGACCCCGGAGACTCCGCTCTCCTTGTGCAGGCTCTTGATGGCCGCACGCACTTCCGCTGGAGTCTGCCAGTCGCGCACGATGAGCCGCAGCTTAACGGGAAAGCGTGCCTCCACATCGGCCATGTACGTGCGCAGTGGCTCGGCGAGCGCCTTCTGCGTCGGCTCGCGCAGCAGGATCGCTATGCGCTCAGGCTCCGCTGCAAGCAAGCTCGATGCCGCGAGGAACAGCGTGATGACGATAAAGTGCTTCATGGCTCTTCTTCACTCCGTCGCTCCTGCCGCACCCACTGCCCAGATTCGCACCTTGGCGGTTGATCCTTGCGGTACTTTGGTGCCTGCAAACTCAATGCGCATACGGTGCTGTCCTGAGGGCAAGTCCTCCGCCAGCGGCAGTCGGTTGGGACTCTTTTTCAATGGCTGTGCCGCTCCTCCATCGATGGAGAAGGTGGCAAAGCGTTCGGCTTCCTCATCAATGTCATATCCCACAAAGAGCAGCTTGCCCGCGAAACCAAACTCGATCCCTCCGTCGGTCGAGGCCGGGCTTTCCCACTTGGTGCCGTCTGGGGTTTGGGTCCAGCCGCTGTTTTGAGTCGGCTTCAAGTCGGCGTATTGAGCATAGCGACAGTTGGCAAAAAGGTCCGTGATCATCGCCGCAGGAAGCTCCGCATGGCCTGCTGTGGCGCTGTGTCCTGGGTTGGCATTCACCTCGCTAAGGAGAGCGATCAAAAGCTCCGAGGCGAGAATGTGTCCCGTGTCATTAGGATGCACCACATCGGCATACATCACCTCCCACTTGGCGCGTCCGCTGTAAATCTCCGGCCACCACGCATCGCGAAAGCTGACCATCGGCAGATCATAGTGTCGGCCAAGCATGTGCTGAGTCTCCTGCGCATTTTCTCCCTTTCTCTGCATGAAGAACAACTGGACGACGGCCGGTTGCTGCGGCTCGCGCAGGATCTGCCGCAGCACGCCTTCGTAGCTGCCCCAGAACATCGGCACCGGATGGTTGTCGTTCACGGCATACTCCACAATGACAAGGTCCGGCTTCTTGCTCAGCACATCCCGTTGCACCCGCATGGCACCGTAGAGCGAGTTGGTGCCGCCGATGCCTGCATTGACGAAACGCACCTTGGCCTTGGGAAAGGTTTGAGTGAACCAATCCGCGACCCGGGCGATGTAGCGATTCTTCGGGTCCTTGGTCTGCAAGCCCCCTGCGGTGATCGATCCACCAATCGCCGTCACGCAAATTTCCTCACCACGCCGAGCCTTCGCCATGACCGCCACCAGTCGGCTTTCATTGCCCTTGGAGACCAGTCCTCGATCCCTGATGGAAGGAGTCGTCACAGGCGACTGAGCATGGACCTCTGCAGTCCGTTGCAGCAAGACGGACGCAAGAATGGCGAGCCAGAGGGATGGAAATCTTTTCATAAGAAGAAAGGGAAGGGGAACACTGAGCCGCATCATGAAACCGGGGGCATGTTACAAATAATGAACATGAGGAACTCCTGCGCCGCGCAGTCCGCGCGGGAGCATGGCATTCAATGCAGGCAGCGCGAGACTGACGGCTCCCGCTTTGAGAAAGTGTCGGCGGGCAATGGGCTGGCGGAGGCTGATGTTCATGAGTGACGGTGTATTCATACCGTGGATATAAGCGTCGGGTTCAATCGATCCACTGCCGGGCTTTCAGCCAACCAATGACGCGGACATTCATCCTACGCTGCCCCTGAAAGGAAGTGTCCTGGTGTTGAAAGTCGTCAAAGTATTTGCGGCAAATGACGGAGATCTGCTCAACCGCGAGGTTGTGTGTGAAAAAGTCGGACTCCAAGGCCTGCACCAGCGCAGCCAAGGCTGTTTTGTCGAGTTTGGTAAAACGGAAGCCCTTGTTAAGAAAGTAGTGCGCCAGCCATTGCTCCCGACTTTCCGCCTTGTGTTCATCCCACCAAGTTTCGAGCTTCTTCAGTGGCTCGATTCGATCTGCCGCGAACGCTTCTGGACGATAATCGCCCAGTTGCCCGGTCAGTTGTTGAAAAGCACTGGCAGCGTGGCTGCGTGCAGGCAGGGACTTGTCAGCCATCTTTCGGAGGCATAGGGCAACGAGCCAGTGTGGATCCCGGCGGGCGATTTCCGCAAACGCGGTTCCGCGGTGTGATGATCCCGCATAGTTCTCCAGATAGGCCCAGTGGAATAAAAAACTATCGGGTGAGCTGGTGGAAGGACAGGTCTTCTCGACCTCCTTTTTGAGGGCTGCGGTTGCTTCTGGAGTGTCCACGGAGAGCAATGCATCAAGGATATAGGAAGGGATCCAATACCCATCTGTGAGAAACTTCGGAGCGGGTGGATCTTGCAAAGTGGACAACAACTCATCAACGGCCCAGGAGTCGCCATGCATGGCAAGGGCGCGGAGATAGGGGATCTGGGCGTGATATTTGATCTCCTTCTCGTGCTCTTTGAGATAGGCAAGAACCTCTGCGCCATCAAGGACTGCCAGGCCATCGAGTTGCCGTTCGTTGTGTTCATTGACCTCTTGGCTGAATCGCTTGATGGCAGCCAGAGATCCTGGATTGTTTTGAACGCCGATCGCCCGAAAAGTTGACCCATAGGTGCTGTCCCCGGGACCGATTTCAGCAAGGTGTTCCACCAGATGCTCGAACATTCGAGGATCGCGGACATAGCCCATGCCTTCATACACCAGGTCGGTGTTATAGATGTTCGTGGCGGCTGCTGCGGCCTTCAGGCGCTTGAATCCTTCCTCGAAGAAAACCTTGGCAATCTCCTGGCCGGCCGTCTCCATGATGAAACCATGATCATTGTGGGATGTTAGGCGGTTCACGAGAAATTCCATTTCTTCGTCTTCAGAGTAGGCTGGAATCGGCGGATCGACTTCCTCACGCGGGATGCGAAGTATCCACGGGACGCCATCGGCACGCTCCAGCATTCTATTGAGGACTTGTTTGCATCCCGGATCAGTCTCGACTTTCAGGCGCGTCTCCAACAGAGGGATGGTGCGCTCACCAAGAGCTGTCAGTTGGCTCTCCAAATCGGGTGCCGTGGAGCGCTTGGTGTTTAGGCGCCAAAACTCGTCCGACAATTTGCCAATCGCCCTTCGCCTGACCGATGCGGATTCGTGTCCAAGAAAAGGCAGGGCCAAATCCACGTTCTCGTGAGAATCATGCGGTATCGCAGACAGGAGCATGTCGAGCCGCTCTGGTTTCTTTTCCGATGCGATGGCCTTTTTCAGTTCCTGCATCATTCGATCTCGGTTTTCCTTTGCCAGCAGTCCCGCCGCAAGTTCCATGATGGGCAGGCTCGTCCATTTTTCCCAGAACTGGTCTGGCTCAACAAGCTTGGTCGCGACGAGAGCATTGAATGCCGCTGCAGCGAGACTTGCATCCTGGGACAAGGCAATGTTGTGCAACCGGGCGACCAGCTTCGGTTCGCGCTGAGCATACAGTTCTTCCATGGCATCTCGTTGCATTCCCATATCCACTTGCTGTAAGATTCGGAAAAACGCGTCAGGCTCCTGTTGCTGAGTAAGGGCCTCAAATCCATCGGCCAGTGCTGCCGGCTGCCAGTCAACTTCGTTTCCACTCTTCGAGCCAAGGAAGAACCAAAGCCCTGGCTGTTTGGCATCAACTCGCACGCCAAATCCCCATTGGGAACGAGGTCGGTTAAAGATCAATCCTCCATCGGGTTGAGGGTGCACCCTATTGTCCGTCACCAATTTCAGCATTTGTGCCCTGGCAGCCGATTCGTCCCCTTTCACCATGCGATCCAAGTGAAAATGCATCTTCCCCTCTGCCGTTTCAAAATGGCCAACCACGATGATTTCGGCCCTGCACAGTTCCGCCATGGTGAGCGGAGGAATCCATGCACACAGTGCCTGTGACGCTGTTAGCAGGCAAGCGAGCAAGGCCACTGCGCGAAGCAGAAAATCGTGTCGGCTCGTGAGTTTCATATGAGGTTAGATTCTACCTTGTGGAACACGATGAGATCAACCCCCTTAACCACGACTGGGCTGCGGCCGTGACGTTCACCTTCGACGTCGATCCGGCGAAGCGCCATTAGCAACACGCTGCACAAGGGCTTGAAGGATATGATGCTTGGGGCGTTCATTTGTTCAAGAACGGGCGGCTGTCGACGATGCGGTGAATGAAGCTGCGCAGGGCGTAGTTATCCGCGCGGCTGGCTTTGACGGGGAACCGGGGCTAGGGAGCAAAAAATTGACAAAAAACCAACCTTAGCTCTCTGAATTCAGCCCATTCCTTTGCTCTCCATTCCCTTGCCAAAATCAAGGCCTCCGCACCACCACGCCGTCATTCACCACCTGAATCGGCGGGAAAAATCTTCCCACCCTGCCACGAAGCAAAGCGAAACAAGCCCTCCAAACTCTGATTCAAAAACTCTTCTCTGCGGTCTTCTAAACTCTCGCGGTGTTTAAATCTGTGTTCCCTCAAGTCAGTGTCCTCAGCAGACCAGCAAAGAACAGGCGCCGCCTTCACGTAGTGCTCCAGCACAAGCCCATGCACCTCCGCCTCCTCGTCCTCCTCCTCTTGCCACTCGCGGGTTTCGCAGCCGACACTCTCATCCCCGCCGGTGCCGCCTCCGTCGACATCACCCCCGACTACCCCGTCCGCCTCAGCGGCTACGGCAACCGCCGCGCCCCCAACACCGGCGTCTCCCAGCACATCTTCGCCAAAGCCCTCGCCCTCGGCAGCGATGCCGAAGGCCCCGCCATTCTCGTCACCGTCGACAACGTC
>NZ_JBIPNG010000510.1:0-4492 GCF_044373815.1 Prosthecobacter sp. | reverse complement strand
CTCGGTGCGGGTGGCTCGTTCCTCATCGGCCCTGAGCATGAGAGATGGGATCTGGTTATGCTGGTGCGCCAGAGCAGTGCGGAGGCCTTCCTAGCATTTGCGGAAAATCAAGACTGCATGGCCGGCCTCGGTCACCGGACGGCTGCCGTTGAAGATTCCCGTCTGCTCCCCCTGAGTCAGATCAGCCTCCCAGATGGGAGTGGAAGTACCTGAATCCGTGGACGGGGTGTGGCTCTCTCGGAGCGCTTCCATGGAGCAGGGGGGATAGAACTGTGGACCGCATGGATGTCTGGTTGCATCCCGCAGCGGCTTCGCCTAGATGCGGGTTAGATTTCCCATGCCCCACGCCCTTCTTCTCAAATTTCCTGGAACCAATTGCGATGCCGAAACCGCTCGTGCCTTGGAGGCGGCGGGTTTTACAGCGGAGGTGCTGCCAGTGGCCCTGCTGGAAGCCAGCTCACTCGACAAAGCGCAGATGATCGTGTTCTCCGGCGGCTTCAGCTACGGTGACTACGTGATGTCCGGCCGCATCGCCCAGCTCATCACGAAATCCAAGCTCGGCGACCAGTTGAAAACCTTCGTGGACAAGGGCGGCTATGCTCTGGGCATCTGCAACGGCTTCCAAATTCTGACCCAGCTCGATCTCCTGCCGAAGGGCAGCCTGATTCACAACACCAGCGGCAAGTTCATCTGCCGCTGGGTGGGACTCAAGAAAACCAAGGGCAAGGCCAGCCCGTATCTGAGCAAGCTGCCTGAGAATTTCGAGCTGCCCGTCGCCCATGCGGAAGGCCGCCTCGTGACGGAAGGGGATGCTGCTGCGGGTTACGTGAAGTCCGGCCATGCCGCGCTGCTCTACGCGACCAATGTGAACGGCTCCACGAATGCCATCGCCGGACTGCAGGATGACACGGGCCGTGTGTTTGGCCTGATGCCGCACCCGGAACGCTTCATCTTCAAGAGCCAGCATTACGATCCAGATTGGAACGGAGACACCCAGTACGGCTGGGGACATTACCTGTTCCAGTCGGCCCGTGAGGCTCTGAACTAAGCCCTTTGGGCTACGGAACTGACTGGATTTATATCCAGTATTTATGGTTAATCTGTTCTGGGGTGAATGTTTTCATTTGTAATAATATGGTATTTATATAAAATACATATTAATTACTTAGATTCATGAAATCAGACTCCTCTCCGACCTCTTCACATTCCAGCGCTCGCACGACTCAGTTGGCTTTGGCCCTGATTCTCATGCTCTCCGGCTTCTGCTCGCTGGTGTATCAGACGGTGTGGCTGCGTGAGTTCCGGCTGGTGTTTGGCGGGGCAGCCCCAGCGGCGGCGGCTGTCATGGCGGTGTTCATGGGTGGGCTCGGTTTTGGCGGCAAACTGTTCGGCTCCTGGGTGGAGCGCGTGGGGCGGCCGTTTCGGTTTTATGCCAGGCTTGAGGTGGGTATCGCCATCGCAGCGGTGGCTTCTCCCACGCTTCTTGGGCTGGCACGTTCGCTGTATTTGAAGACGGGCGGCACCGCTGGAATGGGACTGGCCCCCGCGACCTGCCTGCAGCTGCTCATGACGGCACTGGTGCTGGGCTTGCCCTGCTTCCTGATGGGCGGCACATTGCCAGCAGCGATGAAATTCGCCCAGCGCGATGACGATCCGCGTCGTTCGACCACGGCTTTCTTTTACGGCATCAACATCGCCGGTGCAGTGAGCGGGGCACTCCTGAGCACTTTCTGGCTGCTGCCCACGCTGGGAAACAAAGGGGCGCTCACCATCGCCGTGCTGGCGAATCTCGGCATCGCCCTCGCGGCGGGAGCCATCTCGATGGTTCAGGAAAAAGAGCCACGGCAACCAGCACCGGTGGACGAGGCACTGCCGGAGGAACAAGTGGGAGCCAAGGCACCGGCTGCCTTCGTGCTGGCCGCAGCCTTCATGAGCGGTTTCACCTTCTTCGTGGCGGAGCTGGTGTGGTATCGCATCTCCACGCCGCTGCTCGGCGGCTCGGTCTATGGGTTTGGTCTTGTGCTGTGCGTGGTGCTGGCCGGCATGGGCATCGGAGGTCTGCTGTATGCGCTGATCTTGAAAAAGGCGGAGCCAAGCATCGCTGGCTTCACCATCGTCTCAGCCCTGCAGGCGCTCGCCATCTTGCTGCCCTTTGCGCTGGGTGATCGCATCGCGCATCTGGCGCTGATTTTGAATGACAGCCTGCGCGGAGTTGGCCTTGGTGAAATGGCCATGGGCTGGGCGGTCGTCATGGGAACGCTGGCGTTCCTGCCTTCGCTGCTCAGCGGCATTCAGTTTCCGCTGCTCGTGTCACTGCTTGGCCGTGGCAATGCGGGGGTGGGGCAGCAGCTTGGGCGGGCTTATCTTTGGAATACCTTTGGCTCCATCACCGGATCGTTGCTCGGCGGTTTCCTGCTGGTGCCGTTGCTTGGGCTGAAAGGCTGCTGGCTGCTCGCGGCCCTGCTGGTGGCTGGGATGTCCGCCGCATCGCTATGGCTGCAGCTTCGCCGCCAGGAAGGAGATGCAAGCACCTTTGCCTCCCGCTTTACCTGGAATGGCCGCATGGCTCTCGCGGCGCTCTTCGTCTGCGGATTTTTCGCCTTTGGCACCACCGGGCCTACGGCGGTCTGGATGCACACGCCCATCGGCTACGGCCGTGTCTCACAGGGGTACCGCTCGGCGCTCGGCCTGGAAACCTGGCAGCGCAATGCACGGCGTTCTTTGGTGCAGGCTTATGATGGTCGGGAGACAAGCGTCGCCGTTGTCGGTGGCATGCAGTATTCGTTTTTGACCAATGGCAAGAGTGATGGTTCCGCCGTGGGCGATGCCGCCACGCAGGTCATGCTCGGCATCACGGGGGCCATTTTGCATCCGAACCCGCAGAACGCCTGCGTCGTGGGTCTGGGCACCGGCACCACAGCAGGCTGGCTGGCAGATGTTCCCGGCATGCAGCGCGTGGATGTCCTCGAACTCGAAGAGGAAATCCGCAAGGTCGCGAAGTTTTTCGATCCCGTGAGCCGCAATGCGATGCAGAACCCGCGCGTCAACAACATCACCGGAGACGCACGGGAGTTTCTCCTGACCAAGGGCGAGAACTACGATCTCATCGTCTCCGAGCCCTCCAATCCCTGCCGGGCGGGCGTGGCCAATCTCTACACACGCGAGTTCTACCAGAACGCCAGCCAGCGCCTGACCAAGAACGGCATCTTCTGCCAGTGGCTGCAGGGTTACGAAGTCGAGCCCGGCACCATCACCACCGTCATCAGCACGCTGCGGAAGGTCTTCCCGAAAGTCGAGGTCTGGGCCACGCAGAGTGTGGACATGCTGCTGATCTGCTCAAATGACGAGGCTCCCTGGCAGCTCGAATCCCTGCGCAAGCGTGTCAAACTGGAGCCGATGGCCGAGGCGGTGCGGCGCTTTTGGAAAACGGACAGCGCTGAAGGTTTCCTGACCGGATGCCTCGCCAACAGCGAGTACTGCACGGCACTGGCCGCTTCCTCCAAAGCGGTGAACACCGATGACATGAACCGCCTCGAGTTCAGCTTTGCCCGCAGTGTGGCCAAGCAAACGAACTGTTCCTACGATCTCGCTCGTGCCTCCACTCGCGCAGGCTGTTATCTGCCCAAGGTCGATGAGGCCATCAACATGCCGCTCTACCTTGCTGAGCGTGTGCACATGCCGGGCCGTTTGTGGGAGTCCGCGTCAGCCGATGTGCTTTCCGCTGATACTCCTGCGGAGTTTCGTGGACGGGTGGAATCTTTGAAGCTGTTCTGGAAGCAGAATTACGCCGGCTACCTTGCCGCCCCCATGCCCGTCGCACCCGTGCTGGCCGACCGCATCCTTCAGGCCATAGCCAAGGCGCGTACAGGGGCGCCAGATGCGTTTGCAGCCATTGATGCCATCGAAACGCTCTCCGCAGCGGACGCCCACTTTTTGAAGGCCATCGCCAGTCATGTGCAAAAGCAGCCGGCAGAGGTGCTTGCCCACATCGAACAGGGGCTCGACAGCCTCATGACCTCGCCATGGTGCCGCATTCCGCTGGTGGGTGAGGCGGTGACCCTTCTCGGCGAACTGGCCCGCTCCAAAGCCGTGGTGCAGGATCCGCGCTTCCTCGTGATCTTTGACAAGCTGGGCCGTGACTATCCCGTGCATGCCGCACGCTCCACCCTGCTGGGCATGCGCTGTGAGATGGCCATGCACCTGAAGGTGCCGCAGCAACTCGCCGCCATCGAAAGCCTGGGCCTGCCCTATCCCTGGCATGGCCGCACGCTGGCCCTGCGCGTCAGCGCCTTCATGCAGGCAAATGACCCACGCCTGGAAGCTGCCATGGAAGACATGAACCGCTTCCTGGATCAAGGCGGCACCATCGGCGGTGAAGCACCTCCCTTTGTCGTCCAGGTGAAGCGGCCCGTGCCCGCCGTCGCTCCGGTGCAGCCGATGGTGATCGGAGCCCAGTCTGGCGAGTGATTTTCTGCGAGGGTGAGATCGTGGC
>NZ_JBIPNG010000117.1:0-15091 GCF_044373815.1 Prosthecobacter sp. | reverse complement strand
GGGTGCGCTATTTCAGCGACGGGCTGGTGCTGGGGAGCCGCGAGTTTGTGGAGAGTGTGTTTGATGGGAACCGGGAGATGTTTGGTCCGAAGCGCAAGCAAGGCTGCCGGCGCATGGTGGAGTCTGATTTGCCATTTTACACGCTGCGTCAGCTGCGCCTCAAGCCGCTGGGGTAAGGTTCAAGCGGAGGAGTGACAATGGATTGGCGGGTGTTTCCACCTGTTGTGGGTGTATGGGTTTGCAGCGGACTTTTTGGGGGTGGGATGGATTGAAGCAATGGCCCATAAGCAATGCTTGAACGCCGGTGCAGCCTATCTCAGAGTAACGCGGAATGAATGTGATGCGCTGTTGGATAATCCTGCTGGGATGCTGCCTGATGGCAGGCTGCGCCCATGAAACCCATACGAAAGTGGATGATTTCTGGCGTTGGATTGACCCTCTGGGGCATACACGCTCGCATCGTGAACATTACTATCCTCATGAGCGAACGACGGGAATACGGCTGCCGGGGGCTGATTGAACGGGCTGCGTGCTGGAAACTCACTGCTGATTTTACGGATACATTATGTGGGAACGGATGATGAGAATCGCGGCGGTGGCGCACCTGGCAGGGCTGGTGCTGGGACTGGCGGCGTGCGGGCATGCCAGGCGGCAGGCTAGTGGTGAGGCGCCGCAGGTGGTGGTTCCGGCAGCACAGCGGCTGGTGGTGAGTGTGGCGGAGCAGATGATGGTGACGATGGAGGGGGGAATTCCCCGGCGGCTGTTTCGTGTGAGCACTTCCCGGTTTGGAACGGGTGACAAACGGGGGACGTACCTGACTCCGCTGGGACGGATGGAAGTGGTGGACATCGTGGGGCAGGGACTGCCGGTGGGGGCGAGGCTGAAGGCCCGGGAACACACGGGGGAGATCGTGCCGGTGGATGCGCCGGGGCGTGATGCCATCGTGACGCGTGTGTTGCAACTGCGTGGGATGGAATGGCGCAACCGGCATGCTTTGGAGCGGGCGATCTACATCCATGGCACGCCGGAGGAGGCCAAGCTGAAGACGACGGCCTCGTATGGCTGCATCCGCATGGGGTCTGAAGACATCATCGCGCTGTGCCACTGGGTGAAGGTGGGAGCGCGAGTGGATGTGGTGGAGGGGAAGCTGCCGGCGCCGAATCAGCTGCCGCCGTGAGGTCAGGGAAGGGGTGGGCTTGAGTGATGTCGGGGTTGAGAGATACCGGTGGAGAGGCGTATGTAGCGGTGTAGTCTTTGGTTCCCTCCAGCATGCCGCCTCCATCCCTGCAACGTCGTCACATCTTGAAAATTGTCGTGCTGACCGTGTTCGGCACGCTGCTGGCGTGGTATTTGAGCGCGATCCTGAGCTTTGCGGGCAATTCCTACGGCTTCAACAACCGCTTCTCGGAGGTGGCCATCCAGCATCACTGGTGGTTCCTCGTGTGGAGCAATCTGGTGGTGCTGAAGGGCTACCTGCTGGTGGCCGCCGGGTATGTGCTGCTGATCTACCCGCTGGTGCGGCTGTGGGGCAAGGTGCGGGCCTTTGCGCGCTGGGGCGTCGTCTGGCGCACGCTGCTGTTTGCGTGTCTGCTGTACGGATTTTTCATTTTCAAGCTGATGCTGGAGAAGCCGTATTTCGGTGACTACAGCTATCTGCTGGGCTGGTATGATGCGCTGGGGCGGGTGTGTGGCACGGGGGTGCAGGATGCGGTGCATGCGATGATCACGCAGGTGTTTCCGCTAACAGCCATTGTGTGTGCAGCCGGTTTTTATCTCTTTGAGCTGCGCCGGTGGTTCACGCGCGCCGCACGGCCGCTGCTGTTCAGTTTCTCGGCGGTGGCGGGCATACTGGCGTTGTTTGTCGTGAGCGGCTACGGGGTGAATCGAGTGCCTGATATGGAAGAGCTGGCAGGCGGCAAAAAGCGGCCCAAGAACATTGTCATCCTGGGGTCGGACTCGCTGCGTGCGGATCATCTTTCCTGCAACGGGTATCACCGACTGACGTCGCCGAACATCGACCGCATCGCGGCGAAGGGGGTGAATTTTGAGCGCTGCCTGACGCCCATAGCCTCGACGCTGGAATCGCTCACGAGCATGTTTTCCTCGCAGTATCCGCACACGCACGGGGTGAGGCATATGTTCCCGAGCCGGGCGATGGTGGACCGGGCGAATCAGGAAGCGCCCTCACTCGGCGCGGAGCTGAAGCGTCAGGGGTATGACACGGCGGTGATCGGCGACTGGTGTGCGTGCGGATTCAACGAGCTGCCGATGGGCTTCGAGAAGATCATTGTCTCCGATTTTGACAACTTCCGCGTGTACATGAGCGAGGTGGTCTTCCTGCATCATCAGATCCTGCCGCTGTTTTTCGACAACCATGTGGGGCACATGCTGTTCCCCAAGCTCAAGTCGTTCGCGAACTACATGACGCCCGAGGTGGTGACGGACCAGGTGATCGACCGCATCAAGCAGCGCGCGGGGGACCGGCAGCCGTTTCTGCTCTTTGGTTATTACTCCTGCACGCACCTGCCGTACAAGACGCCCACGCATTACGCGAAGATGTGGACGGACCCGAAGTACGACGGCCCGCACAAGCACGAGCTGGCGCTGAACGTGGATGAGTTCATCGGTGGCACGGACATCAATGAAAAGTGGAGCAAGCTTCCGCGCAAGGAGGTGGAGCAGATCACCGCGCTGTATGACGGCTGCGTGCGCATGTTTGACGATTCGGTGGGCCGCGTGGTGGCCGAGCTGGAAAAGCAGGGGCTGCTGGATGACACGATTATTTTGGTCACCGGAGATCATGGGGATGATCTCTTCGAGCCGAACTGCACCTTTGGTCATGGCACCACCTTCAATGGCGGTGATCAGGCCAATCATGTGCCGGCGATTTTTTATGTGCCCGGTCTGGAGAAGCCGCAGCGGCATGCGCAGCTGTCGCGCACGCTGGATTTTGCACCCACGCTGCTGGACCTCGTGGGTGTGCCTGCGCAGCCGCGTTTTGAAGGCGCGAGTCTGGCACCGCTGATCCGCGGGGAGAAGAAGAGCCTCGGCCTCGCTTACTTCGGTGAAACCAGCTACCTCTTTTTCCGCCGCACCATTCCGGGTGAAGATCCGCTGTTCATTCCGCCGATGGATGAGACCACGTTCATAGACCCCGACTTCGACTTTCACTTCGTGCTCAAGGACAAGTTTCAAGATGCCGTGCTGAAAACGAAGGAGCACTGCGTGCGCACGGAGCGCTTCAAGTACATCCGCACTCCCGGGGTGAATCGCTCGATCGAGCGTCTGTTTGATCTGCGTGAAGATCCGCACTGCGAGCGTGATATGAAGACGCGCTATCCTGAAGTGAAGGCGCGCCTGTCCGCGGCCATGGACGAGTGGCTGACCACGCACAAGCAGAGCACCACGGCGGAGATCTACGGCATTCTGGGAGAAGACACGCTGCAGCCCACTGCGCCATGAACGCCGCTGATCTGCCGCATCTCGTCATCGGGGCGTGCATGAACGTGCACCGCACGCTCGGTCCGGGCCTGACGCAGGACGCGTACGAGGAATGCCTGGCCATCGAGCTGCGTGAGCTGGAGTTTGATTTCAAACGCCATGTGCCGCTGGAGTTCAACTACCATGGGCGCTTGGTGCAGACCGCGACGCGCCTGGACTTTGTGGTGGGGGATTCACTGCTGCTGCTGGTGCGCTCTCAGGAGGAGATCACGCGGCTGCAGCAGCAGGAACTGGAGTCGAAGGTCAGGCTGGGGCATTTTCAAACAGGGCTGATCGTCAACTTCAACGTCGGCACGCTGCGCAAAGGCATTCATCAGATCACGGTGAAGAGGCGGGCGGAAGTTGAAGAAAAGTAAACCGAAACGGCAGGGGGGAGGGGGATGCTCTTGCGGGGGATGATTCAGAGGTGTGGACTGTTTGAAACGGCTTAATTTCAATACCTAGTAGTTCTGACAACAATCATACAATTTCAATATTGAGGGTTTCCTGCATTTACTCTAAGTATCTATTTAGAGTGTCAGAAAATATAATGATCTCACATTCGATGCGCTGAGCGGCAATCACTATTGCGGGCGGTGTATCGAATTGGGGCGAATTGAATCTCTGGGGCTTTCCGTGCGCGAGAAACTTCAAAAATGAGATTGAATTATGAGCAAATTATCAAAACCAATTCTTTTCCTGGCCTTCCTTGCAGTGAGTCCTCTGTCTGCCCAGACAATTGGTGCCAGCTCGTTGCTCAACGGCTCAGTTTCCTCCAGCTTCACCGGCCCTGTGGCTGAGCCGCCTAACAGCGCCAGCTTTGCCTATGCCATCGACAACAATCTCCTGAATGGCGTGCCAGCGGTGCTGAGCCCGATTCCCTTTACCGCCACTGCGGGCGCTTCGGCGTTTTCATGGGGAACGGCCTCCAGCAACAACAACAGCACCAGTGCCCTGTGGTTCCGTCCCGGCAGTTTTAGCAATGTGGCGGTGGAGACCTCCTTTGAGATTGGCCGTCTGTATTATCGCAACGGCACCATCATTTCCGGAACCGGTGCCTCCCAGGTTGACTTGAGCATGGCGCTGACGTTCTCCAGTCCGCTGCTGCAGAATCCGACCCAGATGATCAATTCCACGCTGATGATGATCAACACCACGAATGGCAATGATCCCATCGCCAGCGCGGACATCGTGGAGATCGGTTCTCCTGCCAGCCTGCTGACCTTCACGGATCCGGCCAATCGTCAGTACTACCTCGAACTGACGTTTCAGGTGGATCAGAACGCCACCGATGGCTCGCTTTCAGATCAGGACACGTTCCGCGTGTTTGAAGGGGAGACGGGCCAGGCGGTATTGATGGGCCGTGTCACCGTGGCACCGATCCCTGAGCCGGGCGGCGCGGTGCTGATCGCAGCTGCCGGAATGGCAATCCTGCTGCGTCGCAGAAGGCGTGACTGAGATCGCTGCAATCCATTCAATCGCAAAGAGGCTGCCGGGAAATCGGCGGCCTCTTTTTGCGTGGCTGCGGCACACTCCGAAAAGGCCAATTCCACGCAAAGCAGCCATGTCGATTGTGCGAAGATTGTTCGCGATTGTGAAAAGGTTGTGCAATTGGCACGTTTATTCGAACATGAAGAAACTCTTCGCCCTCCCCCTCCTAGCGCTCGTTTCGCTGTCTTCTGCCCGTGCTGCGGGCCAGATGGACACCGCTGCTGCAGCCAGGCAGATTGACTCGGTTCTGGCCAAAGACTGGGCGGCCAACAAGCTCCAGGGCAATCCGCAAACCGACGACAACACCTTTGTGCGCCGCATTTACCTGGATGTCATCGGCCGCATCCCGACCACCCGTGAAACGGAGGAGTTCCTGAACTCCAAGGAAGCGAACAAGCGTGCCAAGCTCATCGACAAGCTGCTGTCCTCCGAAGCCTACGTGCAGCATTTCTTCAACTACTGGGCCGATGTGCTGCGCGTCACTTCGAATGGCAACCAGACGGGCGCCATCACTGGCGCGGCCTATGCCAACTTCGTCAAAGACAGCCTGCGGAAAAACCAGCCTTACGATCAGTTCGTGCGTGAAATGGTGGCGGCGCAGGGCAAGGCTTGGGACAATGGCGCCATCGGTTACTACATGCGCGACCGCGGCATGCCGCTGGACAACATGGCGAACACCGTGCGCGTCTTCCTCGGCACCCGCATCGAGTGTGCCCAGTGCCACAACCACCCCTTCGACAAGTGGTCGCAGATGCAGTTCTTCAAGATGGCCGCCTTCACCTATGGCGTGCAGACCCAGGACTACGGCGGCGACACCATGAGTGGAGTGACCGATCTGATGCGCGAAAAGGAAAACGCCCTCCGCGCCTCCATCAAGGAGCCGCAGCGTCCGCAGCGCGTCAAGAACACCGGTAAGATGACCAAGGAGGAGAGAGTCGCTCTTGAGGCAAAGTTTGTCAGCGAGCAGAAGAAGTATGATGCGGAGATGAAGGAAGTGAACAAGAAGCGCGAGGAAGCCCGTCAGGTGCTTCGCAAGGAACAGCGCGGCTATCAGGAAGCGATGAACGATGTGCGCGACACCATGCGCTACACCTCTGTGAGCAGCAGCGCACGCAAGCCGACGCTCCCGCATGACTACCAGTACACCGACGCCAAACCCAAGTCCGCTGTCGAGCCCGGCACGATGATGGGGCATGAGTGCATCACCCAAAACGGGGAAACACCCCTGCAGGCCTATGCGCGCTGGATGACCAGCCCTGAGAATCCCCGCTTCACCACCGTCATTGCCAACCGCCTGTGGAAGCGCGTGTTTGGTCTGGCCCTGATCGAGCCGCTGGATGAGCTCATGGACACCAGCGTGCCGATGATTCCTGAAATGGAGAAGCAGATTGAGAAGCTCGTGATGGACATGAATTATGACATGAAAGGCGTCCTGCGTGTCCTTTACAACACCAAGGCCTATCAGGCCCAGGTCACGCGTGAGGAGCATGCACCCGGCAATGTGTATCACTTCACCGGCCCTCTCCTGCGCCGCATGAGCGCTGAGCAGATGTGGGACTCCTTTGTCACCTTGGTCAATCCGAGCCCGGACATGATCAATCAGGCCAACCGTGACGTCATGGAGCAGCGCATTCTGCAGGCGAAGAAGATCGCGGACGGGGTAGAGTCGCTCTCTCCCGAAGAAGCTCTCGCTGGTCTCAAGAAAGCCGCCGACATCTACAGCAAGAACCGTGAGCGCACCGATGTGCAGCAGAAGCTCTTTGCCGAAGCCCGCCTCGCCACCAAGGAAGCCCGCGATGCGGCAGACGCCCTGCCCGAAGGCCCCGCCAAAGTCGCCGCCGTGGCCAAAGCGGAGGAGCTCAAGAAAAAGGCCGACGCCATTCGCACCGAGGTCAACCGTATCCAGAATGAAGGACGCCGCGTCACCTATGCTGAGGTCATCGCCCCCGGGGAGAAGAAGCTCTTCGAAAAAGTCACCGGCAAGCCCTACCAGATGGTCTCCCTGACCAAGAACAGCGGTGGTGATTCTTCGTCTCCCGCCATGATGAGCGGTGGCGGCGAAATGATGATGATGGCCAACGGAGCCAAGGTGGAAAAGATCAACATCCCCGGCTATGACCGTAAAGAACTCAGCAAAGAAGAGCAGAAGGCCGTCGCCCAGAAGGCGCGCGACGCCTATGCTGAAGAAGCCGATTTCTTTGGCATCACCAATGAGAAGGAACGCCGGAACTACATCAGCACACGCGAGCAGATCAGCCGCAACACGCTGCGTGCCGCCGAGCTGGAGAGCCCCGCTCCGCGCGGCCACTACCTGCGTGAGTTTGGCCAGAGCGACCGCGAGACCATCGAAAACGCGAACAATGACGCCAGCGTGCCGCAGGCCCTGGCCATGATGAACGGCAGCCTCCTGCCTCAGATCACCAGCAAGTACAGCCAGCTCATGCTCACGGTGAACAAGGCCCCGTATGCGGATGAAAAGGTGGACGCCGCCTACATGACCATCCTCTCCCGCAAGCCCAGCGCCGCAGAAAAGGCCGTCTGGCTCAAGGCCCAGGACAGCGGGCTCACCAGCATGGAGGACCTCGTTTTCTCCCTGCTGAACACGCAGCAGTTCATTTTCATTCAATAAGACATTCAGCAAAGAAACGTTAAAACCAACACCACACGCGCAAACTCCGATGAAACAGGAACTCGCCTCCAAACTCGTCCGCTCAGGTGAAATCACCCGGCGTGATTTCGCTGCCAAGACAGCCAGCTCCCTTCTCGGAGTCGGTCTGCTGGGCCAGTCGCTCACCAGCAAATCCTTCGCGGCCTTTGAGGGTTCCTCGAAGCTCAAGCAGGCAGCCACGGCGAAGAACGTCATCTATCTCTACATGAGCGGTGGTCAGTCCCACATGGACACCTGGGATCCGAAGGAAGGCGTGGAAACCGCCGGCCCGACCAAGCCCATCAAGACCAGTGCTGATGGCGTGCGCATTTCCGAATACCTGCCACTCACCGCGCAGCAGATGCACCACGGCACGGTGATCAATTCCCTCTCCTCCACCCAGGGTGCGCATGAGCAGGGGAACTACATGATGCACACCAGCTACGAGATGCGCGGCACCATCCGCCATCCCGCCATGGGCGCCTGGCTCAATGTGTTTCAAGGCGGTGGCAACAGCACCCTGCCCAACTTCGTCTTCATCGGCAATGACAGCCGTCATCCCGGCGCAGGCTTCTTCCCTGCGGCGCAGGCTCCGCTGTTCGTCAGCAATCCGGAGAACGGCCTCAAGAACATCAAGAACGGCAGCCCCGAAGAGAAATTCCAGGCCCGCATGAAGCTGGCGGATGAACTCGACAAGGACTTCCGCACCACCTTCCCGCACCGCAACGTGAAGGCCTATGCCGACATGTATGACGATGCCATGGCCATGATGAAGTCCGAAGACCTCAAGGCCTTCGACCTCACCCAGGAGCCCGGCGAACTCCGCGCCGCTTACGGCAAAGAAGCCTTCGGCCAGGGCTGCCTGCTCGCCCGCCGTCTGGTGGAGCGCGGCGTCCGTTTCGTCGAAGTTTCCCTCGGCGGCTGGGACACGCACAACGCCAACTTTGTGGCCGTGCCTGACCGTTGCGAAACTCTCGACAAAGGCCTCGCCACGCTGGTGGCTGACCTGCACAACCGCGGTCTCCTCGAAGACACTCTCATCGTGCTGACTTCCGAGTTCGGCCGCACGCCTGACATCAATCAGAACGCCGGTCGAGACCATTATCCGAAGGCCTTCTCCGGCGTCATGTTCGGCGGCGGCGTCAAAGGCGGCTACACCTACGGCAAGACCGACAAGGAAGGCCGCGAAGTCGTCGAAGACAAAGTCAAGATCATGGACTTCAACGCCTCCATCGCCTATGCGCTGGGTCTGCCGCTGGACCAGGTCATCTACAGCCCGAGCAAGCGTCCGTTCACGATCGCCGACAAGGGGCAGCCGATTACGAACCTCTTCGCGTAAGCGGGGATTTCGCCGTGAGTTTGAAGCACGCGATGCCGCAAGGCATCGCGTGTTTTGTTTTTAAGCCCAACGGGCTTTTGTAGTTGAGCCCAGGGTTCGAAGAACCCTGGGTTATCGTCCTCCCATGGTCCCTTCTCGTGCAACTCCAACGGAGTTGCGTCCGCCGCCGAATGATCCAAAAATTACGCATGCCACAATCCATCGCCCGAGTTTTGATCCACACGGTGTTTTCCACCAAGGGGCGCGAACCCGCCTTCCACGATCCGGCGTTTCGCTCCGAGGTGCACGCGTATCTGGGCGGGTGCGCCAAGACGCTCGACTGCCTGCCCATCCAGATCGGCGGTGTCGCGGATCACGTGCATCTTCTGACCACGTTGTCTCGCACGCTGGCGATTGCGGAGTTTGTGAAGGAGATCAAACGTGTCTCCACCAATTGGGTTCAGAAGCGCGGTGGATTGTTCGGCCAGTTTCACTGGCAGGCCGGGTATGGATGTTTCTCCGTTTCCGAGTCGAATTTGAGCGCGGTATCGCGATACATTTCGAGACAGGAAGAGCACCATCGAAAGATCACGTTTCAGGAGGAATACCGTGAGTTGTTGCGACGCCATGGACAGAGCTGGGACGAAGCATACGTGTGGGATTGAAGATTGACGGTGGCGCGGCGGCGGTGGACACAACCACGTTGTGGTTGGTCCTTGAGAGAACGGGATGATGGGTCGTGTACCCAGGGTTCTTCGAACCCTGGGCTCAATTACAGAAGGCCTTTGGCCTTCATCGAGCATGTCCAGGTCACATGCCCCCGCGGCATGTCCACGTCACACCCTCACCCCTTCGTCTTCTTCACCAGCTTCACGCCCTCGATGCGCATCTTCTTGTCCGCCGCCTTGCACATGTCGTAGATGGTGAGGGCGGCGATGGAGACGGCGGTGAGGGCTTCCATTTCGACGCCGGTGGGGGCGACGGTGATGGCGGTGGCGGTGATGTGGATGGCTTTGGGCCGCACTTCAAAATCGACCTGCACTTTGCTCAGCGGGATTTGATGGCAGAGGGGGATGAGGTACTGCGTTTGCTTGGCGGCCTGGATGCCGGCGATGCGGGCGATGCTGAGGACGTCGCCTTTTTTGACCTGGTTTTTGCGGATGAGATCGAGCGTGGCGGGCTGAAGCAGGATGCGGCCTTCGGCTACGGCTTCGCGACGGAGCGGGGGCTTGGTGGAGACGTCGACCATGGCGGCTTCGCCTTTGCGGTTGAGATGGGTGAGCTGGCTCATGGGAAGGAGGATGCTAGGGATGAGGGGGAGCTGGGAAAGTGGTATTTTGCCTGCGATGAGTGAGGGGCTGTGGGTGAGGCGGGGGCGGGTTGTTGTTAGGTCGGTTGGTTTTGACAGGATTTACAGGATGACAGAATTATGCAGGATTAAGGCGTTGTGATTTGGGGGCGCGGGCTGGAAGTGGGTGTGATTGTATTGATGGCTCGAATTTTGTTAATTCTGCAATCGTGTTAATCCTGTCCATTCATGAGTTTGGACGGCAATGTTGCGGGCGCGACGTTGCTTTCGCTGGTTGGGCGGCGGGTTCAGGACGAAGTGCATTCTTGACCCTGCGAAAGCGGTAGCTGCGATGCAGGCTTGCGCCTTGCATCTTCGCGACCGCACTCCAAAAGACTGTCGCGGTTCCGTGGGCTTAACCGCCAATGGCGATCATCCGCCGATTCGGCTGGTAGTTGTGGCGGAAGTCGTGTTCCTTGGGTTTGCGGGAGACGACGTTTTGGAAGAAGGCGGCGAGTTCGGTGTCGGTGCAGCCGGCGCGGAGGACGCTGCGGAGATCAAACTCCAGGTAGCTGCCGAGGCAGGGGCGGAGCTTGCCGTCGCAGGTGAGGCGGAGCTTGTTGCAGTTCTCGCAGAAGTGCAGGTTTGTCATCGCGCCAATGAAGCCGATCTTCTGGCCGGTGGCGGGGATGAGATGGTAGGCGGCGGGGCCGTTGGTCTTGAAATCGGGCAGGGGTGTGAGCGGGCCGGTGGTCTGCTCGACGAGCTGCTTGGCGATGCCGATGGGGAGGAAGTTGTCCTCGCTCAGGACGTCCTGGGTGCTGACGGGCATGAGCTCGATGAAGCGGAGGAGGGCGTTTTTTTCGCGGGCGAAATTGATGAGGGCGGGCAGTTCGTTCTCGGTCTGGCCTTTCATGAGGACGCAGTTGAGCTTGATGGACTGAAAGCCGGCGGCGATGGCGGCATCGATGCCTTCGAGGACGCGGGGGAGGAGGTCGCGGCTCGTGGTGCGCTGGTAGGTGGCGCGGTCGAGTGAGTCGAGGGAGATGTTGGCGGTGCGGACGCCGGCTTTGACGAGGCGCTCGGCCATGGTGACGCCGTCTTCGAGCTTGGCGAGGAGGGTGCCGTTGGTGGAGATGCCGATGTCGTCGATGCCCGGGATCTGGGCGAGCTCCGCGCAGAAGCCGGCCACGCCGGGGCGGGTGAGGGGTTCGCCGCCGGTGACGCGGATTTTTTTGATGCCGAGGGTGGCACCGACGCGGACGGTGCGCAGGAGTTCCTCATAGCTGAGGGTTTCGTCTTTGGCGAACCAGGCCTGCTCCTCCTCGGGCATGCAGTACCGGCAGCGTTCGTTGCACCGGTCGGTGACGGAGACGCGCAGGTAGGAGATGCGATGGCCGAAGAGGTCTTCCACAGGAGGGGGTTCTAACCACAGACTACGCTCCGGCTCAAGCTTGGGTATGAAGTCAAAATCTTGGACGGGGGCGGTGGCGCTGGAGAGCTCGCCTGTTATGGCCGCTTCTCAAAATGCATTTCCTTCATGGCGGGCATGAGGACGTTCGGTTTGCCGCAGAGAGGCAAAGAGGCAGAGGGAGCAGAGATTGAATAGCTTACGGCCTGAAGCGTTGATCGTGAATTTTGGAGCTGGCGGAGGTCGTTGCGCGTGGCGGGGCTGTTTGCAGACGCTGCTGGTGGGCGCGGTGTGTGGCGAGAGCGATGGGTTTGCTTTCCGATTTGGTGATGCGGTACCCAGGGTCGCCTCGCTCAGGCTCGGCTGACCCTGGGCTGACTCCGCAGCCCCTACAGGGCTGGTGTTTCGCAGGGCGAAATGACAAAAGAGTGCCGTCGGTGACTTGCCAATTTAGGAAAGCCCATGCTTCGCACTCCGAAGAGTGTTCGTTTACGCAGGCTGCAAGGGCAGGCGCATGGTGAAGGTGGTCTCGATGCCGGGGGAGCTGGTGAGTTCGATCTTCCCTCCATGCGCCTCCACGGCGCGGCGGACGATGGAGAGGCCGAGGCCGGTGCCTTTGATCTGGGAGGAGTGGTGCTTGTTGCCGCGGTAGAAGCGCTTGAAGACGAAGGGCAGATCGTGCGCGGGGATGCCGATGCCGTTGTCGCTGACTTTGAGGATGCAGGCGTCTTTCTGCCACTCTCCGGAGACGCGGATGACGAGGCCGGGCTTGGTGTTCTCCTTGATGGAGTTTTCGATGAGGTTGGTGAAGATCTGGTCCCAGTAAAAGCGGTCGCCGGTGAGCACGCAGTCGCCTTTGGGGAAGTCCAGCTCGATGCGTGCATCCCGCCCTTCGAGCATGGGGGCGAGGTGGTCGGCGGCGTCCTCGGCGCAGTCATGCACATCGAAGGGCTCCTTGTTCAGGGAGCTGCTGGCGTCTTCCAGGCGCGAGATGGCGAGCATATCCTCGATGATGCGGGCGATGCGCTTGCCGTGCTTTTCCATGACATCGAGGCTGCGTTTCATCGTGGGGGATGATTTGGCCGAGTCTTCCTGCAGCATTTCGATGTAGCCGTTGATGAGGGTGAGCGGCGTGCGCAGCTCATGCGAGGCATTGGCGACGAAATCCCGGCGAATCTGCTCGGTCATGGCGGATTCGGTCACGTCCTGGATCATGAGCCAGGCGCCGCCGCCCACATCGGCACCCAGCGGGGCGGCTTCGATGATGAAGTAACGGCCGCCCAGATTGGACCCGGCACCGACGTCTGAAGGCAGCATCTGGATGCGGCGGGTGGTGTGGCGTTTTTCGGTGATGGATTCCTGCACGAGATCGGAGATCTGGTGGTCGCGCACATCCTCGATGAGCGGGCGTCCGACGCGGATCTCCTTGCGGTGGAGGAGCTTCTTCAGCGGTGCATTGGCGTAGCGGATGCGCAGGTGGCTGTCCACCAGCACGAGGCCCTGGCTGATTTCATCGAGCAGGGATTCAAACACGCGGCGCTGCTCCGCCTGCTGCTCCGCCTGCTGGCGGGCGAGGAAGACCGTGGTGGCATGCATCGGCAGCAGGTCTGCATCACGCGCTCTCAGACCGAGGTTTTTGGCCACTCCCTCCCAGCGTTTCGTCCAATACTTCTCACGCCGTGCCCAGGCAAAAAGGCAGATGCCTAGCATCAGGGCGAGAAAGAGGGAAAGGGAGGTCATGCAGGCTGGTTGGCGGGGAGTTCCGTCTGGAACTGGAACCCGGTACCGCGAATGGTGACGATATGTTCGCCGGCTGCACCGAGTTTTTCACGCAGCCGCTTGATATGAGTGTCCAGAGTGCGGGTGGCGACGTCGCTGTTGTAGCCCCAGACATCGCGCAGGAGGTCGGCGCGGCTGTGTACGGCGGTGTCGTTTTCCATGAGGGTGGTGAGCAGCTTGAACTCGATGGTGGTCAGGTCCAGGGCAGTACCGTCCAGAAAGAGCTTCATGTTTTTGCGGTCCAGCATGAAGCGGCCGCGCTGGATTTCCGAAACGTGGGTGACTTTCTTCACGCGGCGGAGCACCGCGCTGATGCGCAGGTAGAGCTCGCGCGGGCTGAAGGGCTTGGTGAGGTAGTCATCCGCGCCGAGTTCGAGGCCGGCGATCTTGTCGGTCACCTGGCCTTTGGCGGTGAGGATGATGACGGGGATGGCGGCGGTGCGGGTGTCTGCACGCAGGCGCTTGAAGATCTGCATGCCGTCCAGTCCGGGCAGCATCAGGTCCAGCACAATGATTTCCGGCTGCTGTGCCAGCACGGCTGGCATGACCTGCAAACCGTTGCCGATGCAGATCGCCTCATGTCCTTCACGGTTGAGATGAAGGGAGATGAGTTCCGCGATGTCTGATTCATCCTCGACGATTAGTATCTTGCTCATAGAGTGGCATTGTGATGTGGCCGTGCCATCGGCAAACTCATGATGGCAACGAAGGTGTCACATGGCAACAGTCCTGCTTTCTTCCCAGATAACAAGCGTGACGGATTCGTCACGGTGACAAAGTTGGACTGCTTTAGGGGATGCGCTTCATCCAGCTTTCGTTAACTATCTCCCAAAATGAGGGTTCTCATCGTCACCGACACCTATCCGCCAGACATCAATGGCGTGGCGCGGACGCTGTACACCCTCGGAGCGGGGCTGGAACGCCGGGGGCATGTGGTGGAGGTGGTCACCACGGTGGAGGGGGAGGGGGACGGCCTGCAGCGCCATGTGATGCACTCCATGCCGCTGCCGGGGTATCCGGGCCTGCGCTTTGGCTTTGCTTCCACCCGCCAGATGCTGGAGCTGTTTGACGCCTTCCGGCCGGACGTGCTCTATGTGGCCACGGAGACGCTCATGGGCATCTCCGCCATCCGTGCGGCGGGGAAGCGCGACATCCCGGTGGTGTCCGGTTTCCACACCAATTTTCAAAACTACCTCGAAGACTACCACCTGCCCGGTCTGGAAACTGTGGCCCAGGGGGTGCTGCGGACGATCCACAACCAGACGGCGCGGACGCTGACCCCTTCCGCAGACACGGCGGCGATGCTGGAACGCTGGGGCATCCAGAATGTGGGCGTGCTGGGGCGCGGGGTGGACACGGAGATGTTTGACCCGATTCGCCGTGATCCGGCGCTGCGGCAGAGCTGGGGCGCGGATGAGAGCACTCCGGTGGCCATCTATGTGGGCCGCGTGGCTGCTGAGAAGAATCTGGAGCTGGTGGTGCGCTCGTTTGATGTGTTCAAAGAGGTGCAGCCCAAGGCGCGCATGGTCATTGTGGGCAGTGGTCCGCGACTGGAGTCGCTGAAGGAGGAGCGGCCCGAGTTTCACTATGCCGGAGCGCGCACGGGGGCGGATCTGGCCGCGCACTATGCCTCGGGGGATGTGTTTCTCTTTCCCAGCATCACGGAAACCTTTGGCA
>NZ_JBIPNG010000116.1:0-15118 GCF_044373815.1 Prosthecobacter sp. | reverse complement strand
TGCGCAGACACTGCGCCGCCGCATGAGTTATATCCTCACCGGTCTTCCACCTGCGGGAAACCAGAGCATCGACGACCTGCTTGCGTCCCCGCACTTCGGCGAAAAATGGGCCCGCCACTTCATGGACTGGGTGCGCTACGCGGAAAGCTACGGCTCCGAAGGTGATCCCGCCATCCCCTACGCCTTCCAGTATCGCGACTACCTTATCCGCGCTTTCAACGAAGACGTGCCCTACCCGCAACTCCTCAAGGAAGCCATCGCCGGAGATCTCCTGGCCAAGCCACGCATCAAGAACGGCATCAACGAAAGCGCCATCGGCATCGCGCAGCTTCGCATGGTGCTGCACGGCTTCTCACCGGTCGATTCGCTCGATGAAATGGTGACCTTCACGGACAACCAAATAGACACCGTGACCAAGGCCTTCCAGTCCCTCACCGTGAGCTGCGCCCGCTGCCACAACCACAAGTTTGACGCCATCTCCCAGGCCGACTTCTATTCCCTCTACGGCATCTTCACCAGCACCCACCCTGCTGTCATTGACGTCAATGCCCCCGGCACCGGCAAGGCGGAGCGTGAAGAACTCGCCAAGCTCAAGCAGCAGATCAAAGACGCGGTGGCCGCGCACTGGCTGAAGGTGGCGCCGAAGACTGTCTCCTACGATACCTCCGACTCCACGCATCCCGGCCTCGACAAATACCAGTGGTTCACCAACGGCGTCAGCCTCACCAAGGCGGGCGAGTTCTCCGTCGCGCTTGAAGGCACGGGCATTGTCTCGCAGATCTATCCCGGTGGTTATTTCAGCAACCTGCTCACCACCAAGGAACGCGCTGTCGTGTTTTCAAACCGCTTCAAATGCGAAGGCGGCACGCTGTGGTTCCGCGTGGCTGGCAATGGCGGCGTGAAGGCCAAGTACGTCGTGGAGAACTACCCTCGCACCGGTACGATTCACAAGGCAGTGCTGCTGGGTGAGACCAAGGATGAGAAGCTTGGCTGGCGCTCGCTTGATCTCGAATTCTGGAAGGGCGATGAAATCTTCATCCAGCTCATCACCTCTGCCGACATGCCGGCTGAATACAACAAGGACGCACGTTCCTGGTTTGGCCTCACCGATGTCGTCATCACGAAGGACAAAAATCCGCCAACAGCCGAAGTGCGCACGCAGCTCTCCGCCGGTGAAGTCATTCAAGCATGGCAGAAGGGAACGCTCAGCAACAGCCAGGCCGAAGCGCTCAACCGCCTTGTTCAAGCAGGCCTGTTGCCGAACCAACTGAAGGACATTTCAGAAGCAGCCAAACTGGTGACCCGCTATCGCGAAGTCGAAGCCAAGCTGCCCATGCCCACCCGTGTGCCCGGCGTCATCGAAGCCGATGCCAAGGACGCTCCGCTGTTTGTCCGTGGCGATCACAAACAACCCGCTGAAGTCATTCCGCGCCGCTTCCTCGATGCCCTCGATCCCACGCCCTTCAACACCAAGGGCAGCGGTCGCTTGCAGCTGGCCGAGCACATGGCGGACATGAAGAACAACCCGCTCACCGCACGCGTCATCGTCAACCGCCTCTGGCATCACGTCTTCGGTCGCGGCATCGTCGCCAGCGTCGATAATTTCGGCAAGCTCGGCGATCTGCCCACGCATCCCGAGCTGCTCGACTTCCTCGCCCAACGTTTCATCGACAGCGGCGGTTCCATCAAAGCCATGCTGAAACTCATCGTGAGTTCCAAAGCCTTCCAGCGCAGCGCACAGGCAGCCGACATCGCCATGCAGAAGGACCCCGAGAACAAGCTGCTGAGCCACTGGATCATCCACCGGCTCGAAGCCGAGGCCATTCGCGATTCCATCCTTACGCTGACCGGCAAGCTCGAACCCGAACTCTATGGCGAATCGACCGCCAACAACACGCCGCGTCGCAGCATCTACGTCAAGGTCATCCGCAATTCGCTGGATCCCTTCCTCACCACCTTCGACTCGCCCGTGCCCTTCAGCACCCGTGGCAAGCGCGACACCACCAACGTCCCCGCGCAGTCACTCACCCTGCTCAACGACAACAACGTCATCCGCTGGTCCCGCGAATGGGCGCTGCGCTCCAGCAAGGTCAACGCCGAACAGCGTGTGAAACAAATGTTCCACGAGGCCTTCGCTCGCGAAGCCTCGGCGGATGAAGTGAAGCAGAGCCTTGCATATCTCACCACGTTGCAGCATGAAAGCAATGCTCGCGCTCAGGAACTCGCTTTCCAGGAGCAAGAGCTCGCCGCTCTAGACCAGCAGATCAACGCGATCCTCGATTCCGGCCGACTGAAGCTGCAGGCCACGCGCAAACTCCCCGCCGTTCCTCTCGACACCCCCGAACCACTGGCCGAGTGGACCTTTGAGAAGGATGCCAAAGACGTCAACGGTCGCATGCATCTCGAACTCGTCGGCACCGCCCACATCGAAAAAGGCGCACTCGTTCTCGATGGCAAGTCGATGGCCAAATCCGGCTCGCTGCCAAAGCCGCTCACCACCAAGACCCTCGAAGCTTGGGTCATGCTCGACAACCTCACCCAGCGTGGCGGCGGCGTAGTCACTGTGCAGCACAAAGACGGCGGACAGTTTGACTCCATCGTTTTTGCCGAAAAGAACCCGCAGCACTGGGTCGCTGGAAGCAACTTCTTTGACCGCAGCGAACTCTTTGAAGGCGAGGACGAGACTGAAGCTTCCACACGCCCCGTGCATGTCGCCGTTGTGTATCAGCCCGATGGCACCATCAGCGGCTACCGCGATGGCAAACCCTACGGCCGCACCTTTCGCAAAGCCCCCGCAGCACTCTTTGAAGCCGAGGCCTCTCAGATTCTTCTCGGCTGCCGCCACGGTGCCCCCACTGGCAACAAAGGCCTGACTGGCCGCATCTTCCGTGCCCGACTCTATGATCGCGCGCTGACTCCGGAGGAGATTGCCAAGACCGCTCTAATCGAATCCAGCAGCGTTACCAAGGCCGACATCATCGCCTCACTCACGGCGGAGCAGCGCAGTAAGCTCTCCAAACTCAACCCCCGCCGCAAGCAGCAGGCCAGCCATCTAGAATCACTGCGCACCACCGCCAGCGACGATCCCGAATTCCAAGCCTGGACCAGCCTCGCGCAGTCACTCATCAACCTGAAGGAGTTCATCTACCTGCAGTAACATGGGCTTACTAACGGACATTCTTTCGCGAACGTTGTTTCGATCGACCTTCAGGAAGATAGATCGCCTGATGGAGGACGTTCGCGCTGGAAAGCCGATTCCGAAGACTGCACCCGATCCAAAGTCTGGCGTACTAAGCGTCAAAGACTCGACGCTCATCTATGCCTCACCAGACTACGGCGACTGGCAGATTCCAATTAGCGAAATTGTGGCTTTTGGTGAATACACCACTGACAATGGACCATGGATTGATGATTGGTTCATGGTGTTCGTGACCAGAGATTTTAATTGGGTGGAAGCATCCAACTACTGTGCCGGGTGCGACGAAGTGCGTGATTACCTAGCCAAACACTGGGGATTAGAGTCCTTGTACGGTGATTTGACATTCAGCACTGATTTCGGCAGCCGAGCCATCTGGCCTTCGGAGATCGCTGGCCATCCGCTATTTGACTTCGTCGAACGACCTCAATCCATTTTTGCTAAAGTGAAATCTTTCGGGATGGGCTTAATAGACAAAGACATCACTTCCGAAATCCGCCAGCGCCTTCAACCAACCGACGCAAAATGAATATGTCCTTTTCCCGCCGCCAGCTCCTCTCCCGTGCCTCCACCGGCTTCGGCATGGCCGCACTTGCAGGCCTCATGCAGGAGCAGGCGCTCGCAGACATGCCTCTCGTGCATCGCGCGAAGAAATTCGCTCCCAAGGCTCGCAGCGTGATCTTTCTCTACATGAGCGGCGGAGTATCGCATGTCGATTCCTTCGATCACAAGCCGATGCTGACGAAGTTTGCTGGGCAGCCAATGCCAGGTGCTGTAAAGAAGACGCAATTCAACAACAACGGCACGGTGCAACCCTCGCACTGGGAGTTTAAACGTCGTGGACAGTCGGGCCTGGAAGTGAGCGATCTGTTTCCTCAAGTAGGCGGCGTGGCGGATGATCTCTGCATGATCCGCAGCATGACGGCGAAGTTCAGCGAGCATGCACAGGGGAACTTCTTCATGCACACCGGCTTCCCTTTCCTCGGGTTCCCCAGCGCCGGTGCATGGACGAGCTACGGCCTAGGCACCGAGTCGCGCGATCTTCCCGGCTACATCGTGCTGCAAAGCGGCGGTGCATCCACTCCGCATGGTGGCGTGGGATTGTTCAGCAACGGCTTCCTGCCCGCGCAGCATCAGGCCAGCATCGTGAAGGCAGATGAAGCCGAAGCCGTCGTCAACATCCGCCCGCGCCAGCCGCAGGACATGCAGCGCAAGCAGCTCGATTTCATCGGCGCGATGGACCGCCGCTTCGTCAGCACCACGCAGCATGACATGCACGTCGAGGCCGCCATCTCCAACTACGAGATGGCCTGGCGCATGCAGTCCGCCGTGCCCGATCTCTGCGACATCAGCGGTGAAACTGAAGCGACCAAGAAACTCTACGGCCTCGACGATCCCGAGCCGAAAAAAGCCGCCTACGCCCGCCAGTGCTTGCTCGCCCGCCGTCTCGTCGAACGCGGCGTGCGCTTCATCGAACTCAGCACCCTCGCTTACAACGTCGGTGGCGGCAACGGCGCCAACCCCTGGGATCACCACAGCGCCATCGTTGAAGGCCACGGTAAGATGGCGAATCAGATCGACCAGCCCATCGCTGCACTCATCAAAGATCTCCGCTCTCGCGGCCTGCTCGACAGCACACTCGTTGTCTGGGGCGGTGAATTTGGCCGCACGCCCTTTGCGCAGGGTTCCAACGGCCGCGATCACAATCCCTACGGCTTCACCGTCTGGATGGCAGGCGGCGGTGTCAAAGGCGGTCATGTGTACGGTGCCACGGATGACTTCGGCTACAACGCCGTCGAAAACATCACCAGCGTCTATGACATGTGGGCCACCGTATTGCATTTGATGGGCATCGACCACGAACAGCTCACCTACCGTTTCAGTGGTCGGGATCTGCGCCTCACCGATGTGCATGGCAATGTGCTCAAAGACATCATCGCCTGATGAACGCCCCCTTTTCACGCCGCCAGCTTCTTGCCAATGCCTCCACCGGCTTTGGCATGGCTGCATTGGCAGGCCTGATGCAGGCGGAGTCGCCGGTGAATCGTGCGAAGCGTTTTGCTCCCAAGGCACGCAGCGTGATCTTCTGCTATATGAGCGGCGGGGTGTCGCACCTGGATTCGTTTGATCCGAAGCCGCTGCTGGAAAAATACGCAGGTCAGTCCATGCCGGGCGTGGTGCAAAAAACACAGTTCAACAACAACGGCACCGTCCAGCCTGCCCATTGGGAGTTTCGTCAGCGTGGCCAGAGCGGCATGCCGGTGAGCGAGCTCTTTCCGCACATGGCGACGGTCGCGGATGAGCTCTGCGTCATCCGCAGCATGACGGCCAAGTTCAGCGAGCACGCGCAGGGAAATTTCTTCATGCACAGCGGCTTCCCCTTCCTCGGCTATCCGAGCGCAGGCGCATGGGCCAGCTACGGCCTTGGCACAGAGTCGCGCGATCTTCCCGGCTACATCGTGCTGCAAAGCGGTGGCGCCACGGTTCCTCATGGCGGCGTGGGTGTCTTCAGCAACGGTTTCCTCCCTGCGCAACATCAAGCCAGCATCGTGCAGGCGGATGTGGAAGAGGCCGTGCGAAACATCCATTCCAAGCAGCCTCGCAACATGCAGCGCAGGCAGCTCGATTTCATTGGCGCGATGGATCACCGCTTCGCCAGCACCTCACAACATGACGTCCATGTGGATGCGGCCATTGCAAACTACGAAATGGCCTGGCGCATGCAGTCCACCGTGCCGGAGCTGTGCGACATCTCAGGTGAAACTGAAGCCACGAAGCAGCTCTATGGCATGGATGGCCCAGACTCGCCACGCACCGCCTATGCGCGGCAGTGCCTGCTGGCGCGGCGTCTGGTGGAGCGCGGCGTGCGCTTTGTGGAATTAAGCTGCCTGCCGCAAAAACTCGGTGGAGGTCAGGCTGCGAATCCATGGGATCAGCACGGAGAAATCAAAAAAGGCCACGGCAACATGGCTCATCAGGTGGACCAACCCATCGCCGCGCTGGTCAAGGATCTCAAATCACGCGGCCTGCTCGACAGCACCCTCGTCATCTGGGCCGGTGAATTTGGCCGCACGCCCTTCGCGCAGGGCACCGATGGCCGCGACCACAATCCCTACGGCTTCACCATCTGGATGGCCGGTGGCGGCGTCAAACCCGGCCACATCTACGGCGCCACGGACGACTTCGGCTACCACGCCATCGAAAACGCCAGCACTGTCTATGACATGTGGGCGACCGTCCTGCACCTCATGGGCATCAATCACGAGCAGCTCACCTACCGCTTCAGCGGCCGCGATCTGCGCCTCACGGATGTGCACGGCAATGTGCTGCACGATGTGATCGCGTAAGCGGCAGGAGGTAGGGCGGGCTGTCCGCAGCCCGCCGCGTGAGACGACGTAACCTTGAGAGCCTTGCAACGAATACGAAGCTCAGGAGCTTGCGAATGACGGCGCTTGGAGGACCAAGCGCCCTACCTTCCTAGCCTATACTTCCAGCTTCCACGGCCCACGATACTCGCGAGTGAGAAGCTTGCTCGCATCTGCATCGCCGATGATCTCCTCCTTCACGGGATCCCATTTGATGGAGCGGTTGGTGAGGAAAGAAATGAGCGCAAGGTGGCCGGGGCTGGCGCTGCGGTGCGCGGTTTCCACCGGGGTGACGGTGGGCTGACGGCTCTTCACGCAGTCGAGGAAGTTGCGATGGTGCCCCTTGGTTTCGTAGAGGCGGGTCTTGATGATGTCGTCACCCAGCTTCGGTGCCTTGGCGACTTCGATGATCTCGCTCTTCGGATCCTTTTCGTCCTTCCGCTTTTTGACCATTTGTTTGAGCGCTGGATTCGAGCAGTCGTACGCACCATTGCGATTCACATAGACCCAGCCGTCAGCGCCGATCCACTTGGTGCCCATCTTGATGTCGTCGTGACCGCCTGCGATGGTCATGGTGATGTCACCCGCATACTTGGCTTCGGCGCGGTACTTGGTGGCGGTGTTCCAGATGTCCGTGCGCGGCGGCATGTCCACCTGCAGGGGACTCACCTCGCTCGGGCCGCTGCGGTCCATGCCCATGCCCCAGTGGGCGATGTCGCAATGGTGACCAATCCAGTCGAGCAGCTGACCGCCGCCGATGTTGTAATCCCAGCGCCAGTTTTTGTGGATGCGGCATTCGATGTAGTCCTGCATCGTCGCAGGGCCAATCCACATTTCATAATCAAGCTCCGCCGGTGGTGGTGTGACGCTGCGTTTGTCCCCTGTCTTGGCGAAGTCGTTGTGCCCGCTGGGCAGGCCCACGTGAACTTCCTTCAGCTTTCCAATGAGGCCGTTGCGCACGATCTCAGCACCGATGCGGAAATTGTCCTCGCTGCGCTGCCAGGATCCCGTCTGCCAGATGCGCCCGTGCTTCTGCACCGCTTTCACAATGGCCTGCTGCTCGGCGATGGTGCGCGCCAGCGGCTTCTCACCGTAGATGTCCTTGCCGTTCTTTGCGGCTTCAATCGCGGTGAGTGCATGCCAGTTGTCGGGCAGTGCCAGCATGACGGTGTCGATGTCCTTGCGGGCCATGACTTCGCGGTAGTCGTGGTAGGGCTTGCAGTCCTGGTTCTTGTAAGCGCCGTTGATGGTGTCCAGCGCCTTCTGCAGATTGCGTTTGTCGATGTCGCACGCGGCCACAATCTGGCAGTCCTGCTCCTGGAGGAATTTGGCGGTGTTGCCCGGCCCCATCATGCCCCAGCCGAAGACGGCCATGGTGATCTTGCTGGAAGGCGCATTCTGTCCAATGACACTGGCCGGAATGATGGTGGGAAAGCCGATGGCGACGGCAGACTTCGTGAGGAACTGACGGCGGGAGGAAACAGGAATGCGTTTCATGGGAGTGGTTTGGCTGAAAGCAGAGTTGTAATCGAGACTCCGCCTGCAAGTCCAGCCGCAAATGCAAGGTGATGACGACCCGCGTGCTTCTCTGGAGGTACGATAGGCACTCCTGCCTGTCGGCGAGCGGGACCGCAAACTCACTGGCGAACGTCTTTTCCAAAACGTGTGCAGCTGAGATCACCCATCTTCGCGCATGCGTTCACGCAGGAGCACTGAAATTGGCGGGCGGAGATCTCGGCAAACTCGGAGGTAATGGAGCCCGCGAGTGCGCTGGTCGACAGACAGGAGTGTCTGTCGTACTTTTAGCAGCTTGTCGGAACCCGCTGCGCGAGTTTTACCGTATGCGGAATGGCCCCGATCACAAAGCTGAGGCAATCCACAGCGCCCTGCGGTTTTCCTGGCAGGGCAATGACGAGGCTGCGGTCCACCACCGCCGCAAGGCTGCGGGAGAGAATAGCGTTTGGGGTCAATTCCAGTGACTTCATCCGCATCAGCTCCCCAAAGCCGGGGATCTCCACGCGCATGATGCCACGAATGGCCTCGGGGGTGACATCACGCTCAGCGATGCCCGTTCCACCCGTGGTAAGGATGAGCGCGCAGCCCTGGGCTGAGAAGGAGCGGATCGCTTCCTGAATGCGCAGAAGGTCATCGGGGATGATCGCTTCAGCAGCGACCCCCCAGCCGTAACCTTCCGCCGCCTGCCTCAGGGCCGGACCGCCAAGATCCTCATAGACACCCTGACTGGCACGGTCAGAGACAGTGATGATGCCGACCTGCATACAGTGCGTGCTGCCAGTGGAATGTGTGAGGAGCCCGGGCGACAGGCGGGTCATTACTGAGCCTGAGGCTTGGTGCCGACCTGTGCTTTGTCCTCGGTTTTGGCCGCCGTGGTGGGCTTGTGATCAAGCTCAAGGAGGTCACGCAGGATGTGGATGGTTTCGAGTTTCACAGGCTCGACGCCGTAAGGGAACTTGGCCTCGTCATTGCCGCTGTCGTCATCCTTGGAAGCTGTGCGCATGCCAGAATTCATTTCCTTGCTGAAGGCAGACTCGGGCACCAGGTCTGGCTTGTCCACGTTGTCCAGCGTGAGGTGATAAGCCTTGAAGCCGTTGTCTTTGATGCGCTCAGCGACATCCTTGGTTCGCTTGGACCGGTCTTCGGTCTGCTTGTCACGACGCGCTTCGGTGTCGAGGCGCTCCTTCTCACGCTCCTGCAGATTCAAAGAGACCGTGTTGTGGTCGATTTTGTCCTTCAGACGCGTGGACTCTTCGACCACGTTTTGGAACTCAGGGCTCGTGGCCACACGGCTCTTCACACGTGCGTTGATCTCTTCGATCGGGAACGGATCCTTGCGGAAGAGTGGGTACTTACGCGGTGGGATGGTGTCGTAGGGCAGCGGGTTTTCAGCGGAGGATTCGCCGATGTCCAGCACGTCGCGGATCGAAGGTAGAGGAATGTCGGATTCAACACCTTTGAGCTGGGTGGAACCACCGGCGATGCGGTAGAACTTCTGGATCGTCACCTTGAGGTCGCCAGCGCCTTTTTTGTCGCTGAAGAAAGGCATGTAACGCTCGACAGGGAGGATGGTCTGCACGGTGCCCTTGCCGAAGGAGGACTTGTCCCCGACGATGAGCGCACGGCGATAGTCCTGCAATGCCGCCGCCAAAATCTCAGAGGCCGAGGCGCTGGCCTTGTTGATAAGGACGATCATGGGGCCGTCATACACGGGCTTTTCGTTTTCGCAGTCACGCCAGGTGATGCTGCCGCGCCAGTCCTTGGCCTGCACCACAGGGCCGGCAGGAATGAAGAGACCGGTGAGCTTGATGGCTTCGTCCAAGGAACCGCCGCCGTTGTCGCGCAGATCGAGCACGAGGCCGTCGATCTTTTCCTTCATCAGACGACGCAGCAGGCGCTCCACGTCCACACTGGTGCTGACCGTGTTGTTTTCCATGTCCGCATAGAAATTGGAAAGGTTGATCCAGCCGACCTTGAGCGTCTTGCCGAGATCCGGAGGCGTGACGAGGAGTTCGGCGTTGGCGAGCTTCTCCTTCAGCGGCACTTCATCACGCAAGATGGCGATGATGCGATTGCCGGAGGGATCGTCAGCGGGGACGATCTTGATGCGGACGGTGGTGTTCTTCTCACCGCGGATCATGTCGACGATCTTCTGCAGCTTGAGGTACTTCACGTCGACGAATTCTTCATCACCCTGAGCGACGGCGATGATGCGGTCGTTCAGCTTGAGCTGGCCCTGCTTGTCAGCAGGACCGCCGACGACGATGCCCTGGATTTCTGCGCCGTCATCCTTCTGACCGAGCAGCGCGCCGATGCCGACGAGCTTGTGCTGCATGTGGATCTTGAAGTTGTCGCTCTCATCCGTGCTCATGTACTCGGTGTGCGGGTCATAGGCGGTGGCCAGGCTGGAGAGGAAGAAGTTCACCACGTCCTTGGTGTCGTTCTCGTCGATGCTCTCAAGCAGACGCGTGTAATCTTTGAGCACGCGCTCCTTCGGAGTCAGATCCTTGTCGTCCTTTTCCTTCTTGGCGGCGATTTTGGGAGCATCGGCGGCAGGCTTCTCTGGAGGAGTCACTTTCCCAGCTTCAGGTGCTGCTTCAGTCTTGGCCTCGGCGGTGCCGGCTTTCTTGGCGGCGGCCTTTTCAGCCTTTTTCTTTTCATCTCGCTCACGCGTTTCATCGGCGATTCGCTCTGCCAGCAGATTGTCCTCGATGATGTCGAGCCAAATCTTGTCCTGGGCGGCCTTGTCCTTCGGCCATGGTGCCTTGTCGCGCTTGATCTCAATGGTCCGCTTCGAGTCAAAGGTGAACTTGTTGGTGTCGAGAGCCTTCTTGAGGAAATCCACGCGTTCCTTCACGCGCTCTTTGTAAATGTCGTAGATCTCGATGGCGGGGCTGATGTTGCGCATCAGCACATGGTCATCCAGCGTGGTCTCATACTTGTCCTTGAAGCCCGCAACATCCTGCTCGGTGAAGAAGATGTGCTTGAAGTCGAGCATGTTCAGGTAGTTATGAAGCATCTCGCCTGACACCTTGTCGTCGAAGTCCTGCTTCGAGTAGTGGTGGTTTTGCAGCATGTAGGCCACATGCATGGCCACCTGGCCAAAATTGGTCTCCGCTTGCGCCGAGGGAATGAAAAGCGCGAGAGCAGTGGCCGCAGCAGCGACGGGGGTGAGTAAAAAGCGAGTCATGGTGGGGGTCGTCCAGATCTATAACGAACCTCGCGGTGCGTTTTGCGTTCAGATTTTGCCTTTTCTGGGTTGAAATGTCCACCTCTTTCCCGTCTTTCGCCATCTCCATGTCTGAAATCATCACCTACACCGGCGGCATCGCCGCCACCAACGGCCATCTGCTCACCCTGCCCGGCGGGACTATTCTTGTGGATGCACCGGATGGGATAAGCGCATGGCTTAGGCAGCAAAAAGTGAAGGTGGATGTCCTCTTCCTCACGCATCAGCACTTTGATCACGTGCTGGATGCCGCGGCTGTGAAGGCGGAGCACGGCTGCAAGGTTTTCTCCTTTGCCCCCTATTCACGCGAGCTGACGCTGGAGATTCTCTACGGCGCCGTGACGGGCAGCCCCTTCTCCGTCCCTCCCTTTGCGGTGGATGAGGTTCTCGAAGGTCAAAGCCAGATCGAAGTCCTCGGTGAGACTTGGAATCTCTACCACGTCCCCGGCCATTCCCCGGACAGCCTCTGCTTCCACCTCCCATCCCAAAACCTGCTCTTCGGCGGCGACGTGCTCTTCCTGGACAGCGTCGGGCGTACCGATTTCCCCAACGGTTCCGGATCGCTGCTGCTCAGCGGCATCATTAAGAAGCTCTTCGTCCTGCCCGATGCCACCCGCGTCTATCCTGGCCACGGCGATGACACCACCATCGGCCGTGAGAAGCGCGAAAACCCTTACCTCACCTGATGCCACAATCATTCCATGACCTGACCTTTGACCAGCTGCGCGAGGTGATCGTGGCCGCAGGTTTGCGTCCGGCGCATGCAGGAACGCTTTGGAACACCCTCCACTTCAAGGCGATGGCGGATCCCCTCTCCCGTGAGGACCTCCTCCCTCCCCTGCGCAAATGGCTCACGCAGGTGCTCAGCGATGGCTCATGGACGCTCGATGTCCCACCCGCCTCTTTGGACACGCCCAGCAGCGATGGATTGACGCACAAATTCCTCCTTCGCATGGCCGATGCGCAGGAGATCGAGACTGTCATCATGGGCTACCCCGGCCGCCACACCGCCTGCGTCAGCACCCAGGCAGGCTGCGCCATGGGCTGCGTCTTCTGCGCCACCGGCCAGATGGGTTTCGTGCGCCATCTGCGCCCCGGCGAAATCGTGGCCCAGGTGCTGCATGCGCAGCGCGCTGTGCGCGCCAAAGGAGAGAAAAAAGGCCTGCGCAATCTTGTCTTCATGGGCATGGGCGAGCCCCTGCACAACTACGATGCCGTGATGACCGCCCTCGACATCATCTGCGACACGCGTGGCCTGAACATCGGTCCCAGCAAGATCAGCGTTTCCACCGTCGGCGTGGTGCCCGGCATCCTGCGCATGGCGGCGGAAAACCGGCCCTACAATCTCGCCGTCAGCCTGCATGCCGCCACCGAGGAGGAGCGCGCCAAACTGATCCCCGCCAACCAGCGCTGGCCGCTGGCCGATCTCATCGCCGCCTGCCGCAGCTACAATGCGCAAACCGGCCGCCGCATCTTCTTCGCCTGGACCTTGATCGAAGGCGTCAACGACACGCCCGAGCATGCCCGGTTGATCGCCGAATTGCTCCACGGTCTGGATGCCCACATCAATCTCATCCCGCTCAACCGCACCGACGGCTACATCGGCACTGAAAGCAGCGACAGCTCAGCCGACACCTTCCACCGCATTCTCCAAGAAGCCGGTTTCCCCTGCACCATCCGCCAGCGTCGCGGCATTGATGTGGCTGCGGGATGTGGCCAGCTCAAGGCGGCGAAGAATAGGCGTAAGGCGGCGGTTTGAGAATGGGGTGTGCTCGATGAACTTCCCGTGAACCCCGCGTGAATTCATCTTCATAAATCGCGCACCACTTGCCGTGATTGCACAATAAGACGTATCGTTGCGCCAGCCATGTCCAACCGCGTCTTTCTGCTGAACCTCCTCGCCTGCCTGTGGTGCTGCATCGTGCTGAACCTGCGCATTCACCTCGCCGGACATAACTACTACGCCTTCATGCTGTGGAATCTCTTCCTGGCCGCAATCCCGCTGGGCCTCAGCATCGGCCTGCGACAGATCAACCGCCTTGTGCTGGCAGTGCCGTTGCTCGCAGTCTGGCTGCTGTTCTTTCCCAATGCTCCCTATGTCCTCACTGACCTGATGCACCTCAACGAGCACAACGCCCACGTCCCCAAGTGGCTCGATCTCCTCATGCTGCTATCCTTTGCCTTCGTCGCGCTCTGGTTCGGCTTTCAGTCCCTTCACATCGTTCAGCATTGGTTTGCGCGGAAGTTTTCCCACGCCACCGCCTGGTGTGTCACGCTGGGCTCACTGGGCCTGAGCGGCTTCGGCGTTTACCTCGGACGCTTTGACCGCTGGAACAGCTGGGACCTCGTTCACCGCCCCGTTTCACTGCTCAGCCGCATCGCCGCCTACATTCTTCATCCCATGGCCCACACCCGCACCTGGGGCTTCACCCTTGGCTTCGGCACTCTGCTCATCTTCGCCTACCTCTTCTGGTTTTCGTCAGTGCCAACCGCTCCGGACAGTCGTAAGCTCGACTAGCCGTGTCCCACTACGATCCCAGCCGCGACCACCTGCTTCTCTTTGATGGCATCTGCCATCTCTGCGATGCCAGCGTGCGCTTCATCGTAAAGCGAGATCCAGCGGGCAAGATCAAATTCGCCCCGATCCAAAGCCCTATGGGCAGCCAGCTCTACGCACAGCACGGCCTCGATCCTGCTGCGCCCAACGCCATGCTTTTCATCACACCTCGCGGTGCCTTCAAAGCCAGCGACGCCGCCCTCGAAATCGCCCGCACGCTCGGCGGCCTGTGGAAACTCGCGCTAGTTTTCAAACTTCTGCCACGCGCCCTCCGCGACGCTGCTTACTACTTCATGGCCCGCAATCGCTACCGGTGGTTCGGCAAAGATGAGTCCTGCATGATGCCCACGCCAGATCTGAAGGCAAGGATGCTGGAGTAGTACGACAGGCACTCCTGCCTGTCGATCAGCGTCACCGCTACCTCCCACGTCTGCGCTTGCCCTTCGCCAGCCGATAGCATCACTCTGCTGCGGCGGAGCTGAGTGCCAATTTGCAAACGATGGATTTCAGCGAAGCGCTGGGCATCGACAGACAAGAGTGTCTGTCGTACTTACTCCTCGCACACCCCAAACCCTCCGTGCTAGGTTCCCCCATGCCGCAAGCATCCCCCACCCCGACCACCAGCCGCGAACGTCTTGGCTTTGCACGCGTCGCTGCCGTGTCCCCGGAACTGGTGCTGGGAGATGTGTCAAAGAACGTCGCGATCCTTGCCCGTGAGGCGCGCACGCTGGCACAGCGCGGCTGCCGTCTGGTGGTGTTCCCGGAGCTAAGCCTCACCGGCTACTCCTGCGCGGATCTGTTTCACACCAACGCCCTGCTGGATGCGAGCGTGAAGGGCCTCGCCGAGCTGGTTCACGCCACGCTGGACCTGCCCTGCGTGCTGGTAGTTGGCCTGCCTCTGCGTGTGCAGGATCGCCTCTACAACATGGCGGCAGTGCTGGCCAAGGGCCGCCTGCTCGGACTCGTGCCCAAGACCTTCCTGCCAAACTCGTCTGAGTTCTACGAGCGCCGCTGGTTCTCACCTGCGCACACGCTGAATGTTTCCACGCTGCGCTTGAATGACGAGGATGTGGCCATCGGCACGAAACTGCTGTTTGAGGTGCTGGATGTCCCGGGCTTTGTCCTTGGCGTGGAGATCTGTGAGGACTTGTGGACAGTGATCCCACCCTCAGGCCCTCTCGCGCTCGCCGGAGCCACGCTGCTGGCCAATCCATCCGCCAGCACCGAAGTTCTCGGCAAGGCCCCCTACCGCCGTC
>NZ_JBIPNG010000115.1:0-15133 GCF_044373815.1 Prosthecobacter sp. | reverse complement strand
GAGGATGTTTTTGTTCGTCTGCATGGCCATTGCAAAATCCGACACAAATCTGGCGAGCCCGTGCATGGACGGCAAGCAGGGAGTGACTATGGGTTAAGGCTCAACCAAAATAATCAAATATCATGGCCGACATCCAAACCAGCGCTGCAGACAAGAAGGAAAAGGAATTCTTCACCGACGTCCCCCAGGAGGCCCCCGGCTTCTTCCTCAAGGGCTGCCACCAGTACGACTGGGGCCTCAAGAACCGCCTCGCCAAGGTCTTCAACCCCAAGGACGGCCGCACCGTCATGCTCGCCTTTGACCACGGCTACTTCCAGGGCCCGACCACCGGCCTGGAGCGCGTGGACCAGACCATCCTCCCCCTGGCCCCGTATGCCGACTGCCTCATGCTCACTCGCGGCATCCAGCGTTCCGTCATTCCTGCCTCCACCACCAAGGCCATCGCCCTGCGCGCCTCCGGCGGCACCTCGATGATCAGCCCGATGGAAGAATGGGAAGGCGAAATCGACGGCAAGAAGGCCAAGTTCGCCCGCCCCGGCTTTGAGCCTCTTTCCAACGAGAGCACCGCGCTCAACATCGAAGAAGCCATCCGCCTCAATGCCAGCATCCTCGCCGTGCAGGTGTTCATCGGCAGCGCGTATGAGCGCCAGTCTTTGAAGAATTTGACCGATCTGGTGGACGCCGCCAGCCGCTATGGCATCGCCGTCATGGGCGTGACCGCCGTGGGTCGTGCGATGGCCCGCACCCCACAGTATTTCCGCCTCGCCACCCGCATCATGGCGGAACTCGGCGCGAACGTGGTGAAGTGCTACTACACGGAGAAGGAATTCGAAACGGTGACGAGCTGCTGCCCGGTGCCGATCGTGATCGCCGGTGGCAAGAAGCTGCCAGAACTCGACGCGCTGAAGATGTGCGCCAACGCCATCAAGCAGGGTGCGAGCGGCGTGGACATGGGCCGCAACATTTTCCAGAGCGATGCTCCGGTCTCCATGATGCAGGCGGTGCAGGGCGTGGTGCACGGTGGACTGAATGCCAACAAGGCCTTCGAATTGTACAACGACCTGAAGAAGAAAGAGCTGCGCAAGAAGTAACGGTTTTCATCAGCATTTTACGGAGGGGGATCAGTTTGATCCCCCTTCTTTGTGCTCTTGTTTCAGACCTCAAAACCACCGCCATGGAGCTGAACTCCGTGTCGCCAGCATAGGATGTTTACTTGATGCTGTTCCATAATGGCTTCTCGTGCTTTCTGGATTCTTGTGTGGGAACATTCGTCCACTCTGCACCGGCCAGCCCAGAAGCGAGCTCTGCATCCATTCGTTCTGCGAGCCGGCTGATTCCCGATGGGAAGTCGTTGTTGAAATAGATCGCCTTGGACTTGCCGTCTTGCTCTATCCAAAGGATCCATTGGGTTCCGTCTCGAATACCCGTGCGAGAATAGGCAGCGGGCATTTTCATGATGCCCTCTGAACTCACTGAAGCGAAAATCCGAACGATTGCGTCAGGATCCAGCTTTAAGCTGGATCTCTGCCACACGGCCTGAGGATGTTGCCGGAACAAAGTCACAACGCCATCCCGTCCAAAAGCCACCGTGTCGAGCCCTCTCCATCCGCTGCCTCGTCCGAACTCAAAATGGAAATCTCGTGCAGGATCGACCTCAAACGCCGCCCCCTTGGCGGGCACCGTTCTGACCCATGGAAAATTCTGGGCCAGCAGCACCATTCCGATTACAATGAGGGCGGCTGTCAGGACTCGCTTCATAAGTTTTACGATGGACGCGGTTCTTCAGGCGAGCCAACCAAGACTGAATCATTTTGGAGCTTCGACTGCATGCTGCTGACAGCTTCCGGGTGGAGAAGCATCTCCATTCGCTCAAGATGAAGCTCGTCTCCAAAATCCGTTTCACTGCCTCGCCATCCGATGCTAAAGGCCCCGTGATGAAACACCCCGTCTCCTTTCTTCGCAGCGTCGGCCTGCTCGAAGCCATTTCGTATTTGATCCTGCTCTTTGTCGCCATGCCGTTGAAGTATGCCTTGGGCATGCCACTGGCAGTCAAGATTGCGGGGTCGGTGCATGGGGGGCTGTTTGTACTTTTCTGCATCGCGCTGTGGCGGGTGCTGATGCACACGGGGTGGCCGTTCAGCCGTGCGGTGCTGGTGTTCATCGCCTCGCTGCTGCCGTTTGTGCCCTTTTTCATCGACCGCCGCATGCGTGCGTGGGCGGCGGAGGACTCCACCCAGACGCCGGCGTGAAGAAGGTTCTGATTCATTCCGACGGCGGCTGCCATGGCAATCCCGGCCCCGGTGGCTGGGCCGCTGTGCTGGCCTATGGCAAGCATGTGCGCGAACTCAAGGGAGGGGTGCCGGCCACCACGAACAACCGCATGGAGCTGCAGGCGGCGATCGAGGCGCTGCGCATTCTCAAAGAGCCCTGCCAGATCGATTTCCACACCGACTCCCAGTATGTGCGCCAGGGCATCAGCCAGTGGATCTCCGGGTGGAAGCGCAACGGCTGGCGCACCAGCAACAAGCAGGCGGTGAAAAACGCCGACCTCTGGCGCGAACTCGATGCGGCCACGGCAATGCACAAAATCGAGTGGCACTGGGTCAAGGGCCATGCGGGACATACTGAAAACGAACGCTGCGATGAACTGGCGAACGAGGCCATTGCCGCGGTCAAAGCCCGGTACACCTCGCAGCAATTGAAGGCGCTGCTTGAAGAATTCAAGGCGGAGACCGAAGCCCAGCTGCTCTGACGGCTGCTTGCACTGCGGCGGGCATGAACTGAACACTCACACGCATGTGCATCCCCACGCCAGAACATGAACACCTGTGCGCGGACCGTGAGCGTGATGCCAACTGGAAACGCTGGGGCCGTATCTCGCCGAGCGGCAGTGGTCCACCGTGCGTGAGGATTATTCGGCGGATGGCGAGGCGTGGGCTTCTTTTCCGCATGAGCAGGCACGTTCACTCGCCTATCGCTGGGGCGAGGACGGACTGCTGGGCATCTCCGACCGTCAGTGCCGACTGTGCTTTGGGCACGCGCTGTGGGATCACCGCGACCCCATTCTCAAAGAGCGTCTCTATGGACTGACCGGCCCGCAGGGGAATCACGGCGAGGACGTGAAGGAGCTGTATTACTACCTCGACTCCACACCGACGCATTCTTACATGAAGGCGTTGTACAAATACCCGCAGGGTGAGTTTCCCTACCAGCTGCTGGTAGATGAGAATGCGCGACGCAGGCTAGCTGATCCTGAGTTTGAAATCACCGACACGGCGGCCTTCGCCGAGGAGCGCTACTTTGATGTCTTTGTGGAATATGCCAAGGCGGCGGCTGAGGATATCTGCATCCGCATCACGGTGCACAACCTGGAGCGGCTGCTTGGCTACCTGCTGGATGAGAAGGAGTTTCTGTCACCTTTCGGTATTCGGTCCCTTTCAAAATATCATGAAGCGCATCCTTACACTCTGCGACTCAACGGTGGTGACCTGACTGTGAGCTAAGTGCCCGGAGAAAGCGACAGCCACATGTTTGGCGGCAACTCGAACTGGCGCGGTCCTGTGTGGTTTCCCATCGTTTATCTGATCGTTGAGGCGCTGGAACGCTACCATCATTTCTACAGTAACGATTTCACCGTGGAACTGCCCACTGGCAGCGGCAAACGGGTGACGCTGCAGGGTGCGGCCAACGAGATCTCGCGGCGTTTGTGCCGTCTGTTTGAACCCGATGCCACCGGCCACCGACCCTGCCACAATGGTGATCCGCGCTATGCGACGCACCCAGACAGGAAGGGCAGGCTTCTCTTCCATGAATATTTTCATGCCGACACTGGCCGAGGCTGCGGGGCATCGCATCAGACGGGATGGACGGCGCTGGTGGCGTGACTGGTGAGGAAGAGCTAGACACTTCAGGCCTTCGTTCCGGGATCATTGGAAAGCGCTGATTATCAGCGCGTCGGCTGCGGTGGTACCCGGCTCTATCAGACTTATTCACAGCAACAAAGCACCACATATTGACAATATAGTTATTCACATACCATATATTGTATGATCATAGTTTTCCTTTCCTAAAGCCTCCATGGACAAAATTTACGCCGTTAGACACCACGATTTCACCCTCACGCAGCAGAAGGCCGAGGAGGCGCTGGCTGCCAAACGCGTGATCAATGGCACCCCGTACGCGGGATTTGACCTGTTTCCGGTGAAGTATGAATGGGCCTTTGAAAAGTACGCCGCGATGATGGCCAACCATTGGGAGCCGGAGGACATCCAGATGCAGCGGGACGTGGAGCAGTGGCGCTCTGAGCAGATCACCCCCAACGAGCGCTGGATCATCATGATGGGCATCGGCTATTTCAGCGCCGCCGAGGGGATCGTCGGGGACAACATCCAGCATGTGGTGCGGGACCTTGTTTCAGCGCCCGAATTGAAACTCGTACTGGGCCGCCATGCGCATGAGGAGAACATCCATGCCGACAGCCTGCTGTACATGATCTCGTCTCTGGGTATCGATCCTCATGAGTGCGAGGCGATGTTTGAGCAGATCCCCTCGATTGTGAAAAAGAACGAGTTCGTGACGCGGCATTCGAACAACCTGCGCAGCGACCTCGATCTCACCTCCATCGCGGGCATGCAGTTGCTGGCCAAAAACATGTTTGTCTTCGGCCAGTGCATGGAGGGCACGCAGTTCTACGGGCTGTTTGGCATGATCCTCAGCCTCTATCGTCAGGGTAAGTTTCCAGGCATCGGCCAGATGTTTCGCTACACGCTGCGGGATGAGTCGAATCACATCGAGGTTTTCCGCCATCTGTTCCTGGACCTGCTGCGGGAGAATCCGGAGGTCTGTACCGCCGCCTTCCGGGATGAGCTGGTGCAAATCATGCGTGAAGGCGTGGCGCTGGAAAAGGAGTTCATCCGCGACTGCCTGCCGGTCAATGCGGTGGGCCTAACGATAGCGGAGTTTGAACGCTATACCGATTTCATCGCCGACCGCCGACTGCGCGGCTGCGGCCTGCCCGAGCTCCATCCCGGCATTCAAGACCCGCTGCCGTGGCTGGATGAAGTCATCTTCATGCGCAAGGAGCAGAACTTCTTTGAAGGGAAAGTCACCGACTACCAAAAAGTCGCCGGCTTCATCTCGGAGATCTTCCCATCTGATGGGGCGGCTGAACGCGAGAGCTATGCCGAGCTGAAGCAGCTCTGGCCAGCCACCACGAATTCCGCAACGCAAGAGCCAGAGCCCGTGAACCCTACCCCTGCCGCTACTGCGTATCAGGGCGAGCCGACCCTCCGAGCCACTTCGGATAAAACCACCTGCCAGATCGGCAACCGCGTGTTTCTGCTCGACAAGGCCAAGGCGAAACTCGCGTTTTCAGCCAAGCGTGTGGTCAACGGCCGTGAAACGATGACCTTCAATCTGCTGCCGCTCAAATACCCCTGGGCGTACGAACTCTACAAGGAGATGAAAGCCGACCACTGGGGTCCGCTGAGTCCGGACATTCAGATGCAGACGGACATCGAGCAATGGCACGCGGCCGACCTGAGCGCAGGCGAGCGATCCATTATTCAGCTGACCATTGGCTGGATGGCAACGTCACTCAAAATGGCCGGAGCGGAGCTGCAACATGTGGTGCGAACGCTGGTGACCGCGCCGGAACTCAAACTCGTGCTCGGGCGCGAAACGCATGACGACAACATCCGCATCGAAGCCCTGGTCCATGCCGCCTTCACGCTCGGCGTGAACATCCATGAGTGTGAGGCTCTTTGCCTGACCTCACCTTTGATTTCCCGGAAGGAGGCCTTTGTCACGAAGCACACCAGCGGCCTCCAGCGTGGCATGGACCTGACGCGGATTGAAAATCTGAAGCTGCTGGCGCGCAGCCTTTTTGTGTTCGGTCAGTGCATGAAGGGCCTTCAGTTCTTTGGCTTGTTTGGCTCCATCATGAGCCTCCAGCTTCACCACCGGTTTCCCGGCTTCCGCCAGGTTCTCTCGAACCTCCTGCGGGACGAGGCCCACTACACTGAATTCTTCCGCCTGCTGTTCCTGGACCTACTGGAGGAAAATCCTGCGATCAACGACTCCGCCTTTCGGGAAGAACTCCTCGGCATCATGCTGGAGGCGGCCACGCTGGAGAAAGACCTGATACGCCAGGGACTGCCCATGAAGGCCCTGGGCCTCAAGAGCGAGGACTATGAACGCTTCATCGACCACACCGCGAATTGCCGGCTCAGGGGCTGCGGCCTGCCCATGCTCACTCCGGACACCAAGAACCCGCTGCCCTGGCTGCCTGAGCCCATGCACCTGAAGGAGACAACCGCCCTCAGCATGAGCAGCAGCTACCTGAAACCCTGTGACGACGACGATTTTTAATCCACCTGCCATGAACAACGAACCATCCACATCAGCCCCTCAGACGGAACCGACACCGCCCCAGACATTCATCGTGCCTCCCGGCATCGATGATGATCTCGATTTCAGTGACGTTCAGCTCGCCCCCCGCCAGCAAGATGCCATCCAGGGCATCGTCTGCGAAGGCGGCTGCGAGTAAGCGTTGCGGAGGGCGGTTTCAGCGCTTGGCCGAGCAAACCGCCCGTACTTGATCGCGCAGCCAGCGATGAGCGGCGTCCGCATCCAGTCGCGGATGCCAGAGCATCGACACGGTGAACTCTGGCACGGTCACTGGCAGGGGGAATGCATGCATGCCATTACGCAGGCTTGCGGTGTGGCGTTCGGGAACACTTGCTATCAAATCGCTTTCCCGGGCCAGGGCCACTGCGCTCGCAAAGCCGCTGACAATCGTGGCGATCTCCCGCTGCAATCCGAGTGGTTTCAAAGCGTCATCCATCGGGCCGTTTTCGTTTCCTTCGCGGGATACCAGAATGTGCTTTCCGGCAGCGTAGCGGGAGGGAGTGATCCGACCTTTGCACAGCGGGTGCCCCATGCGCACGACGCCCACGAGGCGGTCGCGGAACAATGCCTGCGTGCGCAGTTCCGGGCCCGTGGTTTCGTCCACCACGCCTGTTTCCAAATCTACCGCCCCTTCGCGCAGGGGCGCGCTGTCTTTGTCTGGCTTTTGCACGAAGCGCAGCCGCACGCCGGGGGCTTCCGCAGCGCAGCGGGCGATGAGGGCGGGTCCGAAATTCTCCACCCATCCCTCGCTGGTCCGAAGGGTGAACGTGCGAACAAGCCGCTTGAGATCCAGCTTCGCGGCGGGGCGCAAGACTGCGGCTGCATCTTCCACGAGCAGCCGGACTCGTTCGCGGAGTTCGAGTGCGCGAGGAGTGGGGACCAACCCGCGTCCAGCGCGGACCAACAGAGGGTCGCCTGTGGCATCACGCAATCTTCCCAGCGCCCGGCTCATCGCTGACGGGCTCAGCCGCAGCCGCTTGGCTGCCCGCGCAACACTGCCTTCTGCGAGCAGCGCATCGAGGGTGAAGAGCAGATTGAGATCCGGGTTCGACATGGCTGGACGCCAGCATGCCTCGGCTATGACATGGCGTCAAACGCACGAATAGAGTGCAAACCGTGCGTCTTCCGCATGTCTGACCAAGGGCTATCCGTCTCTCGGCTCCCCTATGGGAGGCAGAACACACGAACTCTATGAAGACTTTAATTGAATCCCAAGATCTGAAAATCGCTGCAACAGAGGAACAGCGGCCTTCCGTGCGCTGGGCGCTCACCGGCCTTTCGCTTTCCATGCTGATGTCGTCGCTGGGCACGAGCATCGCCAATGTTGCGCTGCCGTCCTTGAGCCGGGCGTTCAGTGCATCGTTTCAAGAAGTCCAGTGGGTGGTCCTGGCCTATCTGCTCGCCATCACCACGCTGATCGTCAGTGTCGGACGCCTAGGTGACATCGTTGGTCGGCGGCGTTTGCTGCAGGCGGGCATCTTGATTTTCACTTTTGCCTCCATCGCATGCGGAGCCGCCAGCACGCTCTGGATGTTGATCACCGCCCGTGCGGCGCAGGGGCTCGGAGCAGCCATCATGATGGCGCTGACGATGGCGTTTGTCGGTGAGATTGTGCCGAAGGAAAAAACCGGGAGTGCCATGGGGCTGCTGGGTACCATGTCCGCGGTTGGCACTGCGCTTGGGCCGTCGCTCGGTGGCGTTTTGATTGCTGGGTGGAGCTGGCGTTCCATCTTCTTCATCAATGTCCCGATTGGCATCGTGGCCTTACTGCTGGTGAGCCAGCACCTGCCAGGGGAGCGCCGAGGGCCGGCAAAGGAACTCGCGCGTCTGGACCCTCTGGGCACGCTGTTGCTGGCGATGACTCTCACGGCCTATGCGCTCGCCATGACACTTGGGCGAGGTCAATTTGGAATACTCAACATTGCCTTGCTGCTGGGGGCTGGCGTGGGATTCGCTCTATTCCTGCACGTGGAGTCGAGAGCGGCTTCGCCGTTGATCCAGTTGTCCCTGTTCCGTGATCCACGGCTGAGTGCCAACCTCGCCATGAGCGGGATTGTCTCCACGGTGGTGATGACGACGCTGGTGGTCGGGCCATTTTATCTTTCACGGGCACTGGGTCTCGATGCAGCTGCGGTAGGCATGGTGATGTCCGTCGGGCCGCTGGTCGCAGCGCTGACGGGGGTGCCCGCTGGCCGCATCGTGGACAAGTTTGGAACCCAACGGATGACCCTCGTCGGGCTCCTCGGCATGTCGGGCGGCTGTTTGATTCAATCCGTGCTCCCCATGGCGGCTGGAATTGGCGGTTACCTCACAGCCATCAGCATCATCACTGCAGGATACGCCTTGTTTCAAACGGCCAACAACACGGCCGTCATGAGCACGATCCCTCCGGAGAATCGAGGGGTCATTTCCGGCGTGCTCAATCTGTCGCGCAATTTGGGGCTCATCACCGGTGCCTCTGTCATGGGGACGCTGTTCGCATTTGCCGCAGGAAGCGCTCACCTCACGCAGGTGCCTCCCGCCGACGTTGCCTCGGGCATGCGGTTTACCTTCGCCGTTACGACAGAGCTGACCATCCTCTCACTCGCCATCGATATTGGCAGCCGAATCATCGCTAGACGCACCAAGGGTTCAGAAAGCTGAGGGCAGCGAAGGGAGCAAGAGGATGCCTCCTGCCTTCCAATCATCTCCCAAAAATATCGGCCTCTGCGACCCTCCTCACATCAAGCTCCATGGCTTGACGAGTTTGCTGCCTGCGTCTTCAGCCATCACCAAACATCCTCACCAGCCTGCGCCAGACCCGTCAATATTTCCCACTCACCAGACGGCGGTTCCGCATGATCAGAAAGAGACCGCTCGCGGCAAAGAGCAAGACGGCGCTGCCAGGCTCGGGAATGGCAGCGGTGTAGCCTTCATAGGCGTAGGCCATGGTGCTGTTGCTGTCCGGAAGATGCACTTCAGCAGAGGTGGTCAGGTTGTTCGCCACCACAAGTCCGTCGATGTTTGAGGAGGTCGTGATGGAGGCAAAGGGGGCCAGGATAGCGCCGTTGAAGTTGTGAGCATTGAAGTTGATGGCGGTGGCCTGGTAGAAGTTCCACAGGATGTGCCCCTGCCAGTAGTTGCTGTTGAAGTTGCCCACCATGTTGCCGTTGGTCCAGTTCACGGAGGTGCCGCTCACGTTGATGATGATGTTCGTGGTGCTGGCATCCGCGTTCAGATTGAATTGCTGGCCATTGGGATTGTCAAAAATCGAGGCAGCAGTCACAGCAAAGACCGCCACACCGTCGGCACCTGCCGTGGCATTGAACGTCGTGGGGCCGGGGGAGCCTGAAGGCAGGGTAACGGTGCTGTCCACCAGCATGGTGCTGAGGGCCTGTGACTCCGCGATGGAGTAACCCCGAATCTGGTTCAGCGACGCATCAATGCTGTGGTCTGCCACCACGGAGCCACCGCCGTTGAAGTTGATGGCGCGACCATTGGTGCTGCCGTCAATGTAGAGGCTGCCGCGCTGCAAATTCAGCGGGTTGCCACTGACGAGATTGTTCCCCACCACGAATGAGCGGTCGCTGGACGGCACCGTGTTTTTGAGGTGGATGCCCAGATTGGCAGAATTCGTTCCCGTGAAGTCATTGCCCACAAACGTCCGTCCCTCGATGTCAGAGGTGGTTTTGAGGTTGTTAAAGATGATCGCGTTGTAGTTCCGGTAATCCAGACTCTGAGCTTGGACCGAAACCCCAACCAGCGCAGCAAAGAGGAGGCTAACGATTGAGGCCGTGTGACGATAGATATTTTTCATACAATTCACAAATGAATCACAAGGGTGATAATTTGTGATGATGTGATAGTAGTAACAAGTAGTATCCCTCAGCAATCAACCACCTTTTTGATAATTATTTCATAATTGAATATTAAATGTGATAATTAGGTTACAATACAAGAGTCCTAAAGAATAATTTACCTCCAAATGGAGGTAGCGGCCCGCCTCAAAGCCTGGAGGAGAATCACCTAGATACCCTTGGTTCGGGGGCAGTGATTGAAGGCAGAGCGGGTGGGATCAGGAGGCCCCAACCCCTGTTCAAATCATCCCACGAAACTCGGCTTCGCTCACGATCTTCACGCCGAGTTTTGTCGCCTTGTCGAGCTTGCTGCCGGCGTCTTCACCCGCGAGGAGATAGGTTGTTTTGCCGCTGACGCTGCCACTGACTTTGCCGCCGTTGGCGCGGATGGTGTCGGCGATGGTTTCACGGTCTTCACTCAAGGTGCCGGTGATGACCCAGGTGGTGCCGTTGAGTTTGTCGGAGGCGGCGGTGACGGTCTTTTGCGTGAAGTTGAGACCTGCCGTACGCAGGCGGTTAAGGAGGGTGACGTTGTGCTCCTCGCGGAACCAGGCGTGAATGCTTGGCGCGACGATGGCTCCGATGTCCGGGCATTGGGTGAGGTCTTCGACGCTGGCATTGGCGACGGCGTCGATGCTGCTGAAGTGCTCGATGAGTTTGCGGGCGCCCCCTGCGCCGACGTGCAGGATACCGAGGCCGAAGACGAGCCGCCAAGGGTCCTGCTGCTTGCTGGAGGCGATGGCCTTGAGGTAGTTGTCGATGCTCTTGGCACCCACGCGATCAAGCCGTGCCAAGGACAGCTCATCAAGGTCATAGAGATCGGCCACATCGGCCACCAGTCTCGAACCATCCGCCTTTTTAAAATCCACCAACTGCGCGATGACGGATTCGCCGAGGCCGCTGATGTCCATGGCCCCACGGCTAACGAAGTGCTCGATGCGGCGTTTGACGACTTCGGGGCAGTGCGGATTGGGGCAGCGAATGACGACCTGCTCTTCATCGCGATGCACGGCAGTGCCGCAGACGGGGCAGTGCGTGGGCACCGGCACGGCGGTTTCAGTTCCAGTGCGCAGTTCCTTTTTCACGGAGACGACGGCGGGGATGATCTCACCGGCTTTTTCGATGATGACGGTGTCGCCGACGCGGATGTCCTTGCGCTCGATCTCCTCGTAGTTGTGCAAGGTTGCGTTGCTGACGGTGCTGCCGCTGACGAGGACAGGCTCAAGGCGTGCCACGGGTGTGAGCGCGCCGGTGCGGCCCACCTGGATGTCGATGGCGGTGATTTTGGTTTCGGCCTGCTCGGGCTGGTACTTGTAAGCGATGGCCCAGCGCGGTGCTTTGCTGGTGGCACCGAGTTCGCGCTGATCGGCGAAGCTGTTCACCTTGATCACGGCACCGTCCGTTTCGTAGGGCAGTGATTTGCGTTTTTCATCGAGCTCACGGATCGCGTGCAGCAAACCTTCGGCGCTGTCGGCATGCCAGATGAGATCGGCTTTGCGCAGACCGGCGGCATCGAGCAGTGCATAGACATCTGTCTGCGAGTCCACGGCACTGGCTTCGACAAGGCCGTAAAAGACGATGTCGAGCGGGCGCTTGGCCACGATCTTTGGGTCCAGAAGCTTCAAGGTGCCGGCGGTGGAGTTGCGGGGGTTTGCAAACAGGGCCTCGCCCGCTTCTTCACGTTCCTGATTGAGTTTGGCAAAGCCTGCCTTGGGCATGAAGACCTCGCCACGTACTTCGAAACTCTGCGGACCGTCCTTGGGGAGTCGTAACGGCAGGCGGCCGATGGTTTTGAGGTTGTTGGTCACATCGTCGCCGGTTTGACCATCGCCGCGTGTCGCACCGTATTTCAGGATGCCGTTTTCGTAGCGGATGGTGATGGCGACGCCGTCCACCTTGGGCTCGATGACGCAGTCCACTTTCTCGCGCCCAAGGCCTTTCTGAACGCGGGCGAAGAAGGCGGTGAGCTCCTCTTCCGAATAGGTGTTGTCCAGGCTCATCATGCGCACGGTGTGCGTGATCTGCGTGAAGCCGTCGAGGGGCACGCCACCGACGCGCTGGGTGGGGGAATCGGGCGTCTGTAGATCGGGAAATTTCGCCTCGATGTCCTGGAGTTCGCGCAGGAGGGCATCGAACTGCTGATCGCTGATTTCCGGGCGTGCCTCGACATAGTAGAGACGGTTGTGGCGGTGAAGTTCGGCGCTGAGAAGGGCGGCGCGGCTGGCGGCTTCGGCGTGGGTCATGGTATCGCTTTGAATACCTGCAAAGGAGCGGAGGGAAACGAAAAATCGTTCAGAGAGACTGCGTGAGCTTTGGGCTGGCTCAGAGCGCAGAAAGTTAGGTTGTGTTTGAAAACCTGGCTCTCTGGGGAGCTGCCTCAGGGGGGAGGCGGTGGTTTTGTGTCACCGCTACGCGGTTCCACGAGAGGGAGCGGTGAGGGGGGGGCGTCTACCGTGGGTTGGCACCCACGGCTACTTTTGTGCCAGCCCTCCGGGCTTTCGGAGATGATTCTGAGGAACAAGGGCTCTGACTTGGCCGCATCAATTTACACGGCGCACCGTGAAGGTTTTCAAACATGGCCTAAAGCGTGTCGTTCTCTGAGCGGCACCACGGCGCATGAACTGCTCGATGTGCTTGATTCGGAGTGGCAGGGGATTGCGGAGCGCCGCACAGAGGACTGTGCGGGTGATGTGATCATGGGATTGGTGCGTGAACCTTCGTATTTCCGGGCTTTCCCTCAAGCTCTATCGCGGGTGCATGAGCATAATTTCGCAGCTTCGTGACCTTCAGTTGTCATATTTTGTCATGCAGCGAATGGCCTCCTGCGCACTGTTTCGCATGGATCCTCACGCGAGTTGTCCATGGCTACTGTGTGTAAGCCGGTTGAGGATTGGACAGCAGGTTGTTTTGGTGAAGGCGGGTTGTTCTATTTTACACCCAGCACTTGTCCGGCGGTCACTGTCATGGTTTCGTGATCCAGTTCCTGCATGAGCCTTGCCCTGCCCAGCCATTCCAAGATCCAAATCTCTCCCACGGGTCTGGATGTCCTCGCGCCTCTGACCTTTGAGGAATGGAGCCAAGTTGCCAACTCCTTGGGGCAAGCCGCGCGCGGCATTTCTTTTGTGATCGGTGACTGGCTCGTCTATGGCGATGCCACCTTCCGCAAAGGTCCGGCTGCGAGCCGTGTCGCCACGGATGCCTATGATGCGGCCATTCAGGCCACGGGCTTGGACAGGACCACCCTCCACAACTATGCTTACGTTGCGCGGCGCGTGTCCAGGAACCGCCGCAATGAGGTCCTCGCCTGGGAGCATCACAAGGTGGTCGCCAAGCTGCCCGCTGCTGAGCAGAGCCGCTGGCTGTCACTGGCCGCCCCCAAGAAGAACCAGCGGGCAATTGGCACCATGCGCTTGCGCAAAAGCATCATTGCCGGGCGCGTGCTCACCCCTGAGGAGATGGTGGCCGATCCTGCGGATCGTGGCAGAAACAATCATATTCCCTACATCAACAGGCTTTGTGCTTGGTGGAGCGACATGAAGGAGAATAGGTGGCCCCAGCGTGCCACAGCTGAGCAGGTGGAGACCCTGCTGCGTGATTTTGGACGGGTTATGAAACTCAGTGGCGAGTTGATCCAACTGTTGGAAACCAAGCGCCGCAGAAAGCCCTGATGTCCAAGTCCGAATATCCCGAGGTCTTGTTCAGCTACAGCCTATCATTTGGCGAGCGAGAGTTTCTGGTCCGTATCATGCCCTCTGGCGTGATGGTTTGGGACGACTACCAGGCGCGCCGGGCCTGCTGCGATCCAGCAGCACCCATGGTTGGCGATGACGAATTTACGGTGTCATTGAATCTCAGTTCCGAGCTGCTTAGGTGGTTTAAAAAAGCAGCGACCATGCTCACCGATGGTACATGGACCACCAAAGACGAAGCCGAGCTTGACCAAAAACTTGCGCCGCTGTTTTGGAGTCAGATCAATCCACGTCTGCCCGCCCCCATCGAGCCGCCTTTGCCATAATGCTGCGTCAAAGCTGCTCATAGATTTTCACGATGGGCAGCAGGTCGCGCTTGAGTGCCGCACGCTGCTGTGGCGTGGCTCGATGCAACCACTGCTCTTTCTGAATATTTGACCACCATGCACAGAGACGATTGAGCTGCGGGATGTGATTAGGGATGCCACGATCGGCAGGATCAAGCTTCATGTCCGCCGGTTTCAGCAGCCTGCCCGCCGAAATGCTTTTGCGCAGGCGACGGGTGGAAACCACCTCCTTACCATTCCCGGCAATACGCAGCCAGCGCGACTGGCCGTCGTGTTCCAATTTCGCCACCACCTTGTGGTGTTCCCACGAAAGGTTTTCATGGCGCAGGGAATGTGGCACGCGCCTCGCCACATAGGCATAGGTGGCCAATGTGGTGTGGTCCAGTCCAGTGGCTTCAACGGCGGCAGCATAGTCGTCGGCAGACACACGAGATGTCTTTTTGGCCGTCGTGCTGGCGAACTGTGTTTGACCATAAACCAGCCAGTCGCCGATGAGGAAGCCGATGCAGCGTGATGCCTCGTTGAGTCGTGGTGCCAATGAGGCCCATTCGGTAAAGGATAAAGAGGCATGCACGGCGAGGCCGGTGCGGGAGACGGTGAACTTGGGAGAGTCAGGCAGGGTGAGGCTCATGGCACGAGGTTCTGTTGGTTGAGTTCATCCATGCGGCGGCGACGGTAGCTCTGACGCGCCTTCGCGGAGCGCATGGCGCGGCTGGGGGCCAGGCCGAGAGCGTCGGTGAACTCCACACAGCGCTTGCTGACCGCAGCGCGGGTGACGCCGTAACGACGAGCGATGTCGGTCATGGAATCCCCCATATAGGAAATGCCGGTGGCAAGGGCGAGGCACTCGACG
>NZ_JBIPNG010000004.1:0-46644 GCF_044373815.1 Prosthecobacter sp. | reverse complement strand
CGGGGTGTTTGTGGAGAACCGCTTCGTCTATGGCCTGCGCACCGGCAAAATTCCTGCTGGCATGAAACTGCACGGCCCCGATTCTGACGATCCGAATTTCAAAGCCACCTACGGCTCCGAAGACACGGAAGGCGGCAAGGCGACCTTCCTTGATCTCGATGCGCCGCGTCGTGTGAATGAACGCGTCATGCCGCTGCTCACCACCAAGGCGGCCGAGTGGATCACGCAGCAGAAGAAGGGCACGCCGTTCTTTCTCTACTACACGCCGGTCGCGGTGCACAATCCTGTCACACCCGAGAAGGACATCGCCGGGCAGAGCAAGGCCGGACCTTACGGTGACTGGATTCTCGAGCTCGACCGCAGTGTGGGCGGTGTTTTGAAAGCGCTGGATGACAAAGGCATCGCGCAAGATACGCTCGTCATTTTCACCAGCGACAACGGCGGCGTGTACACTCCCACGCGTGACACCGTGCAGACGCAGGCTTTCAAAGCCGGGCTCAAAGTGAATGCCGGTCTCCGCGGCGGCAAACACGACGTCTGGGAAGGGGGCTTCAAAGTGCCCTTCATCACCCGCTGGCCCGCGAAGATCCCGGCGGGTACCGAGTGCAGCGACATGATCAGCCTCGCTGATATCCTGGCCACAACGGCGGCCATCGTCGGTGAAAAACTCCCCGCTGCCGCCACCGGTGCAGAAGACAGCTTCAACGCGCTGCCTGCCTTCATCGGCACCAAGGACGCCGCCTCCACACGCGATCACATGTTCATCCACAGCTCCGACGGCGTCTTCGCGATTCGCAAGGGGCCGTGGAAATGGATCGAAGGCATTCCGGTCAGCGACATCAAACTCGGAGCACGCAAAGCCCATGCGACACAGTTCAAACCGCAACTTTACAATGTGAAGGAAGACCCTGCCGAGACCAAGGATGTCAGTGCGCAGAATCCTGAGGTGGTGAAGGAACTGAGCGCCCTGGTGAATCGCTATCGCGATGGCGGCTACAGCCGTGAACTGCCGCCCATCGTTGAGAAAAAGTCGCAGGCTGGGCTCCCGACGTTGATGGGCAAGGATCTGGTCTGGCATGATTTCACCGTGCTTCCCACCAAACCCTGGACGCTCACCCGAGGAGCCTGGCAGGTGCATGATAATGCCCTCTGGAATCCCGCGCCGAAGACCGAGGAGCAAGGTGCCACATTAACCGGCCCGTTGCCGATCACGGACGGCACGCTGGAATACGACATGAAACTGCACACCGCAGGGCGTCATTCGCTGCGCATTCACACGGCTGGCAAACATTCCTTCCGCATCGTCGTCAGCAGCACGGTGCTCGAAATCACCAAGAATCCCGACCAAGGTCAGGACAAGAGCCAGACCGAGCCGCTGGCCCGGCAGAAGATCAAACTCAATGCCGAAGACTGGCAGACACTGCGCATCACCTTCAAAGGAGATCAGGTGACCGCTCAAATCGCAGGAGTGACGGCGACAGGCAAACATCCCGTGATCGCCGAGGCCAAAGAACAGCTCAACATGATCGTGTTCGATGGTGTCGCCGGGTTCAGGAATCTGCGGGTGGTGAAGTAATACCATCAGCAGTTGAAAAGGAGTTCATCGCGGCAACTGCCCGCATATCCTGCCTTTCCACGTTGCAAGGACGGCGCACCTTTTTGACCGCCCGCGAAGCTACAGACCCGAAGTTTCGGACCCGCACAGCGGTTCCCTACCCGCCCTGCGGCACGCGCTGCTCTGGATGGTAGGGACGCGCTGTGCGTGTCTGTGGAAGACTTCGTCTCATCGTGGGCTGCGGGTTCATCGCATGCCCCTTTTTCAAAAGCCCTCAGAGACAGACCTGTTTTCAGCGGATCGTGATAGAACGGAGCCACGTGCCAGCGCGACCGTCAGCGGCAGCCAGAACAGCAGTCCCTCAAAACGCGGCGCAGTTGCCAGCGAGGCCAGGGATTCGCCGTCAAACAGCAAGCCGCCGCAGCCAAACGCCAGCAGCGCGATCCACGTGGCATCGCCTTGAACAGCCAGTCGACACGCGCGCTTGATTCCATGGCCGAGCACCAGCAGCAGCAGTGCCGCACCTATGATCCCACCATGTACGAAGGTGGCCAGAAAGGCGCTGTGCAGATGCGACATCATAAAGATGTCGGCTTTGGCCTGCAGCTCGCATTGCCAGATCCCGCACACTCCCCACTGACCGGTGCCGAGCCAGAGGTTGTCCATCGCATGCCATCCTGCGCGATAGATATCGAGGCGGTTGTTGTCGCCACGTTCGACCGCCTTTTGAAAATGATGGGTGATGCCGGGCGCAGAGGTGGTGACAGCCGCCGGTTCAGAGCGCCATTGCGAAATGTGTGCAAACAGAGGGGCGCTGGTGAAATAGACCGCTCCTGTCAGGACGAACACAAAGAGCACCATCCTGCCACGCCGCCAGCCGCGTGCTGACAGCAGCACTGCATGGCCGCATGCCAGTGCCAGCATGGCACCACGACTGCCGGAAAGAAACGCCGCAAAATGCAGCAGCGCGATGGCGGCCCAGGCGATCCGGCGTGGCAAAGGCGTGGCTTCTTGCTCCATCAAAGCCGCGAGCCACAGCGCGGCGAAGCCGAAGATCAATCCCGTGCAGACCGGATTGAGCCCGCCGTGCACGAGCAGATTCATGAGCCGCTCTCCAGCCTCATGATGAGGAAGCACGAAATACAAAAGCAGGATGCTGATCAGCGCGGCGAGAGCACTCGTCATGCCCGTCACCCAGCCCAGAACGTGCAGGGATTCACGGCTTTGCGCCTGCTGCCAGACGAGCGCGCAGAACATCACCAGCAGGCTGACGCCGACGATGCCACGCATGATTTCATCCAGGGTACGATCTGGCACGAAGGGTATCTGGATGCAGGAGCGCACCGTCATCCACAGCAGGAAGGAGATGACTGCAAGCGCGCCGACATCCGTCTGCCAGCGCCTGAGGTGCGGCGTCCAGTCTGTCAATGCCAGCGCAGGCAATCCTGCGATCAACAACCACCCGAGATGCACCCAAATATTAGGCAGGCAGGAATGACCTGCGACAAAGCCGGTCACGGCGATTTGTCCCGCCCACATTCCGGCCATGGAGCGTCGCAACTCATGCGTTGCGCATTCGTTGATGAAGGCAGGTGTCAGGCTTTTCACGAGAACCAGAGTACGGCGGCCAGCATGATCAGCAACAGCGCACATATAAGAGCGGCCATCGCTGACCCCTGCCAGGCAAGCGGCTGCACCACGGCCTCCTCAGGATTGCGAGGATGGTAATACACCGGCACCTCCGCGCCCTGTGTGAGCCGGGTGATGAACTGCGTGGTCCGGCCGGCCGCGTTGCTCACGGCCTGATGGGTGAAGCGGCTGCCTTCAAAGGTATGTCCGCCCACGGTGTAGGAGTAGCGCAGCACCGGGTCGTACAGCAGGCAGCCGTCCGGGGTTTTCTGTTTTCCGCGCCGCATTTCCGCCATCACCACGCGGCCCTCGGTGCGCCGCCAGTTACGCATCGACCATGCAGTGCTGAAGCGACGGAGAAAATAGATGAAGGCAAACAGCGCGAAAACGGCACCGAGAAGTACGATGTGGGTCATGAGATGAAGTGGCTTGAAGCACCCCAAAATGTGAGCAGTTCACCGAACTGCACGAAACACTATCGCCACACTCAGGCCTGCTTCCGGCCAATGAAGATGCCGTAGTTCCAGACGCCACCGTAAGCGGCAAAACGCTCATCGAGCAGGGGTGCAAACTTCCCGCTCAGATACGGCCACAGGTGGCCTTCCATGCGCACATGGTTCACGCCCATCCAGTTCCGAAACCATGAGAAGTAAGAATCGGAGAAATCCACCACGGCGATGCAGCCACCTTCGGCAAGATCCTCCCACGCCGCATCGATCGCCTTTTCCCAGCCGGGATTGAACATGGACAAGGCGTACGAAAACACCACCAGATCAAAACGCTTCCCGTCTTCATGTATGGGTGCCGAGTAGGAGCGGCGCAGCAGCGTGGTCTTGTCATCACGCACTTTCTTTGCGGCAATGGCCAGCATCTGTTCGGAAAGATCCACGCCCGTGATGTGGGCCTGTGGAAAGCGCCGGCGCAGGCCTGGAAGATTGCGTCCGGTGCCGCAGCCGACTTCCAGAATGCGCTGCGGATTTGTCACACAGGCGGCACGCAGCAGGACTTCCTCGCGTCCAAACAGAAAGCTCCAGCGCGTGGCATCATAGATACGCGAATGGAACTGGTAGTAGCGTTCCAGCGCGGCACCGGTGCGGTGGGCGGATGAGGATGTGTCTGCAGTGGTGCTCATCACAGCACCTCCGCAAAGTGCAGGCTGCCATAGGTGCCCACGCGATCCAGCTGATGCAGGGCTTCGGTGCGTTCCGGGAAGAAGCGCACGCGTGAGCGAATCGAGTCAGGCACAAAGTCGAGGTTCACACCCGCCGAGCGCATCAAAATTTTAGCGCCGGGGGCGCTGTTGGCGAGGATCAGCTCCCATTCATCCCGCAGAGCTTCGGTGTCATGGGCCGCGAGCCAGTCCTGATGATCCAGCAGCACAAAGTGCGTGTACTGGCCGGGATACTCGCGCAGGAAGCCCGAGAGCGTGGTGGTGTAGCTCTTCAGGCGGTCCACGCGTGACTTCAACGCAGGCTGGTTTTCCTGCTTCAGATAATTCGGGCAGCAGCCCAGCGTGTAGGAGCCGGTCATGTACACGCGCCAGAAGTAGTTGTCGCTGATCGGCAACTCCGTGAAGACATGGCGCAGCTTGTCCTTCACATAATCGGTGAGCCCGCCGGGATAGGAGTCTTGGATCAGTTTGATCTGCGGACGCGGCACGCCCAGCAGCGTCATCAGCGTGGGCTGGCGCAGCAGCCAGTTGCTGAACGGACCCCAGATTTCGCGTTCGAAGAGTTCATACGCATCGCGCTGCTCCTCCAAGGAGCGGGCATCCAGCAGGCAGGTGGCGAAGTTCTTCACATTCGGGCGGAGCTTGAAGAGCGCATTGCCCATCACATACGCGGCGATGCCCGAGGTGCCGTGGTAATAGAACGACTTCTTCAGACTCGTGGGATTGAAGAAGCTGATGCGTTTGTCCCAGAACTTCCGTGCAGGTTCGGACAGCGTTTTGCGCACGCGGTCATAAACAAAAGCGTACTCGGCATGGGAGCCGAAACCGAACATCTCAAACAACTCTTCAAAGTTGCCCTGGCGGATGAGCGCCTGCTTGAGCTCCAGCAGTGCATTCTGCCGGTAGTTCATGTCCACCGCATGGATCTCCGCCGGATTGTCCAGCAGGTAGTCGAGTGCGTTGCAGCCGGCGCTGGTGATCATGACCACGCGGCTGTTTGCATCGAGCTGCATCAACTGACGGTCGAGTCGCGGATCCTCCCATGCGGTGTTGTAGATGAGGTTGGAATTGTGAACATGGCGGAAAACCAGGTCATGAGCCGATTTCAACATTTGAACCGGACGGCGGGGTGGGGACTCTTTGAGCATGTTCGCGATGGAGTAGGCATTTGTTCACGCGAAATGTGACAATGAGCCAGCAGGCGAGTGTGTTTGTTTCGTCACACAATCAGAGCGCAACGAATTCGTTTCCATCCATGCGCTGGGCATTTGGCCAATCGCGGTTTCATTGGTGGCGATGGAAAAAAAACACGGCCTGCTGCCACCGTATGCAGCGTCTTGGGATGAGCTTGCCACAGAAGCCTCGGCGTCGTGGCTGCCTGCGGGTTTTGATTTTCAGGCACGCCCCCTTCTGGCCTGCTGGTGGGCGGATGTGGTGTGCCTCTTTCGAAGCGCCAAAGCCATGCTGGCGGCCAACCGCTGGAAGCTGCTGGGCTTCGTGCTGCTGAGTGTTGCACTGATTGCATGGCTCATGCCGCAGGATCTCGCCTTGCTGGCGCAGGTGCGGCATGTGGGAGATTCGGTGGAATCCGAGCGCATCCGCAGCATCGCGCGTTGGCTGAGTTACTGGGGCGATCTGGCAGGGTTCAACATGTTCGTCTTCGCCACGCTCACCTGCTTTGCGTTTGTGCGGCGTTCGCCCTTCTTCCGGCGGCTGACTCTCGCTGCCGTGATGGGCACCGTGCTCACCGGCGGTCTGGTCAATGTGATTCGTGTTTCCACCGGACGCGCGCGACCGGGCAGCAACGTGGCGGCCGGATTTTATGGGCCCACCTTGAGCGCCCGCAAACAATCGTTTCCCAGCGCTCACACGGCGACTTCGTTTGGTGCCTGCGTGCCGCTGGCCGTCGCATTTCCACCGGCAGGTGTTCCGTTGCTTGTGGTGTCCGGCGGCGTCGCATGGTCACGCATGCAGAACAACTGCCATCATCCCAGCGATGTATTGACCTCCGTGCTGCTGGCATTCGCTTTCGGTGTTCCACTTGGCCTCACGGTGCGCCGCATGCGACGTGCAGCATCTAGCGTTTGATCAAGAGCTGCACCTCCGCCCAGCTGAAGCGTGCCACGTTGAAGCCTTCGATCCTCTGACTCTGCACCCCTGCCGATTCAATCTGCAAGCTCGCCGTGAAATCCTTGGCGGCTGTTCCTTTCGGTGCCGTTCCCAGCAGTCCTTTGAACCAGCGGTCCAGCGTCCACTCGCGTTTGAGTACCACCACAGCGACAGAGCCGGTTTGCTGAAGCAGCCGCTTCGCCTCATTCACATCATCCGTGAACTCCCACAGATGGTTCGTGTAAAACACCAGGCTGGGCTCGGTATAGCCGCAGCCATGCAGCGTCATGTCAGATGGCAGTGTGCCGAGTTGCTCGGCGACACGCACTGGCACGGAAGTCGCTCGCAACTGCTGACCGAGCAGCGCGAGACTCAGGCTGGTCAGCACCACCGTCAGGTAGACGAGCCCGATAGTGCGGCGCGTCATGCCTTGTTTCCACACCACGCAGACTGCGGCACCTCCCACGGCCAGAACACAGGTCAGAACCCACAGTGCGCTGGCCATAAGATCCCGGATGCTGCCTTGCTGGATCTGCATCGCAAACATCCAGCCGCCTGCTATTAGAATCCCGAGCCCCAGCGACAGCCATTTCGCCACTGCGGGGATTTCGTGCCTGCGGTTTTGCCATGCCAGCGCCAGCAGCACGATGAACGCCGGATAACCCGGCATCACGTAGTGCGGCAGTTGCGTGGCATAGAAAAAGAAGATGAGCTGAGGCGCGAGAAACCACGCGGCTAGAAACGACGTCTGCGCTGTCCAATTGGCGCGCAGGCTGCGCCACACCGGCAGTGCAAAACCTATCCAGGGAAAGAGACTGAGCCAGGTGGTGAGGAGGTAGAAGCCGGGGACAAATTTGCGGCCATTGAATACGTCCGTGCCGCGTTTCACCACATGCTCGCCCATGCCGGTCTTCCAGAAAGCACCGTTTGTTTCGATCAAAGCTGGAATGCCCCAGGCCGCCACCATTGCTACAGCGATGCACAGGCCGGGCACCGCCTGCAGCCTGCCCCACGGCAGCGCCTTCTTCCAAAACACCCAGCGCCACAGCACGAGAGCCAGCGCGGGTACAAACCACGCGATGGGCCCCTTGGCCAGAAACCCAGCGCCAAGAGACAGCCACAGGCACCAAAACCAGCCGTTCCACCGCCGTAGCGTCGGCTCTGTCAGCAGCTCCAGCAGAGCCCGGCATGCCAGCGCCACCAGCAGGATCATTGGCATGTCCGCCACGCATAAGCGGCCATGTACCAGCGATTGCAGGCTGGTGAGCCAGGCCGCGCCCGCCACCAAGCCTGCGCTGGCATTTTGCGTCAGTTTCCGCGCCATGCCCGCCACAACGAGAGCGGTCAAATAAACGGCGACGATGCTGTGCAGCCGCGCCGCCAGCTCGTTCACCCCTAGCAGCACGTAGTGCAGCCGCATCCACCAGTAGGTCAGGGGCGGTTTGTCGAAACGATACGCCCCATTGAAATAGGGGATCGTCCAGCTCTCCCGATCCATCATTTCCACCGTGGCGTGGGCAAAGCGCGGCTCGTCGCGGTCCATGAGTGGGATCGTGGCAGTTCCCGGAAGATACAGGAGAAGAGCGAGCACCAGCAGCACCCACCAGCCATGCTGGCGGCAGCGTTGATCATTCCAAAATGGCGTGGTGGACAAACCCATCACGCCATTTGGCATCAGCGCACACTTCGTCCGTCAGCAAGTTCCGACGTTTTCGTCACATGGGCACCCGCCGATTAATACAGCAGGAAGCCGATCTCGCTGTCCGTGAGCTGGGATGTGTCATCCACCGCCAGCAGAGCCTGCGTGTCAAAGGTCGCCTCCCACGGAGTCTCTGCCGCAGCGAGCAGTGGCAGATCAGGGGCGGCCATCACGGGAGTTTCCTGTTTGGCAAGCTGGGTCTCCGCCGCAGGCTGAGTCTGGAAAATCACGAGCGCCAAAGCGAGGGTGGCCACGGTGACCGTGGCGAAAGCCCACTTGGCCGCAGGGGCCGCAAACGAGACATCTTCCCACCAGGTGCGCAAAGCTGCGAGCCAGCCGCGATCCTGTGGGGTCTGGCGGGCGGCACGCACCACGTTTTGGGCGAAATTGGTGCGCACCTCGACCGCGCGGGCTTGGGCCAGCAGCTTGGCGATGGGGTCTTGAGGCGAGAGGGGTTCCATGATGGTAACGAAAACAACCGGGACGGTCCAAAGTTGCAAAAAAATCAGCCCGGCGGCCATTCCAGGCTGCGCCCTGCCAGCATATGCACGTGCAGGTGGGGTACGGACTCCCCCGCATCCTTGCCGTGATTGATCACCAGGCGGAAGCCCTTGCTGCGGTCTTTGATGCCCAGCTTGTCGGCGATTTTCCCCGCAGCGAGCAGCAGCGCGCCCAGCGTGGCCTGATCTTCCGCCACGGCTTCGCCGACGCGCGGAATCAGCTTCTTCGGCACGATCAAGACATGGATCGGAGCCTGCGGATTGACATCATTGAAGGCGGCCACCAAATCGTCCTCATAGACGAGCGGGGCAGGGATCTCACGGTCGATGATCTTTTGAAAAATGGTCTTCTCACTCATGGCGGATTAACGGAAAAGTTCCGGCTGCTTGCCATCGCGCGGACGGCGCTCGCCGAGGCTCTTGATCTCGTCGATGAACTCGCCCACGTCCTCAAACTGGCGGTACACCGAGGCATAGCGCACGTAGGCCACGTGATCGATCGCCTCCAGACGGCGCATCACCTTCGCGCCGATCACCGTGCTGGGGATTTCGCGGTAGCCTTCCTCTTCCAGCTCGTTGGCGATGTCATCCACCAGCTGCTCCAGCTGCTCCATCTTCACCGGGCGCTTTTCACAGGATTTGCGCACGCCGCCCAGCAGCTTGTCGCGGTTGAAGTTCTCGCGGGCGCCGTTGCGCTTCACCACGCGCAGTTCCTCGCGCTCCACGATTTCATAGGTCGTGAAGCGGAAATCGCACTTCATGCATTCCCTGCGGCGGCGGATGGCATGCCCTTCCCGCGCCTCGCGGGAGTCGATGACTTTATCCTGGGAGCTTCCACATTTGGGGCAACGCATTCAGTCGGGGGGTAGGGGGAGGGAATGTGCTTTCTCGGGGGCAGGATGGCAAGCACCATCGTAGTTCGGGCTTTGCGGGCGGATTTTCGCGTTTATCGTGGGTTTATGTCCCGCATCATCCTCGGCGTCACCGGTTCCATCGCAGCCTACAAGGCGGCGGACCTCGCCAGCCAGCTTAGCAAGGCCGGCCATGGGGTGACCTGCGTGCTGACGAAATCGGCGCTGGAATTTGTTACGCCCCTCACGCTGGGAACGCTGTCTAAAAACCCGGTCATCACCGACCTGTTTGCCGAAAAGGAAGGCTGGCAGCCCGGGCACATTCAGCTCGCCGACGAGGCCGATTTGCTCCTGATCGCCCCCGCCACAGCGAATATTCTGGCCTCCATGGCCAATGGCTTTGCCCACGATGCCCTCACCGCCATCGCTCTGGCCACCCGTGCCCCGATTTTGATCGCCCCCGCCATGAACGGCAAGATGTGGCAGCACCCTGCCACGCAAAAGAACGTCGAAACCCTGCGCGGATTCGGTGCGCAGTTCGTCGAACCCGCCTCCGGCATGCTCGCCTGCGGGTATGAAGGTGTCGGGCGGCTGGCGGAGGTGGAAACCATCCTCGCGGCCGTGGCAACGGTGCTCAGCGAGAAGAAGTGACTCTTTGAAGCCACTCGCGGGCCTTTTCACGCACAGGGCTGGGCCGCAGGGTCCACGCATCGTTGTGATTGCGGAAGCCGGTGCTCAGGAAGGTCAGATCGGCCTTGGGCAGCAGCGGACGCAGGTAGGCTTCGGTTTCTTGGGCATTCGATCCTTCGCCGCAGATGAACTGGGGGCGGTTGCCGAGACGTTTCAGGCGGGTCAGGGCCGATTCGTGATCTGAATGGGGATAGGGCCAGGTTTTGACGCCGTCGTAATGGCTGTAGGAAAGAAATCCGCACCAGAGGCTGGCTGTCTCATCATCGTAGAGGCCCAGATAGTTGCAGGCGATGGCTCCGCGCGAGAAGCCGCACAGCACGACTTTTGACTCATCGCCACCGAAGTCATGGCAGACGGACTTCACGGTTTCGCGCAGGTATTTCAGCGTCGGCTGCGGATCATACGTCGGCGCATCGCCCCACCACTTGATGGCTATGGCATCGCCTTTCGCATTCAGATACGGCGAGCACAGCCAGATGAAGCCGTGACCGGCGGAGAGGCCGTAGCCGAGATTGCTGCCTTCGGGCAGGCCGGTGCTGACATCCCCGAATTTGTTGGTGTAGCGGCCATTGCCGGCGAGTTCGACGATCACGGGCATCTTTGCGTCCGGTTTCCAATCGGTCGGCAGATAGAGCACATGCAGTCCCACTTTGACGCGCTTGCCAGCGGCAGGCGGGCCTGCGCTCAGAGCGGGTACTTCAAGATCTGGCGGAATGCTGCGGATGTCAGGCAGTTCCGCCGCGCACAAACCTGCAGCGAAGAGGCAGAAGAAGATGGCGGTTTTCATGGAGGTCTTGAGTTCAATGAGGCGCGGCTCAGCGCAGCGGCAGGCTCCACAGATGGCTGCCTGAGGTGATAAAGAGCGTCTTGCCGTCCTTGCCGCCGAAAGCGCAGTTGCAGCACTCATCAGGACCGACGGGGATGAAGTCGAGCAGTCGTCCTGAAGGAGAAAGAATGTAGCAGCCTGCCTTGAAGCTCGTGTTTTCGAACTCGGTGGGCTTGTTCGTACCTGCGGCAACGTAGATGCGGCCTGCGCTGTCCATCTTCATGCCATCCGGGCCGCGACCGTCTTTCCAGTCGAAGATGACTTTGCGTGAACCGGGTTTGACGTCGCCATTTTGGTCGAGCGAGTAGCGCAGTATCTTCCGCGAACCGCCGTGGGTGTTGTTATTGTTGTCGGCGATGTAGAGGTAGCGGTCGTCCGGTGAGATGAGGATGCCGTTGGGGCGTTCAGCTCCATCGCAATGGATGCGCGTGACGTTGGGGATGTCATGAGCAAAGGAACAAGCACCATCCGGTAATTTGGCCTGGCGGTTGATACGATAAACGCCTTCCAGCAATGGATGCTGATCAGGCAATTCGTGCAGATGAGACTTGGGAACCGTATAAAACTTTGTCCTGCTGAGATCAGTCGAGTCATGCCAAGAAGGCAGATCCGGTGCCTTGATATCGGTCTTGCCAGGAGTAACAGGGTTACGAACAAGATCAGTATCTCGAATCTCCATCCCCTCCCGCGATCCATACCTCGGGTCAGTAAAATAAATCCGTCCTTTCGAGTCCATGCAGAGGTCGTTGGGCGAATTGAAGCGCTTCCCCTCAAAACGGTCCGCCATTACCGTGATGCTCCCATCCTTCTCTGTACGCGTGACGCGGCGCATGCCGGACTCGCACGCGATGAGGCGACCCTCCTTGTCAAAGAGCAACCCATTGGAGGCGTTGTGGCGGAAGACCGTCGTCTTGCCATCCGGCCCCATGCGGTTGATGTGCTTGCCATCGGTGAAATAGAGCGAGCCATCATGCCACGCCGGGCCTTCCGTCGCGCCGATGGCACCATGGTCCTTGGGTGTGGCACCGGGAACGACGGGCGAGCACAGGGATGAGCAGGAGGCCAGGAGGAGCGCAAGTGCGAGGCTGGAGAGATGGCGGAAAGACATGCGGTGAATCAATACGGCATGGGATGGAAAAATTCAGCGACACATTGTTCCCGCAGCGTTCTCTTGAGGCACATGCGTTTGCCTCCCCTGCTCCCGATTTTTTTGCTGCTCACCGTCACGCTGCACGCCCAGACCAGCGTGCCGCTGCCGGCGCGGGAGCTGCGTGGATCGTGGCTGGCGACAGTCCACAACATCAACTGGCCCAGCGAGCCGGGGCTGCCGGTGGCCAAGCAAAAGGAGCAGTTGAAGACGCTCATCGAGTCGGCGGCGGACGTGGGCCTGAACGCCCTCATCTTCCAGGTGCGCCCGGCGGGCGATGCCATGTATCCCTCGCAGATTGAACCCTGGTCGCCTTTCCTCACGGGGCAGATGGGCGTGGCCCCCTCGCCTTTGTGGGACCCTCTGGAGTTTGCGGTGAAGGAAGCGCACAAGCACGGCATGGAGCTGCATGCGTGGTTCAATCCGTTTCGTGCCCTTGCGGGTGAAAAACGCACGCCCAGCGCGGGTCACATCGTTCGCAGGCATCCCGAGTGGACGATGAAATACGGCCCTGATACTTGGATGGACCCCGGCATTCCCGAGGTGCGCGCCCAAGCCATCGCGGTGATCATGGACGTCACACGGCGCTACGATTTGGATGGCATTCACATCGACGATTACTTTTATCCGTATCCGCTCACGGATGCGGCCAAGAAGAAGATCGAGTTCCCCGACAGCGAAACGTTTGCGCGCTACAAAGCGACCGGCGGCACGCTGGAGCTCACGGCCTGGCGGCGGCAGAATGTCGATGAGACCGTGCGCCTCATCTACGAGGGCATCAAGGCGGAGAAGCGATACGTGAAGTTTGGCATCAGCCCCTTCGGTTTGTGGCGGCCCAATTTTCCTGAAGGCACCGGTGGTGGGCTGGATCCCTTTGAAGATCTCGGCGCGGACTCACGCAAATGGCTGCAGCAGGGCTGGGTGGATTACCTCACGCCGCAGCTCTACTGGACCATCGACCGGCCCAAGCTCGGCTTCATCACCTACTACGACTGGTGGCTGGAGCAGAACACGCAGGGCCGCCACATCTGGCCCGGCATGAATTCTTCCAAGGTCGGCGATGACCGCAATGCGGGCGAGATTCTCCACCAGATGAGCGTGCTGCGTGAGCGCGGTCTGAAAATGACACCCGGCCACTTTCACTGGAACTTCGGCTCCCTGCACAAGGACCTCGGCAAGCTCGGCACTTACACGAAGGAGCGCGCTTACACCTCGCATGCCATTCCTCCTGCATCGCCATGGCTCAGTCAGTCGCAGTTGCCGGCACCTGTGGTCGGTAAAATCATCCCCGGTGGTAAACTCACCGTCGCCTGGCAGCACAGCGATATACGCTGGATGAGCGCCACGCGCTGGTGGGTGATGCAGGCGCAGATCAATGGCAAATGGATCACTTGGGAAACCTACTTCAAAGACCAGCTCAGCGCTCCATGGCCGGACAATGCCACCGCCGTGGCCATTCGTGCAGGCGGCCTTGGCTGGGAGATGGGTGAGGCGGGAGTCGTGGTGAAATGATGGAGCGAATCCAGCGCCTGTGCTTGAAGTAAACGAGCACGTGGCATGGGAAATACTGCTCCAAGTAAGATGTCTAAAAAAATGTCCAATATTGAACGATTACTTAATATGAAAGTGTCGAAGTTAGGATCGACACAGCGACCCTGAATGGACATCCAATCTGCAGACCCAGCCCAACTAGCTCTGAGAGCGGTCAATCAAATTTCAGCCATGGTGGCCTACTGGGATTCGGAGCAGAGGTGCCTGTTTTCCAATGAAGCCTATCGGGAGTGGTTTGGCAAAAGTCCGGCGGAAATGCTCGGCATGCGCATGCAGGATCTTCTGGGTCCACTGTATGAATTGAACCTTCCCTACATTCAGGGGGCGCTCTGCGGTGAGTCCCAGCAGTTTGAAAGGAACATACCCCTTCCTCAAGGCGGGGCCAAGGACAGCATCGCCACCTACACACCGGATATCGAGGATGGAGTGGTGCGCGGGTTCTGGTGTCATGTGGCGGATGTGACCCCCCTGCGCATGCGTGAAGCCCAGCTGCAACGCGCCATCTCAGAAAGAGACGAGGCGCTGGCAGAAGTGCGCACCTTGCGTGGACTGCTGCCGATCTGCGCCGCCTGCAAAAACATCCGTGATGGCAGTGGAGAGTGGCATGGCCTGGAGGCCTATGTCTCGGCCCACACGGAGGTCAGCTTCACGCATTCTCTCTGCCCCTCATGCCTGCCTATCTACTTTCCTGAAGGCTGAAGGGTCTGACCTCCTCTACGAATAAGGAGACTACAAAGCTGCTCCTTTTCTGGAGCCACATGTGGGTTGTCATCCCGGACACAGGCCGCATGTTATTGCCATGAGACCGAGGACATTCGAAATCCGGGGACTGCCCGCCATGCTGCTGCTGGGAGTGGTTGCGGTCGTGGGCGTTGGGCTCATCGCCTTGGTTCTCATGGTCGGTGCTGCGGTGGCCGTGGCCGGGTTGGCCATCTCCGCCGTTGCGGCCTTGTATTACACCATCCGGCGCAAGCTTTCGTCCGGGACCAAACGTGACATCTGGCTGGAGCCCGCTCCACCTGCCACGACGGCCTCGCTCGAGGTGCGGGACATTGAAGTGGAAGTACTGCCGGAGAAGGAACGGTGAAGCCGACCGGCTCAAGCCGTGAAGCTCACGCGCAATACTCGTGGAACAGGCCGCCCATCATGCAGCCCAGCTGATTTCCAGGCGCGAAGTTGCCACGGGTGTACAGCACAATCGCATACGGCGTGTTGCGATGATAAAAGAACAGCGACTCGTGATCCCATTCGCCGTAGTTGCCCGTCTTGCCGCCGATGTAAGTGATGCTCGCGGGCATCACCCAGCGGCCGAGGCCGTACTGATCGCGGCGCATCGCCTCCAGCAGCAGCTCGCAGCCATACTCAAAGCGGTAGTTCACGCAGCGCTCGTAAAACTCCGCGTAAAAGCGCGGTGACTGCCAGTTGTTGAGGATCTCCACATTTGGCAGATTGTATTTCTGCTCAAAGTACTGCTCATCGGCCTTCGTGAGGCGGGCCATCAGGTAGTACCAAGAAGCGTTGATGCTCTGATCACAGGCATACACGATGTTCTGAAACTCCTCGCGCGTGAGATTGCCACGGCGCTTCTCCAGCAGCACCGCCGCTACTGCAGGCTTCGGCATTGATCCCCCAACGAAGAGCTTGTCCGCCTGAAACTCCGCAAGATACCGGCCCGTGGCGAGATTTTTGACCGCATAGCCAATGCGCGGATCACGCTTGTGCGTGCGGTACACGTATTCCATGCCCGCCGTGAAAGGCCTGCCATGCGCACTGTGAGAGCGAAAGCGCAGCCGGGCACCCGAGGCGAGAAACCGGTTGTGATACTCCCACTGCGCACGCGTTTTGCGTGCCGAGACACCCAGCACCGAGGTGGCGGGAGCCGCACAGCCGGCGAATGCCGCAGGCAATGCCAGCAGGCCACGCTGCAGCCAAGTGCGGCGTGTCTCTGGAAGCGCTGAAGGAACATCCTCGGACATTGCGGGAAACTGCCTTCTTCGAAGCAGACCGCCACAGGGAATGTGTGAGAAGATTGTTAAAGCGGTGCTCAAAGATGAGAGCCGACCGCTCATATTCCTCCCCGGTTGAGGAGGAGTAAGAGGAGGAGAAAGACAGGCATGCCATGTGGACTCCACGCAGTGAAGACAAAAAAGGGGACGCCTTGCGGCGTCCCCTTCGTGGTTGATTGGATGTTGAGTCTCAGATCGCGGATTACTGGCCGCCTGGACGCCACTCTTCGGTGGCGAACTTGAAGGCCTGCTCCAGACCGACGAGGTCGGTGCTTGGGCGCAGAGCTTCGAAGGCCTGGCTTTCCTTCTGGATGTCGGCTTCGCTGTAGTTCATGGCCTTGATGGAAAGGCCGATGCGGCGCTCCACCTTGTCCACTTTGATGACGCGTGCTTCCACTTCGTCGCCCACATTGAGCTTGTCCTTGACCTTCTCGATGCGGTCTTCGCTGATCTGCGAGATGTGCACGAGGCCGTCGATGTCGTCTTCCAGTTCGACGAAGGCACCGAAGGAGGCGATCTTCGCCACGCGGCCCTTCACGACGTCGCCCACCTTGAAGCGGGTGTCGATGATGGACCATGGGTCGGTGTCGAGCTGCTTCATGCCCAGGCTGATGCGCTGGTTGGCCTTGTCGATGCCGAGAACCACGGCGTCCACTTCCTGACCCTTCTTGAGGAGCTCGGAAGGATGGTTGATCTTGCGGGTCCAGCTGAGGTCGGACACGTGGATCATACCGTCGATGCCTTCTTCCAGCTCCACAAACGCACCGTAAGCGGTGAGGTTGCGGACGGCACGCTTCATCTGAGTGCCGATTGGGTAACGAGCGTCAATGTCGTCCCAAGGATTGGTGTCGAGCTGACGCACGCCGAGGCTGATCTTGCGCTCTTCCTTGTTGATGCCAAGGACGGAAGCTTCGATTTCCTGACCGACGGTGAGAACGTCCGAAGGACGCGCGATGCGCTTCGTCCAGGAGAGTTCGGAGACGTGAACAAGGCCTTCGACGCCTTCTTCCACTTCCACAAACGCGCCGTAGGCGACGAGCTTCGTGACCTTGCCGCGCACGCGCTGGCCGACGGGGTAACGGGCTTCGATGTTTTCCCAAGGATTGTTCTGAAGCTGCTTGAGGCCGAGGGAGACACGCTCCTTCTCGCGATTGACTTCGAGAATCTGGACTTCGATCTTCTGACCGATTCCAAGCATTTCGGAAGGATGGTTGAGGCGGCCCCAGGACATGTCCGTGATGTGGAGCAGTCCGTCCATGCCGTTGAGGTCCACGAACGCACCGAAGTCGGTGATGTTCTTGACGATCCCGATGACTTTGTCGCCAGGGGTGACGCCGTCGAGGAACTTCTGGCGCTGTTCGGCGCGCTCCGCTTCGATGACTTCGCGGCGGGAAAGGACGATGTTTTTGCGTTCGTCGTTGATCTTGACGATCTTGAACTCGAACACCTTGCCGACGTACTCGTTGAGATCCTTCGGCGGGATGATGTCGATCTGGCTGCCGGGGAGGAAGGCTTCGACGCCGACGTTGACCATGAGACCGCCTTTGACGACGCTCTTGATCTTGCCTTTGACGAGACCACCGTCCTTGAAGACGTTGTAGATCTTTTCCCAGTTCTGACGGTGGGCGGCTTTCTCCTTGGAGAGAACGACCATGCCTTCGTCGTTTTCGAGGCGTTCGAGGAGGACTTCGACCTCATCGCCTACTTGGATGTCTTCATCTTCGAACTCGTTGGAGGGGATGGCTCCTTCGGACTTGTAGCCGATATCGACGAGGATGACCTGCGGTTTGATTTCGAGGATCTTGCCTTTGACGATGGATCCTTCGGAAAGCTCGCGGAAAGAACCTGCGATCAGGTCTGCGAGAGTAGCTGTTGCGCTCATTATCTGTTTTTACGGGTTGCGAGTGTTTAGGAGGGAACCGCTCGCAAACCTCCACTCCTGAGGCGCACGGCGGGCTTTCGTCCCGCAAAGCCAAAAGGCCTCCGGACAAGAGGGCCGGGATTCTCGGGGAGGTTCCGCGTTTGGCAAGGGGGAAAGTGGGCGAAAAAGCTGCCGGGCAATCCTGTCCGATGGCATTCGCCCCGCCCCCAAATGACTCAAACACCCATCGTCGCCGCCAGCCGCACCTCAAACACCGTCTCATCCTCTCGCGAACTGACGAGCTGCAATTCCGCTCCATTCGCACGGGCGAGCTCCGTGGCGATGTTGAGGCCGAGGCCGAAGCCGTCGGTCTGCCGCGTGTGGGCCTTGTCCCCGCGGAAGAAGCGCTCGAAAAGGCGCTGCTGATTTTCCGCCGGAATGGCGGGGCCGGTGTTGGCGACGCTGAAAACGATCTGCGTGTCCTGCTTTGAAAGCTGCAGGGAGACGCAGCCCTGCGGGCGGTTGTATTTGATGGCGTTGCTCAGCAGGTTTTGAAACACCTGCTGCAGCAGGGCGCGGTCCGCATGCGCGGTGATGCCGGGCTCGATATGATGTTCCAGAGTGAGCCCTGCTTGTTCGCAGAGGATTTCCCCGTCTTCGATGAGGCGTTCGAGATCAAGGCTGAGGTCGTAGCTCTCCGGATGCGTGGGCAGCCGCCCCGCATCAGCCTGGGAAAGCAGCAGCAGGCTTTGCGTGATCTGTTTGAGGCGCGAGGCTTCGGAAAAGAGTGAGGCAAATCTCTCGTGCTCCTCGCTGCCGGGAGCGGTGTGGCGCACCGCGTCATCCAGATCTGCCAGCATGATGGCCAGGGGGGTCTTCAGTTCGTGGGAGGCATCAGCCGTGAAGCGTACGGCTTGCTGAAAGCTTCCTTCCAGGCGCTGCATCATGCCATTGAGCACGTCGATGAGCTGGGCGAACTCGCGGTTGTCATCGCGCTGCACAGGAATGCGCTCGGCCAGATCACTCGCCGTCAGGCGCTGGGCCGTGCTCACCACACGCTCCAGCGGCCGCATCGCCTGCCCGGAAGTCCACAGCGCACCGAAGCCGGCCAGCACCAGGCCCAGCGCTCCCGCACCCATGTACCACCAGGCCATGCGGTTGATCTCCGCATAAAAATCCGTGAGCGAGAGGCCGATGAAGATGGTGTACGTGGGGCTGCTGAAGGCACCGAAACGCCAGTCGATGCCGCCGGAGCGTGCGGTGAAGGTGGTCGGCTCGCGCACCATGGGCATCTGCGGCCGGAAGGGCAGGTCGCGCCCCTGCGGTGGTGGTGGCCTGCCGAATCCCGGCGTGCCGAGCAGATCGTCAAAGCCGCTATCTCTGTGCGGTGGCGGTGGTTCGCGCCGCCTTCCGCCGGGCGGGCCGGGGCCCCCGCCATGTGGCGTGACTGGCGGCGCTCGCCCGATTTCTTCCTGCGTCGGGAAGCAGCTGCGGAAGTACGCATTCAGATCTTTGGGGGCGTTGGGCGTGGCGAACAGGGTCTTCCCCTGCGCATGCTCCTGCACCACGAGCACCGCATGGGTGGCATTATGCTCCGCTGAAGTGCCAAAGACGAGGTCGGCGATCAGTTTGAACTGATCATCCGTCGTGTAGGGGTCGATGCGGTTCCACACACGCTGGGCTGGAGCGATGATGCGGTCATCGACGCTGCGTTCCAGTGTCTGGCTGGCATACCACCAGGCGGCGGCACCAAAGCCCGCCACCAGCGTCCCTGCGACGATCATCGTCTGCAGGGCCAGGCGGATGCGGAAGCTGCGGGTGTTGGCCGGGGCGCTCATTCAAGGAGGTGAACACGCAGACTCTCATGCGGGGAGTGAGGATGCGCACGAAGATAAACGCCTATTAATGTCCGCCCGCAGTCCTGTGTCATGCACCGTTGCTCCAATGCATGGGTAACCACCCCACACCGCCATGCACCTTGGAGAAGACCACGCCAGCAGCCACACCACGGATTCATCCGCCCTCAATGCAGCCTCAATGCTCTACAGCCGCCACTGGCCCGTGCTCTGCGCCTTTGCGCGGGCACGCGGTTGCGAAGTTCATGATGCCGAAGACGCCGTGCAGGAGCTGTTTGCCAAACTCGTGGCGCAGGGCCAGCACGAGCGTGCCGCAGCCATCGTGGATCATGGCGAGCAGGCGGCCTTCCTCTTTGCCCGTCTGCGCACGCACTTGATCAAGCGCTGGCAGCACCGTACACGGCAGCGCCGTGGAGGTGGCGTGGTTTGCTTTTCCTTGAGTGATGAAAATGGCGGCAACATCGACTTGGTGGATTCACGTCCCTCTCCCGATGGAGAAATGGACCGTGAGTGGGCCAGGGGCGTGATCGAGCGCGCACTGCATTCATTCAGCCTTGAACTTCACGCCCAGGGTCGTGGCGCAGTCTGGGACTGCCTTGAGGAAAACATCGTCAAAGGCTGTCGTGCCGCACGTCCGCAGAGTGGTGCGCTGCGAACGGCGCTTCACCGTGCCAAACGCCGTCTGCGTACGCTGATCCTGGCCGAATGCCGCGAGGACGAAAGCATGCTGCATGCAGTGCTGGCATGAACCGGCACGCTCAGAGGCTCAGCGGAAAATGCCGCGTTTCGACGGAGTTTCTTCGAGACGCTTTTTCGCTTCCTCGGCACGGAGTCTTTCCGCCGTGTCCTTGTACCAAAGCGGACCATTGACCTTGAAGTTGTAAATCAAGTCACGGAAGTCGGTCATCAAACGCTGGTCGTTCATGAGCGCTCCCAGCAGACCTTTGCCGGAGGAGATGTTGGCACCTACCACAGCGAATGTGTCGGCAGCCTTTTTGATCGACTGCAGGGATTCATCGGCAGTCGCCATCAGCTTGTCCGCCTTGGCGATGGCAGGGTCGAGTTTGTCAAACATCGGGCCGAGTTTCTTGCTCGACTCCTCCATGTTTTTGGCCGCACCTTTGAAACTGGTGGCGGCGTCCTTGAGTTCCGACAGAGCGGTCTTCAGGGTCTGTGCGTTTTCCTCGCCCAGCACCTTGTCGTCCACACGCTTGAGTGTGTTGTTGAGGTGTTCCATGCCTTCCTTGAAATTTAGAATCGTGGCATCGGAGAGAGCATCTTTGTTCACCTTGCCCATGGCCGACTGGACATCTTTGAGAGCGACGCGCACGTCATCCAGCACCACATCGACTTTTTTCCCGACCTTCTCCGCCTGGCTTTGCAGGTCGTTCAGGCCGCCGCCTTTTTCACCTTCGATGACTTTGTCATAATCATGCGGCAGGAACACATCGGTTTGTTTGCCAGTGGGTTTGATTTCCACCAGCGCATCTCCCATCAGACCGGCGGAACCGATGCCAAAGGTGGCATCAGCGGGGACCATGACGTCCCTGAAGAGTTCCAGATCGAGAATGACACCCGTGAAGGTGTCGTTGAGCTGCGGCTTTTTGTCCACCTTGCCCACGCGCGATCCACCGAGGAACACTGGCGAGCCTTCCTTGATGCCGGAGGCGTTTGGAAAAGACACCTGCAGATGGTAGGTGTCCTTGAAGACTTCACGCACGCGTCCGAACATCAGAATGAGGCCACCGAGCAGGAGCAGTCCGACGAGCAGAAAGAGTCCGACTAGCATTTCGGTTTTTTTATCGCTGTCGATCATGAGAGGGTATGAATGAGGGTGAAAAGGGGCGGGTTCAACCGGTGATGTCGGAATGGCCGTTGATAAAATCATGAACGACTTGGTCGGTGGACTCACGCAGTTCCGTCGGCGTGCCTAGAAAGCGGATTTCGCCACGGTAGAGCATGGCCACACGGTCGGCGATCTTGAAGACGCTGCGCATGTCGTGGGTGACGATGATGGACGTGATTTTGTAGCGGCGCTGCATGCGCAAAATCATCTGGTCGATGACGTCGGAACCGATGGGGTCGAGACCGGAGTTGGGCTCGTCGTACAGGATGCACTCGCTGTGGTCGATGATCGCACGCGCGATGCCCGTGCGTTTGCGCATGCCACCCGAAAGAGCGGTCGGGAATTTATGCCGGTGCTCGTCCAGATCCACGGCCTGCAGGGCTTCACGCACGCGGCGGTCGATTTCGGCCCGGTCACGCACACCGTGCTCCAGCAGCGGGAAGGCCACGTTTTGCTCGACCGTGAGATTGTCAAAGAGGGCAGCGCCCTGGAAGAGCATGCTCACCTTCTTCCGAATGGGGGCCATCTCACGTTCCTTTAAACGGTTCACGTGCACGCCATCCACGTAGATCTCCCCGCTGTCCGGTTTGATCAGGCCGATGATGTGTTTCAGCGTCACCGTCTTGCCCTCACCGCTGGGGCCGATGATGCATAGTGTTTCACCATGCTTGAGCGTGAGGTTGATGTTCAGCAGCACCTGCTGGCTGCCAAAGCGTTTGCTGACGTTTTTCAACTCAATGAAAGCATGCGGGCTGCCGTTGTCAGAGGCAGGGACGGAGGCTGGAGTCGTGCCGGTGGTTGGTTCAGCCATGACTTAGACAGTGCCGATGGGGAAGACGTAGTTGAGCAGGATGGAGAGGAAGAAATTGACGATGAGCAGCACGAGCGAGGAGATGACCACCGCACGGGTCGTTCCCAGGCCTACACCGACCGCGCCGTTTTCAGCGGACAATCCCTGGTGGCATGAAATCAAAGTGATCAGCATCCCAAACACGAAGCCTTTGATCATGCCAATGCTGAGATCCTCCATGTTCGTGTGATCGAGCATATGGGTGAGGTACCATGCGGAGGGCATGTCATAGCCAAAGCTCGTCACCAGATAGGACGCAAACAGGCCGAAGGAAATGCTCTCTGCCACCAGGAATGGCATCGAGATCATCATCGCCAGGAAACGTGGCAGGACCAGGAAATCGACCGGATGCACGCCCATCACGCGCAGGGCGTCCACCTGTTCGGTCACTTTCATGGTGCCAATGTCAGCCGCCATGGCAGCGCCCACGCGGCCGGCCACCATCAGCCCGGCCAGCACCGGCCCCAGCTCACGGCAGAGCGCCACGGAGACCACGGCGCCCACGGTGGTCTCAAAGCCGAAGTCCTTGAACTTGGCGTAGCTTTGAAAGGTGAACACCGCGCCGGTGAAGGCACCGGTCACAATCACCACCGCCTGTGAGCCATAGCCGATGGCCACAATCTGCTGCGCCACCAGCCTGAGCCGCCACACGCCTGAACGAACAGCAATCGTCAACTCGCGCATCAAGTCTGCGAGCTGTCCGAGATAGACTAGAAAATGTAGGAAGGTGCGGCCCGGTAGGATCAGCAGGCCTGAAGGTAAATCCATTACGCTTTCATCATCGCATGTTGTGGCATGAAGGCAACTTAACCGAGTCCTTGGAGACGAAAATGAAAAGCCCCGTCTGGAGAAGATCCAGACGGGGCAAAGGTATTGAACGACTGCTTGTAGCAGCGAATGCTACTGCGGCGGCACGCGGAAGAGCTTGCCGGTGTAGGGGCACTTGACTTCCATGCCGACGGGAAGGCCGGTCACATCCACCAGCTGATGCTTGGCGGCAAACGGGCTGTTCACGAAGCCAGGGCGCCCGGCGATGGGGGAACCATATGGCAGCTCGGCCACTGGCGCGGCGGGAGTTGTCGGTGCCACCGATGGGGCGGATGGGGCTGGCGTGGTCATTGCGGCCACGTTGCTGTTAGGAGCAACAGGTGTGGTGCGCGGACGCGCAGGCGCTGCGGGTGTCTTTGGACGATTCGCAGCGACGTTGGAAGGGGCGGCTGTCACGCTGCCCGGAACCAGAAAGGGACGCTGTGTGTAGGGGCAGACCACTTTGGAGCCAGCAGACATTCCGCGCACATCCACCAAGCGTGGTGGATTGGTGAATGGAGTGCGAACATAGCCGGGGAGGTCTGGTACTGCCTGCGCAACAGGCATCGTGGATGCATTCAGCATCGAGGGAGGCGGAGTCGCAGGACGGTCAGGACCCACGATCGGGCTGGGCGTTTGCACGGGCGTCGTGCTCTTTGCCAGCGTCGGCGATCCACCCGTGGCTCCAAGCGGACGACTTTCGTGTCCCATGTAGTAGGTGATGAGTCCACGACTCTGGATCGCCTGCCATGCCTCACGAGGAGGAACGGCACAGGATGCCAGCATGAGCGTCACAACACATGTTGCGACGAGATGAACCGGGGTGTGAGGTGCTTTGGACATAGGCTTAGCGAACGGTTAATTTTTGAAGTGGCATTCTCATTTTAACGATCTTTTTAAATTATGCAACAACAAGGATGGTAATGCTAAGCAACAAAATCCATCTTTATTAAAATAACAATAATATTATGCCTGCCTTGTATATCTGGCTGAGATGTGCGCTTTTGACCTTATGCAATGGCGCATCATCACTGTTGGGAAGCCCGGCCACCCTTGGGTTAAAGAGGCTGTGGAGCTCTATTGGAAGAGACTTCAGCACTACAGTCATTTCGAGCATGTGGTTATTAAAGAGGCTCCTCTGGAGCGGGTGGAAAAGCAAATCGAGGCCGCTTGTGCTGGTGATCTTTGCATTCTTTTAGACGAACGCGGCAGGCAATTGCGCAGTGTCGAGATGGCGAAATGGATTGAAAACGAAGAGGTTTCCGGTCGCAAACGCATCTGTCTCGTCATCGGGGGGGCGGACGGCCACTCCCCACAGTTTCGTGCCAAGGCCAAAATGGCCTGGTCCCTCTCCACCCTCACCATGCAGCATGACGTTGCCTGGGTGATGCTGATGGAGCAGATTTACCGTGCCTACACCATCATTCGCGGGGAACCTTACCATCGGGAATGATTTCATCAGGCTTAAGGATGAAACTTGCCTCTAGGCTCGTTTATTGCTGAACTGAGTCGCAAATCTTCGCACTTTCGCCTTGCTGATAACTTGGGAGAACCTAAATTTCAAATTTTCTCAACTAATCGCGACATGTCATCTTCGGTCCTCAGAAACGTCATTCACCCCAAGGCGCAATCCGCGCCTCTGGAGAAGGCGCGTGACGAGGCCCAGGACCCGCGTACGGGAGTTCAGGGGAGCTCAGATTCCCCCAAACACGAATCAGAAGACATGGAGCTGGTGCTGGGTGTACTGGTGGAAAACGCTCCGGTGGCCATGGCCATGTTTGACCGTGGCATGCGCTACATGCTCGCCAACCGCCAGTGGATCACTGAATTCGGCCTGCAGCAGGTGCAGCCGCTGGTCGGCAAGAGCCAGTATGAAATTTTTCCAGGCCTGCACCCGGGCTGGAGACAGGTCTATGAACGTGCATTGCAGGGACACATCGTCCGCAGCGAACATGATTCACTCAGCGGACCTGACGGCCAGCATCTGGTCTACCGCTGGGAAGTGCGGCCCTGGCGCAAGAAGCGTGATGCCGCTGTCGGCGGCCTGATGGTCACCTGTGAGAAATTCAGCTCTCCACAGTCTTCTGGTGAAGATGCTGTCAAAGCAGCTCCTTCCTCGGAGGATCAAGACGGTTCAGCGCCTGTGGCGAAAACGCCCGATCCGCTGGACTGCTCCATTCCAATGCTGATCCTCAATTTGGACGGAGCGATCCTGCGCGCCAACGTCGCCGCTGCGCATCTGACCTTGGACAAAGGAATTCAGGAGGGCACCACCTGCTTTTGGGAAGTTTTCGGTGAAGGCCGGGACTACAGCGCCCTGCGTCAGCAGACACTCGATGCACTCACCCGTGTGGCGCTGGCCCACTCGCCGGTTCCGGTCTACATCACCACGCACAAGGATTCCTCCCCGGATCCTTCCGTCCCTTCCCGCTGGCTGGTTTCAGCGCTGGCACGCAAAGGGGCGGATGATTCCCCACGCCAAGTCATGGTGATGGGCTTCCCTTCCCCACCGGCTGCGGAAATCGCACCTCGCTTCATCCCTCCGGTGGCTATGCCTGCACCCGTGGTGGTTCCCCCTCCGCTTCCTGCGGCAGCACCGGTGGATGATGCCGCACAGCAGCGTTTGGAAAACGAGCTTTCGCGTGCACGGCAGGAATTGCGCACTCTCGCCGAGGCGCAGCAGGCCTTCGGCAGGCGTGAGTCCCGCCTGCGCAGCTATCTTGAAGGCATTCCCTGCGGAGTCTTCGTTTTGGATGAACGTGGCGTTCCAGTGTATCAGAATGAAGGCCTGGCCAAACTGCTGGGGCGTCCGCTCGAATCAGATCAAACCGTCGAAAGCTGGCTGGCTCACGCATGCTCCACCGAAGAGCATCGCGCGCAGGTCGTGCTGGCCTGGCGTGAAAGCGTCTGGCGCCGTCAGTTGACGCGCACCGTGTCTCTCGCCACAGCGGACGGCCTGCTCAAGGAACTCGAGTTTCATCCCATTGCCCTGCCCGGCGGGGGGCTGCTGGTCAGCATTCAGGACGCCACCGAGCACACCCGTCATGAAGAGCAGCTTCGCAGCATGGAGGCCAAGCTCCGCACGCTCATGCAGGGCAGTCCCATCGCCATTGTCATGACGGACAAGGCCGGCGTCATCTTCGAGGTCAACCAGCATGCCGAAGAACTTCTCGGCAAGGCCAAGTCTGAGCTGCGGCGTTATCCGCTGGATGCCTGGCTGGATCCTGACAGCGCCACCGCACGGCGTGATGCGCTGCGCTCCCTGCAAAGCAGCGGTCGTCAGGCGGAGGCGCTCGGAGTTCGCATCAAACGCATCGATGGTTCTTTCTCTCACGCCATCCTGCACCTTGCAGCCGTTCCAGATGCGCAGGGGGAAACCCACTGTACCATCCATTACCTGCAGGAGGTCAATGAGCCTGTAACCGCGACTCTGCCAGAGCCAGCGTTTCCCGCCGCAGCCATTTTCCAGACGCCTGCCCCAGCGCCCCGGCCGACCAGCGTTATACTGCTCACCACGGATGCGAATGGCCGCGTGCGCACCTGGTCGGTGCACGCCCAGCAATTGTTCAGTCTCGAGGCTGCTGCTGCCGTCGGGCGGCCGCTGCATCAGTTTTTCCGCCCTTCAGACGCTACCGGCTTTTTTGCAGATCTCGCCGCACAGGCAGCCCGTCCTCACAGCATCGTTCAGCGTCCGTTTTTCGGCGGGAATGGCAAACGCGGGGAAGTGGAAACCAGCGTGCGTATCCTTGAGGAAGGCGGGGTTGAACTCAGCGCCCACTTCGCCGCCGAAGTCGAAACTTCAGCGGTCCCTTCGCTGCCTGCCGCGATCCTGAAAGCCGCCATCCCGCTGGCTTTCCAAGTGGTGTCGCCTTCCAGCCAGCGCTGGCCGGTGGTTGACCTCGAGCGCGAAAAACTCCTGCTCACCGAGACGCATCATCGCATCAAGAACCATCTCCAGATCATCTCCAGCCTGCTGAACATGCAGATCAATGGCGTGAGCGATCAGGATGCCCGCAATGCCCTGCGCTCCAGCCAGAACCGCGTGCGTGCCATCGCCGCACTCCATCAGCATTTGTATCAGGTCGCCCTTGGGAAGGCTGACACCTTCAGCGACTTCTCGCGCGATCTCGTCGCGCACCTGCGTGAATGTTATGAGGTGAAGTCAGACCAGATCAAGGTGCACCTGGAAGTGCAGGAAGGCCCCATTGAGCAGGAGTGGCTCATGCCGCTCGCCCTCACGCTCAATGAGGCGCTCTCCAACTGCTTTGAGCATGCCTATCCGCATGGCCGCAAAGGCTTGATCACCGCCACGCTGACCTACACCCAGGGCAGCGGCGAACTCGTCATCAGTGACGATGGCGTGGGCCTGCCCTCCGACTTTCATCCAGGTGAAGGCGGTGGTCTTGGCCTCAAAATCCTCGCGGTCTTTGCCGATCAAATGCGCGGCCAGCTCTTTGTCCGGGGCAATCCGGACCAAGGCACCGAGATCAAGCTGCGTTTCCCGCTGGCGACGCCCGAAGGTTAAACCTTCTGCATAGCATATTCCTTTTGCCAATAGCGGCACTGTCGTGACAATGCGGCGTGCTGATCCAATCCACGGCCTGCCTGTGCCTCCTGGCGTTTCTAACGCTTGGCCTCTCGGATGTCCTCGCACAGCCCGTCACCACACGGACGGACAAAGTCGCCGAGCTGATCAATGACTGGTTTGCCAAAGGCACCGCGGCCGGACTCCAGGCCATCACCTATGAAAATCGTGACGGCCAGCATTCGCCGCTGAACACCGCGCAGTATCCGCAGCTGCAGGTGAACAAAGGGGCCGAGAATGAAAAAGGGGCTGCCACTCTGGTCCGCTCCCAGCCGACCCTGGGCAATTGCTCCATGGCCTCCGGTGCCACGCAGATGGGCTGTCTGCCGCGGATCATCATGATGGATCCCGGCGGCAATCTCTTCCTCGCCAAGCAGTACCTCTCCAACAACCTCTTCATCTATCCAGAGCACCAGGACTACGACATCGGTGCCAACGGAAACGCTGGCGGTGGTTATGGCGATCTCCTGCCGCTGAACACCCCCTGCGTGCTCATCTCCCAGGGCTCCTCCTTCACCGATCAGCCCTTCCTCAAGGCCCTGCTCTCCGCCACCGCCGCCTTTCCGCCGGAAACGCAGAAGCTCCTCATCGAAAAGCGCCTGCTCATGCCCACGCTGCAGTCCATTTTTCGCCGTTCGAACACTGCGGTGCAGACACCCGAGGACTACTTCACCGGCAAAGCTCATCCGCCGGTCTTTGACGGCGCGCAGATCGACGAGGAAAAAATGGTGCGCATCGCTCATGACATGACGCCGGCGAAAATCCCGCCGCTCGTGCTGCTGCGTGTCATTGAGGAATCCAAGATCGAGCCCGGCAAGAATTTCTTCGAGCTCGCCAACCCCCATCCCTGGAAGCTCTCCGACACTCCCGTCTCCATCGCCCGCATCCTGCGCGGCAACGAAGCCGAGCACGGCATGCTCATCGGCTTTGATAAAACGGTGAACCTGGTCAAAGCCCCGCTGAAAATGCGCGCCGCCGTGCTGCAGGGTGATCCGCGCTTCGTCCACATCGAGTCCGAACCCGGCGGCGATGTCATGCGCCTCCGCATCCGCTGGGAGCCGCCCGTGATCACCGCCACCGGCATTCGCAGCCATCGCATCGACATCGGCATCTTCGCCGACAACGGTTCCAGCATCAGCACCCCCGCCATCATCAGCTTCTACATGCTGCCCAACGAGATGCACTTCTACGATGAGAAGGGCCGCGTCTCTGAAATCCACTATCAAACTCACAATCCAGATTTTGGCCTGCCCGTCACAGACACCGACCCCCGCTGGGTGAAGATCCTGCTCGCCTTCAGCATGAAGGACACCAATCTCCGCAGCCGCCTGCTTGATCAAATTCTCACGCCCGATGAACGCAGCGGTCTGCAGCAGCATTACGTCGTGCTCAAACCCCTGCTCGATGCCTTCACCGCCATCGAAAACGCCGACAAACGCAAAGACGAGGCCGCCCAGCTGCGTGCGAAACTCGGCGAGGCCACCAGCTCCGCCTTGAAGAAAAAGGTCACGGAAAAATCCGATCTCACCGTGCGCGCCACCATCGACAAAGTGCTCAACGCCATCGCCGGCTTTTATCCCTTCTACCTCGGCTCCCAGCGCGAGCTCGATGCACTCGCAGCCGCTTCGCCCAAATCCACCGCCGTCGCGGATGTCCGCGCCGAACTCCACCGCCTCATCATGCAGGGCGTCCTCGTCGAGCAGGCCTCCGGGCAGATCGACACCATGTCCCCGCCGGAAAAGCTCTCTCTCGGCGAGCGCTACATGCTTCGAGGCCTGAATCTCACCCTCCTCAGCCAGGTACTCTTCCCCGACGTTCTCGATCGTTCCACCGCTCCTGCTTACGTCAGCCCACGTCTCACCACACTCAAGCAGTGGCGCGATGTCTATCGCTACGATCCCACCTCCGGCGCACTCCAGGGCTGGATCCGCTACGCCGACGCCCGCATCGCCAACTTCGACGCCGAAGGCCGGCTCCTCCCCGATGGCCCGCAGGGCAAGTCCATCCCCGTCCTCTACCTCATGAACGAAAAAGGCATGCTCACCTGGCGTCCTCAGCCCGAGCCCGCGCCGGTGACCTCGTCATCGAAGTGATTTCCGCATCGAGATGGGAATGCCCCCATCTGGACTGCGGTTGCGGAGTGAGGAACGAACGCAGCTACTGCTTGCGCAGGCCGTGCCAGCACTTGCTCCCCCATGCCCTGCCTCAGTCATAACTCAGCACATCGTGCATCTTCCACGACATGCGTCCTCTGCTCACTCCATCTTCGCTCCACCGCCGCAGGTCCAGCTCCTCAAACGGCTCCAGCCATTTCAAAGCAGCCTTCAATTCCCCTGCGCCTGCGCTCTGTGCCCGCACCGTCGCAAACGCTTTCAGAAACTCCCGCAGTTTGGCAATGCTCAGCTTCACCCGCATTCCTTTGGCAGGACTGGCGTTCGGCTGCTTGAGAACTTCCGCCAGGTGACTCTGCTGCACACGCGATGTGCCCAGCATGAACAGTCGATCATTCAGCGACGCACATGGCCCCAGCTCTCTCGAATCAAACGGCAGCTCATAGCTGTAGCTCGTCAGATCACCGCTCCGCTTCACCACCACTTTCGGCAGCTCGATCGGTTGCGGTGAAGGCACGTTTTTCAGCAGCTTCTGCAGCGCCGCCTCCATGTTCTCCCAGGACACCCCGATCAACGCACGGTTCTTGATCTCATGCACACTGGCAAAGCGTGGCACCGGCACCGCTTCACCTCCCGGTGGCAGGCCTGGCAGCGGCGGCATCTTCCCGCCGATGTCGAGGATGAAAGCCCCGTCTCCGCTCAGCGCCTTCTGCCAGATCGTCTTCGTGCCGTCATACACGGCGATGACGCTTGGCAGCACCGCCAGATCCGCCAGCTTGAACATCTGCGCAGACTGCTCTCCGCCCACACCCGCCTTGACCAGTTCATGCGCCGTCGCATGCACCGCGCGCATCCACGCTTCAAAATAAGCTCTCCCCGTTCCAGCGTCAGATCCCTGTCCGCTCACGCCAAACACCAGTTCCGGTTGATCTAGCAACGCCGAGAACTGCGATGCCTTCGCCAGCTCTGCGGCTTCCGCCGTCGAGTCCCCACCAGCCATTTCCATCTGCACTCCGCCGTCCCACCACGCCACGGCAGCGCCGTTCGTATGTTCATTGCGGTAATAAGCGCGCTCCGCCGCCGCCAGTTCGATCACCTGCGGCTCCAGGGCACGCGCCACACCAGAAAAAATTTTCTCCCTCTGCAAGCCCGCCATCACTCCGCGCACGATCGGCTGAAACGGGTGGTCTGATTGCAGCACGTCCATGAACACGCCGTCCCAGCACGCGATCAAACCCAGGCCTTTCAGCGCATGCGCATCCAGCGTGCGCAGCTCCGGCCGCGCCAGCAGCGATTCTTCCACCGAGTTGGCCAGTCGGATCTGATCCTTCGACTTCCCCACCGCCACATACGCACTTTGGGCGCCCAGGCCCAGTGCCAGCACCCACTTCTTGCGTGCCAGCACCTCCAGACCGCGCGCCATCCGGTCCTTCATTTCCGGCGTGATCCCCGGCACGGCCTGCGCCAGCACTTCCAGCCACTGCCGCCGCCGCTCCGCTGTCAGCACCTGATCCATCGCGATCTCATTCACCGTGATCTTTTCCCCCTGCGCCGTCACGATGCGCGATTGCGGCGCATCTCCCAGCCAGTCCGCCAGATGCAGCATGTCGCTGAACCGTTTCAGCACCTGCTCCGGCTCTGGCGATCCCACGCCGATCATCACCGGCGGCATCTCAAAGCGCTCCAGCAGCAAAATCAGTGCCTCCAGTACATCGGGGTCACGCAGCGCGGCCTCCATCAGCTTCTTCGCATCAAAACTCGTCCCCAGACCCGCCAGCACCCCGCCGCTCATCATGCCGCGATACGCCGTCTCGTTGTACAGATCGTTCAATTGCCGCAGCAGCACCAAGCTCTTCACGCTGTCTTTGCCAAAAGCGACAAACGCCTCATCCACCATCACGCTGCTCGACTTGTCAGGGGTCGGCGCCTTGTCTTCCAGAAACGCCACCATCTGCCCCCACCAGCGCGAGGCCTTCAGCGCCTCAGCATGCTTCTTCAATTGCACGCTGCTCACGCAAAACTCCACATCCACCGGCACGCGGCCTGCCAGCCCCAGCCGGTCCGCCTCCGTCAGCAGCGTCGGCATCACCACCACCGGAGCTTCCACCTTGGGCTTCGCAGCGGCTTTTTTCTTCCCGCAGCCGCACAGGAGCAGCATCACGGGCAGCAATAATGACGAAATCAGAATGACAAATGACGAAGCTCGAAGTTCGCGTCTCACGAGCCGCTGCCATTCATTCGTCATTCGACATTCGGGTTTCGTCATTTCAGCGCAGCGTAAACCCGGTGGACATCATCATGTCCATCCAATGTTTGCAGGAAATTCGTCACTTCCTCGCGCTGCTCATCCGTCAGCTCCGGGTATTCCTTCGGTACGTAGCTCATTTCAGAGGTCGTCACCACCCAGCCCGCCGCCTTCAGCGCCTTCGTCACGGCATCCAGCGTCGTCGTTTGCGTGAAAAACCGCGCGCCAATGTGGCCCGCCGCCTCTTCATCCTCGACCTCCATTGGCTCCACGTTCTCCGCCTCGGCTTCCAGCGCCGCCACCTCGATGTCCATCGTCTTGTCCGCATGGTGCGCCTCGATCAGGCCCACATGGTCAAACATCCACATCACCTTGCTCATGGTGCCCGCACGGAACAGCACCTTGATGTCCGAGGACGTGCGGTTGTTGTTGTCTGTCAGGCATTCCACGATCACCGGCACCCGGTGCGGCGTGAAGCCCTCATAAGTCGTCGTCTCAAACTGCACCGCATCCGGCCCGGTGCCCGAGCCCTTCGCGATCGCACGCTCGATCGTTTCCCGCGTCACACTTTGCTTCTTCGCAACTGCGACCGCCGCCGCCAGTCGGGCGTTGTACTCCGGGTGCGGCCCGCCCAGCTTCGCCGCCACCTGGATTTCACGCACCAGCTTCCCCGTGATCTTCCCCTTCTGGTCTGCGGCCATTTCCCGCCATTTCTGTTTCCATTGTGCGCCCATGATGTGTCTTTCAGTTTAAAGTTAGACCGTAATCAAAGGTGGGAGCGCTGGGAATGCAAGGAGCAGCAGGAGCCGGGTGCCCTAATCAACGCCTCTTTGCTCTGTGCCGGTCACATCCAAATACAAAGTCGCCTTTGAAACGGCCTCAACGCTTGTCCAGACAATGGCGATGGTCTCCAACTGTACGTTTGGATTCACACGAAGCACGATGGTCGGAGTTCTTGGAATCTTCTTGATCTCTCGTTGAACCGCAGTTCGGACATCATGCCTCCGCTGCAGTGCCTGCTTCCATTGCAATTCATACAGCTCCCACGGATGCGTAGTTCGCACTTCAGGGGGAGAAAAGTCGAGTGTCACTTCACCCAGTTGAATTTGGCGGTCAGATTGAATTTGAACCACCGTCGTTCCAGGCATGGCGGCGGTGGAATGATCTGCAAGCCTCAACCTGAACTCGTAGAAAGTGTTTCTCTCAATGGCTTTGCAAATCCATGGCGTAGAACACAGGCTCGCAAAGGCCACTCCGACCAAGCCAAAGACTCCCCAGGGGACAATCCACTTCCACTTGCTGTCAATGCACCCGATTTGCCAGTCTGGGATGCGTCGGGAGGCTGGTCTGTTCGAGTGCATGCGAAAGACCACGACCGCTGAGAACCTTTTCTTGGGTTCAGCACCGTGCCGTTCTCACAAAAAGCGCGCCGTCTCGCTTCCCTTGCACTTCTTCACCTGCTCCGGCGTCCCCGCAGCCACGAGCTTCCCACCCTCAGGCCCAGCTTCGGGCCCGATGTCGATGAGGAAATCCGCCTCGGCATAGACATCCGGATGATGCTCAATGACGACCACCGTGTGGCCTTCATCCACCAGTCGGTGCAGCACATCAATCAAACGCGCCACGTCCTGCATGTGCAGCCCGATGGTCGGCTCCTCGATGAGGTAGAGATTCCGCTTCCCGGCCACGGTGATGCCCTTGAGCCGCTCCTTGTTCGTGCGGCCATCGCCGCTGCGCAGTTCGGTCACAAGCTTGATGCGCTGCGCCTCGCCGCCGCTGAGCGTCGGGCTCGGCTGCCCGAGCTGCAAATAGCCCAGGCCCGTGTCGGCCAGCAGCTTGAGCGGACGCGCGATCTTCTGCACCGGTGCAAAGAACTCCGCTGCCTCGGTGATGCTCATGCGCAGCACATCGCCGATGTGCTTGCCGTTGTATTCGATCTCCAGCGTTGATGAATTGAAGCGCAGGCCGTTGCAGGCCTCGCAATGCACGCGGGTGGTCGGCAGGAAGGCCATCTCCACCTTGATCTCGCCATTGCCACCGCAGGTCTCGCAGCGGCCGCCTTCGGTGTTGAAGGAAAATCGGCTCGCCGTATAGCCACGCGTCCGTGCCAGCGGCACCTGCGCAAACAGCGCGCGGATGTCATCGAGAATGCCCACATACGTCGCCGGGCACGAGCGGCTGGTCTTGCCGATGGGCGACTGATCCACCTCATGCACCGTCTGCAAATTTTCAAAGCCGGTGATGCTCTTCCACGCCTTCACGACCTTGATCTTCGACTTGCTGATCTTCTCCCGCACCGCCGGTGAAAGCGCCCCGTGCATGAACGAGCTCTTGCCGCTGCCGCTCACGCCAGTCAGCACCGTCAAACGCCCCAGCGGAATGGACACATCGATGTTCTTCAAATTGTTCGCCGTCGCGCCGGTCACGCGCAGCCAGCCATCCTTCGCCTTCAATGCAGGCAGTGCCCGGCGTGAGCCACGCACAGGGTGCTTCAAAGGCGTGCGCAGGCTCGCGCCCGTGACGCTGTTCTTGTTCTTCAAGATCTGCGCCATCGTGCCTTGCGCCACGATCTGACCGCCAAATTTGCCCGCACCCGGCCCGAGATCGAGAATCGTGTCCGCACGTCTCATCGTCTCATCATCGTGCTCCACCACCAGCAGCGAGTTGCCCTTGTCCCGCAGCGCCATAAGCGTGTCGAGCAGCTTCTCATTGTCGCGCGGATGCAGACCAATGGTCGGCTCATCGAGCACATACAATACGCCACGCAGATTGCTGCCCAGCTGCGCCGACAACCGGATGCGCTGCGCCTCACCGCCGCTGAGCGTGTCCGCGCTGCGATTCAGCTGAAGATAGCCCAGGCCCACCTCCTGCATGAATTTCAACCGCTGCGCGATCTCCTTGACGATGTCGAGCGCGATGATGCCCTCCGTGCCTTCGAACTTAAACTTCGACAGCAGTTTGCCCGCATCTCCCGCCGTCAATCCCGCGAACTGCTGGATCTTCGTGCCCTGCAGTTGCACCGCACGGCCGATCTCATTGATGCGGCTGCCCTGGCAGCTTGGGCATACTTCACGCGGCTTCTCTCCTTCCTCATCAGCACTTTCAAAACGACGCTCCTCTTCGAGCTCAGCCTCCAGCACCGAGACATCCGGCTGCCGGTCGCTCAGATCCGTTTTGTGGCCCTTCAGGCCAAAGCCACGGCAGTCTTTGCACCAGCCATGCGGGCTGTTGAAGCTAAAGAGACGCGGATCCAGCTCTTCAAACGACAATCCGCATGAAGGACAGCTCATCTCCGTGCTCAGCACGTGCATCGTCTTGTCATTGAGCCGCAGCTTGATCGTGCCCTTGCCCATCTTCAGTGCCGTTTCGATCAGCGGCCGCAGCTTCTCCGCATCATCGCTCTTCCCCACTTTGCCGATCACCGCATCAATCGTGTGCTCCTTGAAGCGCTCCAGCCTTTGGAATCCCGCCGTGTCGCGGAACTCGCCATCGACCAGCAGCGTCTCGATGCCATGCTTGCTCGCATGCTCCGCCACCTCGCTGTGGAAGCCTTTGCGTGCCTTGATCAGCGGCGCCAGCAGATGCCCGCCACCGCTGCGCAGATGCTGCTGCACCGTTTTCAAAATGGCCTGCACACTCTGCTTCTTCACCGGCACGTTGCACGTCGGGCAGTACTGCGTCCCAAGCTTGGCAAACAGCAGGCGGAAAAAGTGATACACCTCCGTCACCGTCGCCACCGTTGATTTGCCACCGCCGCGAGAGATGCGCTGCTCGATGGCCACCGTCGGCGGCACACCTGTGATGAGATCCACCTCCGGCTTCTCCATCTGCTCCACAAACGTCCGTGCATACACCGACATGCTGTCCAGGAAGCGCCTCTGCCCTTCAGCAAAGATCAGATCAAACGCCAGCGATGACTTGCCGGAACCACTGAGCCCCGTGACCACCACAAACTCATCCCGCGGAATATCCAACGAGATGTTTTTCAAATTGTGCTCACGTGCCCCGCGAATGCTGATCGTATTGCTGGTCTCCTGCGGCAGCGAGAGGTCTCTCCTTGGAGTCTCCGCCACACGGCTGGCAGCGTGCCCCTTTGAAACCGAAAGCAGCTCATGCAGATAACGCCCGGTATGCGAAGCCGCACACTCCGCCACTTCCTCCGGCGTTCCAGCAATCACCAAACCTCCGCCTGCCTCTCCGCCTTCCGGCCCCAGATCAATGACCCAGTCAGCGCATTTGATGACTTCCAAATTGTGCTCAATGACCAGCAAGCTGTGACCTTCATCAACGAGGCGCTGCAGCAGCTTCACCAGCAGCGCGATGTCATCAAAGTGCAGCCCCGTCGTCGGCTCATCCAGCAGCAACAAACTCCCAGCCGCTGAGCCCGCCGGGTTTTCAATCAGATGCCCAATGAGCTTCAAGCGCTGCGCCTCACCGCCCGAAAGCGTGTTCAGCGGCTGCCCCAGCTTCAGGTAGCCAAGTCCGGCCTCATTCAAAAGATGCAGCTGCGCCACGATCTGCTTCGCCTTCTTCGACGACTCAAACAGCGAACTGCTGAACCACTCCACCGCAGCTTCCGCCGTCATGCCCAGCACATCATGGATGCTCTGGCCATGCAGCAGGATTTTCAGCGCAGGCGGCTGGTAGCGCTTCCCTTCGCACTCAGGGCAGGTCACATACAGATCGCTCAGGAACTGCATTTCGATCTTTTCAAAGCCATTGCCCGCGCAGCGCTCGCAGCGCCCTTCCCCAGAGTTGAAGCTGAAGAAGCCCGGCATGATGCCCTGCGCCTTCGCATCGTCCGTCTCGGAGAAAAGTGTGCGGATGTGATCAAACGCCCCCAGAAACACTGCCGGTGTCGAGCGCGGCGTGCGTGCCAGCGGCGACTGATCCACCATCACCACCTCATGCAGTTGCTCCCAGCCCGTGATCTTGCTCACGCGCCCCGGCTCTTCCTCACACACCTCACCGCGCAGCCGCTGCAGGTTCCGGTACAGCACATCATGCACCAGCGTCGATTTCCCCGAACCGCTCACGCCGGTGATGCAGCAAAACACGCCGAGCGGAATGTCCACATCCAGCTTCTTGAGGTTGTTCTGACGCGCGCCTCTGATTGAAAGAGTCCCAGGCTTCTGATTTGCCACAGCTCCTTTGCGACCACCTTTGACCTTCACAGGAGCCACATCTGAGTCAGACGACTTGGGATTGGAAATCGAACGTCGCTGCGCCGGAATGGGCACACTTTTCCTCCCGAACAAATAATCTCCCGTGAGCGACTTCACCTTCGCTCCCAGCTTTTCCAGCGGTCCGCTGAACACTAGCTCTCCACCTTTCTCTCCACGTCCCGGACCAATGTCGATCAGATTGTCAGCGCTGCGCATCACTGCTTCTTCATGCTCCACGACGAGCAGCGTGTTGCCCTTGTCCCGCAGACCTTCCATCACACCAATGAGACGCCCGATGTCGCGCGGATGCAGCCCAATGCTTGGCTCATCCAGCACGAAGAGCGTGTTCACCAGCGACGCCCCAAGGCACGTCGTGAGATTCACCCGCTGCAACTCGCCACCGCTCAGCGTGCGCGTTTGCCGGTCCAGATTCAGGTAGCCCAGGCCCGCACGATCCATGTAGCTGATGCGGCTGGCGATCTCACCCCGCAGCATCGTCGCCACATGATCGCTCGCCTTTATCGGCCACGACTGCACCAGCGGGTGCAACTCATCCACCGGCAGCCGCGACAGATCCGCGATGGTATGCGAGCCGATGCGGAAGTTGTAAGCCTCCTTTTTCAATCGCCCGCCGCCGCAGTCGCCACACTCTGTGTAAGCGCGGTAGCGGCTCAGAAACACCCGCACATGCATCTTGTAGCTGCGCGACTCCTGCCATTTGAAAAAGCCGCGCACGCCATACCACTCACCGCGATTGTACGCGTCTTCAGGATCATCTCGCGTGCCTTCAATGAGCCACTTGCGATCCTCCTTCGAGTAATCTTCAAACGCCTTGTGGATGTCCACGCCACGCTTCCGCGCCGCCTTTTCCAGGTCGAGCTGAGACTCGCCATACGTGCTCCCTTGAAACGGCCGCACTAGCCCTTGATTGATGCTCAGCGACTCATCCGGAATCGCCTTCCCCATGTCTAGCCCCAGCGTGCGGCCAAAGCCACGACACGTCGGACACGCGCCAATCGGACTGTTAAAGCTGAACAGCCCCGGCGTCGGTGCCGGCAGCGTGATGCCACAGTCCGCACAACTCCAGTCGGTGGAAAAATGCAGCGTCTCATCCTCAATGCTCGCTGCCACCTTTCCCTTGCCATAACGCAGCGCTGCTTCCAGCGCCTCGCTCACACGCGACCGCTGTTTCGCCTCCAGCACCACACGGTCCTGCACCACCATCACCTGCGCAGGCAGCTTGCGGCCCTTGAGCGCATCCGGCTCATCCAGACGAATCACATTCCCATACAGCCACACCCGCAGAAAGCCCTGCGCTTGCAGAAATGCCGCAAAGTCCGCCGTCACAGCATCCTTCGGCACCGCCACCGGAAACAGAATGAGCGCCTGCTTCCCCGCATGCGCGTTCAGCAGCTCATTGAGAATACTCTCCGGCGACTCCGGCCGCACCGGACGGTGGCACGAAGGGCACGTCGCCTCCGCCAGGCGCGGGAACAGCATCTTCAAATAATCATTGATCTCCGTGATCGTCCCCACCGTCGAGCGCGTGCTGCGCATGTTGTTCACCTGCTCGATGGCGATTGCCGGTGGGATGCCCTCGATGGAATCCACCTTCGGCTTGTCCATGCGCTCAAAGAACTGCCGCGTGTACGGCGAAAACGTCTCTACATAGCGCCGCTGCCCTTCCGCATAGATCGTATCAAACGCCAGCGACGACTTTCCCGACCCGCTCGGCCCCGTGATCACATTCAGCTTCCCCAGCGGCAGATCGAGATCGATCCCCTTCAAATTGTTCTGCCTCGCCCCACGAATGCGAATGACATCGTTGAGAGACTTCCGGGCGGCAGTTTTTTTGGCAACACGAGACATGGGGGAGCGAGAGTAACGATACGCCTCGTAGAGGCAACCGGGCGCTCGCGATGAAGAAAAGAAAGCACGGGGAGGTGGTGTTTCCAGCCCGGGAGATCAAGGAAGGCTGCGACGACGATGGCACAGTCTCGATCCCGAAGGGATCATAGCAGGTGGCTTGAACAAGGCGGCGGTTCTATCGTCTCGATCCCGAAGGGATCACAGCAGGTAGCCAGGGGTCGCAGACCCCTGGAAAGCCATTCCACCCCACGCTCTCTCAAGGTCGCATCCCGAAGGGATGCTAGTACGATACAGTCCTCCCACCGCCCTCGAAGCTGCGGCAATGCCTCTTCGCGCTCACCACACGATAAAATGCCCATGAAAATCATTGCTCATTCTCTCACTCCCACGGCATCATGAGACGTCTCATCTCTTCCGCATGCCCGGCACCTACACCTCGCTGCATTACCACGTGATCTTCTCAACTAAGAACCGGGAGCCTCTCATCGCCGTCGCATGGCGATCACGACTTCACGAATACCTCGGCGGCATGATCCACGGCTTGGGCGGAACTCCGATTTGCATCGGCGGCGTGGCGGACCACGTGCATTTGCTCTTTGGATTAAAGCCCACGCATTGCCTGTCCGACTTCATGCGCGATTTGAAAAAGGACGCAACGAACTGGACCAAGGAGACTCTTCAACAACCCAACTTCGCCTGGCAGGAAGGATATGCCGCGTTCACCGTCAGCCCGACGGCGATTGAATCCGTACGGGAGTACGTCAATGGCCAGGAAGAGCATCATCGCGTCCGCACATTCCGTGAGGAACTGGTGGCGATGCTTCGGCGTGCAGGCGTGGAGTTTGAGGAGCGCTATTTGGACTGAGGCGTGAGTCAGGCGTGGGTAGAGAGGTGCTGGCATGCCTCCGGCATGCGCCCGTGAGAGGGGGCTGGGTGATAAGCTCTCCAGGGGTCTTCGACCCCTGGCTACCTTCTACGATCCCTTCGGGATCGTGGCTAGTCTCCACCAAGCAGAAAAGTCACTTCCCCAGTACCTTCTCCAATCCCTCCACCGTCGTCACCGGCGCTTGACACGTAAAATTCTGGCAAACATACGCCGCAGGCTGACCATTCACCGGCTTCATTCCGGCGAGTACTTCATTGTGCGTGGCCAGCCATTGCTGACCAGCTCCACCATCCGCACAGAGGATCACCGCAGTGGGCAGAAACCGGCGATGCACACTCGCGGCGAGAGCCTTGAACGCCGCGCTGTTCACATCTCCCGCCAATACAACCTGCTGCTTGCCACGATGATGCATGTCAAACGCGATGGCCATCACCGGCACCGAGGACGGGCTGCTCTGCAGCGTCGAACCAAAGAGCGCGAAGATCTTCTCCGCCTGCTTCTTCCAGTCATCCTTGGCCAGCAGCGCGCTGAGGCGCACCAGATTGAGCGCGGCGAGTGAATTCGGCGAAGGCTCAGCACCATCATAGTCCTCCTTGATGCGCAGCACGCTGTTCGGTATGTCGGTGTGCACGCTGTAGTAGCCGCCGTTTTTCGTATCGAGAAACAGCGTATCCATCTCCGTCTGCAAAGCCGTGGCCCACTGCAGCCACTTCACCTCAAACGAAGCCTGGTAAAGATCGATCAGCCCGTGAATCAGGCAGGCGTAATCAATCGCAAAGGCTCTAGGCCCGCGTTCACCTTCGCGCCAGGAGCGGTGCAGTTCCTTGCCGGGCGTGGTGCAAAGCTGGTCATGCAGGAACTGCGCGGCATCCGCAGCGAGTGTGATCATCTCAGCATCCCCAAACGCAGCCCCCGCACGGGCGAGCCCGGAGATCATGAGCCCGTTCCACGCGGCGATGACCTTGTCATCAAGGTGCGGACGCGGGCGTTTCGCACGTGCTTCAAACAGCGTGGCTGTGCCTTGGTCGATGATGCCTTTGACCTCTTCCGGCGTTTTCTTGAAATATTCCGCAGTCTTCTTGAAGGAGATCGCACGGTATAAAGTATTCAGCCCCTTGAGTTCACCCTGCGGATCGCTTTCAGGCCTTGCATTCCCATCGCGGCGCGCACCGTAGGCGTAGCGGAAGATGCTGCCGTTTTCCTTGCCCAGCAGCTCGTCGATCTCAGCGGCTTTCCAGACGTAGAAAGCCCCTTCGGTTTTGTGCGCGGCATCGGCACTTGCCAGGCTGTCGGCATCTTCAGCGGAGAAGAATCCGCCATCTTTCTGCCGCAGATCGCGCTTCACATAGGCCACGGTGCTGCGCACGATGTTTTCAAACAGCACATTCTGCGAGAGTTGCCACGCTTCGGTGTAGGCGGTAAGCAGCTGCGCCTGATCATACAGCATCTTTTCGTAATGCGGGATGTGCCAGTAGCCATCCACGCTGTAGCGATGGAAGCCGCCCCCGATGTGGTCGCGCATGCCGCCGTTTGCCATGCCGCGCAGCGTTTTCACCGTCATCTCCATCGCCCAGTTGCTCTCAGACTCACGGTCATTCCCCTTCCGCTCCGCCAGGATGCGATGCACCCGCATCAGCATGTTCAGCGATGTCGGTCGTGGAAACTTCGGCGCGCTGCCAAACCCGCCTTCATGGTAATCAAACGAGCCGGAGAGGTCGTCGTAGGCCTTCTGCACCAGCGTCTCGTGATTGATCTCATCCAGCGCCGTGTTTTCGTTGTCCAAATGATCCTGCAGCTTCTCCACCGAGCGCGCCGCACGTTCATCGATGCCCTTGCGATCCTCCGTCCACACTTTGTGCAGCTCGTTGAGCAGGTTTTTGAAGCCAATGCGCCCCGGCGTATTCTCCGGCGGATAATACGTGCCGCCATAAAACGGCTTCAGCTCCGGCGTGAGAAACACACTCATCGGCCAGCCGCCGTGGCCGCTCGCCGCCTGCACATAAGTCATGTAGGTCAGGTCCACATCCGGCCGCTCCTCGCGGTCCACCTTGATGGGAATGAAGTTCTCGTTGATCAGCTTCGCCGTCTCCTCGTTCTCAAACGATTCACGCTCCATCACATGGCACCAGTGGCAGGTCGAGTAGCCGGAGGAGAGGAAAATCGGCTTGTCCTCCGCCTTCGCTTTCTTGAACGCTTCCTCGCCCCACGGCAGCCAGTTCACCGGATTGTGGGCATGCTGCAGCAGGTAGGGCGAGCGCTCCTTGGCGAGGGCGTTGGTAAATTTGGGGGGCTGGCCGGTCGTATCACTCATGGTTGGGGGTAATGAGATAACGTCCACATGAGGGCCGGGGTTGCAAGGCGAAGCCTCGACCTTCCCTCACTCCACCTTCTTCGGCAGCATCTTCGCCACCACCCACAGCAGCGCTCCCACCACCAGCGCCAGCGCGGCCCAGAGCCAGGGGCTGCCTTTGCCGGAGGGGCCGCTGGCATCGGCCTCGTAGCCGGGCAGCTTCTCTTCCTCGCCCAATGTGGCCGCGACTTGGGTGGCCTTTTCAAAATCAGGCCTCACCAACTGGAGATCGTAGCGCGTGTACGGGGCGCGGCGGTTGCCGTAGCAGATTTGCACCGGCTTGGTGTCCGGCACCCGAAACATCAGCCGCACCACCGGATACACCACGCGAGCAGCGGTGATCTGCAGCCGCGCATTGTCGCCGTTGTCCGTGGCCAGGTGGATCGTGGCGGCGCGCGGGGCGGTGTAGAGTGCCAGATGAAAGGTGTTGGCAGCCTGGCCGGGCAGCCGCTGCCAGTTGGCATTGCTCAGGATGCGTTCGAAATGCCCCTTCTCCGTCAGATGCTGCTCGGAAACGGTGAGCGTCCGCGCAAACAAGGGCGTGGGGGAGTCCAGCAGCAGCTCACTCGCCGGAAAATTCGCAAACGGCATCTGAATGTCCCACTTGGACCACCGGGGCTTTTCAGGATCGGGCACTTCTGTGATGGGGACTTCGACCTCCCGGTCCACGCCCGGTTTGATGGCGAGAAACGGTATCTGATGCCCCTCTCGCACCACCCGCATGTCGTGCAGGTCATTCGCCGTGCGAGCGAGCACTTCGGGAATCAGCTCCACCACCAGCACCCCGGCCTCCTTGAATTCCACCGGTCGCTGAAACGACCACGGAGAAACATCGATCTCCGGACCCACATCTTCCACATCAGGCGCGGTGGCCTTTTTGCTAAAGGCGGTGTTGGCTTCCACGACGCTGGCCATGGCGGACTGCGCGGAGGCATCGCGCAGCTTGTCACTGAGCGCGGCAATGTCATAGCGCGGCTCCGGGGCCTGCACATTGCCAATGTAAAACTGCCACTCCCCTGCGGCATCCGCTTGAAACACCACCGGCACCGGATGCCGCGTCGCTTCGATGCTCTCGATCCGCAGTGGCGGGCTGTCGCCATTGCGAATGACGAGCTCCACTTCACGCGTGGTCGCCAGCTGATGCACGCCGATGTCGAGGTCCTCCGCACTGCGGCCCTCATGCTGCAGCCGGAAGAGCGTGGCACGCGCGCCCAGCAAAGCGGCATCACGTTGAAACACCGCCTCAGGCGTGTGCAGCCGCACGTTGCCCAGCAGAACATTGGCGCTGCCCAGATCGAGTTTCAGATGCGTTTCACCGGCGGTCTCCGTGCGCCCACGGATCTTCACCGGCTGCGACAGCGTGCGCCATTCAGGCAGATCCCGCCGCACCTGCGCCCCGGTAAACACCACGGGCTTGCTGCGCGCATCATCCAGGGTCACACGGAAATGCGTCCACGCCCCGGGCGCAAAGGTAAAGCGCAGCCGCTCCGTCCCGTTCTGCCGGCAGAGCAGTTCGTTGCTGGCCAGCGTCTGCCAGCGGGTGCCATCCAGGCTTGCCTCAAAAGTGGCGGACTTGATGAAACTGGCCGCCGGAGTTTGCAGCAGCACTTCCGAAGTCGTGCTGGCCGCAGGCGGTCGAAATTCGAGCACGGTGTTCAAGGTGTTCGGATTGAGTGCCGCCCTAAACTCGGGGACCTCCACCATCTCAGGCCGGATTATCCGTGGCAGAGCGATGATGTAGGGCGTCTCCACCTTGCCGGGACTGATGATCCGCAGGTCATGAAACGCCGCGCCACCCTTCGTTTGCGAGGCATCGAGCAGCTCCGGTTCGAGTTCGATGCGCGTGAGTCCGGGCTGTGTGACGCGCACCGTTTGACGATGCGTCCACGCGGCAAAGTCAGCAGCACCGGCGGTCGAGGACAGGCACAGGGCAATGAGCAGAAGAGGCAGTTTCATGATTTGTCGTCAGTGAGGAAACGTTGATACAGGAACGAAGCGGCCAGGGCAATGACGGCCACCACCATCAGCGCGCCAATGCGGTAAATGCTTTCGATGTTCGCCAGATCGTGCAGAAACAGCTTCAGCAGCGCCACCGCCAGCAGTCCGACTCCCGCATAGCGCGTGGGCGCGTTGCGCTGCCAGATGCCGATGATGAGCAGCACAAGAGCATACAGCGCCCAGGCGATCGTGTATGTCATGTCACGCCCGAAGTTGCCATCGAAGTCAAAGGTGATTGAGCGTTCTCCCGCAGGCGTGAAGGCATCCGCGATCTCAATGTTCAGCAGCAGAAAGAGCAGGATGCCACCGAAGGCGCAGAACAGCCCCCGCAGGTTCACCTTGTCCCAGCAATCATTCGGCGGCGTGAGCCACCGTGCCGCTGCAAACATCGCCAGCGCTGAAAGGCTGTAGGCATAAAGCTGCCAGTTCAGGATGGCCGTTTCACCGCGCATTTGATAGGCCAGCACCGCCGGATTGAGCGCCAGTCGCACAAAGGCAGCCACCAGCAAAACTGTGCCCGTACCACGCAGACCGGGATGCGGCACCCGGCGGAAAAGCCAGCACAGCGCCGCACCTTCCAGCGCCCAGCCCAGCGTGATCCACTGCTTCTCAAACTGGATCGGGAAAATGAGCGTGATGAAAAACAGCGCCACACCTCCGAACCACGCGAGCTGCGTCAGTCGCGCCGGATTTTCCGCCGCATGCTGCTTCAGCACAAAGACGAGGCACAGCAGCGGTGCGATGGCAAACGCCACAGGCAGCAGCCCCATCATCTCATTCGGCCAGGTCTGGCCCACGAGACGATAGACAAGTCCAAAGGTCCCCAGACCCGCAGCCGCCGAGGCGATCCATGGGAGCTGGCGTGTGGCAAAGAGCTTCCGAAACACCAGCGGAAACGCCGTGAAGAGCGCATAGAAGCCCAGATACCACAGCAGCGGCGTGGCGGCGTGTTCCGCGTTGAAGCTCTGCTGATGCCAGGCCCACTCCAGCGCCAGCACACAGCCCAGCGCCGTCGGCACCAGCACCGTGATGCCGCTGATGTGCGCAAGCCCCAGCAGAAACACCGTGAGCAGCAGCGCGAGGCCAAACACCGGCGAGGGATCAATCACGTGCAGATGCAGTGTGGCGAGAATGAGCAGCGCAAAAGGCAGCACCGCCGAACTCACGGGCAGCATGGCTGCAATCGGCACCTTCGGCATTTTGCGTGAGAGAAAGCTGCTGGCCACACCAAACAGCACCGCAAAGCCACTCAGCACGATGAGGAACACTCCCAGGCCGCCGGCGGTATTCGCAGGCAGACGGAACAACCACGCTCCTGCCGTGATGAGTGTCAGCGCCAATGCGGCGAGCACGGGAATCAGCGCACCCGTGAAAATCGCCAGACCGATGATGAGCAGATCCACGAGCAGGATCGCGGGCCACAGCATGAGGCTCACCGCATCCAGACACAGCACCGGCATGAGCAGCAGCACCAGCGTGATCACCGGTGTCCAGCTCATGAACAGCGAGGCGGACTGACTGCGGCGCTGCCACAGCACAGCAAAGGCGGTGTGCTGCAGGCCAAAGCCGAGATAAATGCCCAGCGCGTAGGGAAGCAGCTCGTCGGTGAGCCTTGTCGAGGTCCAGATGGAAAGATGCAGGAAGGTCAGTGTGGCGACGATGCCTTGAGCCCTGGCCACACGCGGCTGCTGCCACACAATGAGCAAGACGACGGCATTGATGCCGAGCACAAAGGTGTACAGCAGCGTCGGCCGCTCCGTGATGGCACCAAATCCAAGGAAGACGAACGCGGCGAACAGCGCACTGCCACACAAGGCCAGCGCCGCACCCGCAGGGTAGGCGTCCTCATCTTCACGCTGCCGCGACCACCAGGCAGCGAGCATGAACAGTGTTGCAAAGCCAAGAAACACGATCACCGGAATCCACGTGGCTGAACCCATGGCATACTCGGACGAGCGAAAGAATTTCAGCATCCACCCCGCCTGCATGATGATCGTGCCAGCCGCCGCCAATGCCGTGAGATGCAGCCAGCGTTTATGTTTGGCCACCGCCAGCACGCCGATGTCCAGCAAGGCGATGTAGCTGAAAAGCCCGCCGGGATTGTCATGGCCGGTGGAGCATAGAATCGGCGTCAAAAAACCACCCAGCATGCCCAGCACCGCCACCACCTGCGCCTCCATCCGCACCGCCAGCAGGAAGGCCGTTGTGGTGATCAGCGTCATCATGCCAAAGGTCACCAGCGCATGATTGAAGGGAGGAATGTGGTAGAGCGCATGCGCGGCAAAACTCACGCCATACAGCACCACGATGCCTGTCGCGCAAAGCGTGTGCGCCAGCGTGGCATACGGCTTGCGGCGTTGGATCACCACACCCGCACCCACAAGCCCCGCGCCGATCACAAAACCAATCGCCGTGCGCAGTTCGGCGGAAATCCATCCGCGCTCGATGCTGAGCTTCACAAAGAAAATGATGCCCAGAAAC